>DATJEI010000109.1:0-10412 GCA_035496735.1 Bryobacteraceae bacterium | reverse complement strand
CGCTTCGCGACCCGATGGCGAGCGAAGGCAAGGCCGCGTCGATCTTGCGCATCAAGCTGTCTAGCTGCTTCGCGTACTGTGGACGCGGATTATACATGCGAACTTTTTCTTCCAGTGTCTTGTTCTTGTAATAGCGGCCTTCCGCAAGCTGATGCGCAATATATTCCAGCCCTGCGCGGAAAGATGCGAATCCCTTGCGGGCGGAGGCCCAACCCCAACGGTTGTTCTCGCGCTGATAAATTCCGCAGGTGCTTTCTAATACTGAAATCGCGGGAAGCAAGCGGTAATCGATGGCGTAAGCATCCGCAGCGCCTATGTACTCTTTCACGTGATACGGCGCCGGACACCCAAAGGATTGAAAGAATGTTTCAAGCTTCGCGTGCCGCTGGTCCTCCACAGCCTGCAGGCTGTCTGGGGTCACGCTGGCATGGGCGCTCACAGCGAGAGCCCACAGCCCGCACCAGCGCAACGCCCGGTGTCCCAGTAAAACGTATTTTGAGTTTTTTGGAGAATTGGCCATACAAAAAGCTCCGATTTGATTTATTAGCCGGAAGAAGGCCTTCCATCCGGCGGAGAACACTCACATCTAGCTAGAGATGCTTGCGCCCACGTTAGTTAGATGGGGCTGCACTGCTTTCGTAACGCCGAAATGAGGCAAATTATTGGCCCCAATGGTAGTTTTTGCCGAAACGCTAGGCTGCTGTTGAGCGTCTTGGGCCGCGCTAACTGGCTAAAACTTTATGTACAAATTGCACGGCCATTGATCCTTCGCCCACCGCAGCCGCGACTCGCTTCAAGCTTCCGGCCCGGATGTCCCCCACCGCGAACACGCCAGGCAGACTGGTTTCGAGCAGATACGGAGGCCGCGGCAGCGGCCACGCTTTTCCCAGGTCTGCGCCGGTCTTAATGAATTGCTTGTTATCCAGAGCCAGGCACTCGCCGAGCCACGATGTGTTGGGCTCCGCGCCGGTCATGATGAACAGGTGCTGTATCTCCTCGGTCTCCTTTACACCTGTTTTGGAATTGCTCCAATGAATGCGCTCCAGGTATGCGCCGCCTTCGAGTGCTTGAATCTCGGTGTACATCTTCTGCGTGATTTCAGCGCATGCTTCGATGCGCGAAATCAAATACCGTGACATGGTTTCAGCCAGCCCCGGCCCGCGCACCAGCAGGTACACGCGCTTGGCCACACTGGAGAGAAAAACCGCAGCCTGTCCTGCCGCGTTCCCTCCACCCACCACGGCCACTGTCTGCCCGGCGCACATTTCGGCCTCCACCGAAGTTGCGCCGTAATACACGCCGGTGCCTTCGAAGCGCGCCAGGTTGGGCAAATTCAGTTTGCGATATTGGGCGCCTGCGGCAACAATAATGCTGCGGCCTTGCACGAACGCGCCATCGTCCAGTTCAACCGTGTACGGGGGACGTGCGCACTTGAGCGCGCGCGCGGACCGGGCCACCGCGATATTGGCTCCAAACTTCTCCGCCTGCACGAAGGCGCGGCGCGCCAGGTCCTGTCCTGAAATGCCGTTGGGAAATCCCAAATAATTTTCGATCCGCGAGCTCGACCCGGCTTGCCCGCCTGGCGCGGTGCTTTCTACCACCAGCACCTTCAGTCCCTCTGATGCTCCATAGACCGCGGCAGCCAGTCCGCTCGGTCCGGCGCCAATCACAATCAAGTCGTAAACGCCACCCTCGTCAATCCCGGCATTCAGCCCGAAGCAGGCGGCGGCCTCCGCGTTGGTCGGATTCCGCAGCACCACATCATTGCGGCATATCAGCACCGGAATATCCGCCAGCATAATTTCGAATTGATCGAGAATAATCTGGACGTCCGGATCGCGCTCCACATCCAGGTAGGTGTGCGGATGGCCATTGCGGGCAAGAAACGACTGCAGGCGCAGAGTGTCGGCGGAATGGCTGGATCCGATCAGCACTGCGTCCCCTACCGAATGAGCAATCAAATATACCCGGCGCAGCATGAACGCGCGCAGCAGGACTTCGCCCAGATCGGCATCGTTTTGCATCACGCGCCGCAAATCCGAGCGGGCAATTTCGAGCAGGTTGCTGGCTTCGCGAGCCCGGCAGCGCACCAGACTTCGCCGCCCTGAAAGTTGGTTCACTTCGCCGGTGAATTCTCCGCGGTGGAGCACGCGTAGAGTGTCCTCGTGGTCCTTCGCTATATTGGCAACTTCTATGCTGCCTTCGAGCACGACAAAAACACCGCGGCTCGCGTCGCCTTGATCGAAAACGATTTCACGCGCTTCGACCCGCCGCTGCTCGCCGAAAGAGCACAGCCGCCCGATCTGCGCGTCCGTCAAAGCCGGGAACATCGCGTCGAGTTGTTCGGTGGTTTCGGGCATAATGATTGATTTTAGACTTGGCGCCCCGGCTGAGACGGGCGAACCCTTAGGCGCGTTCTTCGCCCGCGCTTGGCAAGGCTCGTGGGAGCCGGGATGCGGTCTAGCGTTTTCCCACCGCCGCGCTGAGCGGCGGAAAATTCGGGTGGCGACGTGGACCCGCGCAGAAAAAGTTTAACATGCTGTCCGCTGATTGAATGCCCGCGCGCGAGGACGCGCGCAAGGGCAGAACACTCATGTAACTTGGAGTAGTTGGCCCTCGCGAGAATAATTCGCGCTGACGCCGGCAGCTAGGAACGCTAAATGCAGGTTGGGATCTGCACCGATCATGGCGGATTTGAATTAAAGAACCAGCTTGCCGGGAAGCTTCGCGTCGCGGGACATGAAGTCACGGACTTCGGGGCCTTCTCGCTAAACCAGCAGGATGACTATCCGGATTTTGTGATCCCTCTGGCCCGTGCGGTTGCCGGAGGGAAGGTAGTGCGTGGCGTGGCCGTCTGCGGCAGCGGCGTGGGCGCTGCGGTTTGCGCCAATAAGATTGCAGGCGTTCGCGCGGCTCTGATCGGCGATCATTTCTCGGCGCGTCAGGGGGTCGAAGACGATCATATGAATGTCATTTGTTTGGGGGGCCGAACCGTGGGGACGGAACTCGCCTGGGATCTGGTCGAAGCCTTTCTGGCGGCCGAATTCAGCCAAGCCGAACGGCATTTGCGACGCCTGGCTAAGGTTGCCGCATTGGAACAATAATGATCGAAGGCGACTGCGTCCAGCCGTGCGCGAAGATAAATGTAATGCGTGAAGTGAAGGGAGCGGCTCGGGATGTTTGAAAGCATTCTCTGCCAGGTGACGGACTACGACGCCGAGATCGTCGAGTCGCTGATAGAGCTGGCGGTGGAGATCGCGCGAGAGGGTCGGGAAGGAAGACGCATCGGCACGTTATTCACGCTGGGCGACGAAGTGGCGGTGCTCGAAAAGTCGCGGTCGCTGATTCTCAATCCTCTCGAGGGCCACCCGGAAAGCGTCCGCCGCATCAGTGATCCCAATCTCCGCGGCACCATAAAGGAATTGGCGCAGTTGGACGGCGCGTTTGTAGTAAGTGCGTCGGGCATCGCTATTGCGGCCTGCCGTTACCTGGACGCGGCCGCGACGGCTATCGATCTTCCGCTCGGCCTCGGCAGCCGCCACATTGCCGCCGCGCACATTAGCTCGGCGACCCGCGCCGTGGGCATCGTGGTCTCGGAAAGTGCGGTGGTTCGCCTCTTCTGCCACGGAGCTTTAATCGGCGAAATTATCCCTGAGTTGTGGATGCTGAAACGCTATGATATTCAGTCCGGTGGCCCGTTGGTCAAGGAGACGGCAGGAGATCTCGCGGTGATCACGCCGCGGCGGGGCATCAAGAGGACGACAACATGACTTGCAAGCTGCTAGCTGAATTTCTCGGGCTCGGCGTAATCGCGATTGCGTTTCCCCTGCTGGGGACAAACTCAGCGGCCGATTTCGCCGGACAATCTGCTTTGCAACCCGCCACGCAGCCCGCCACTCAGCCCTCGACGCAACCTCGCCAGGTCACCAATACCCAAAACATTGAATTCGCGCCCGGAGGCACGATTCACATCAACGGATCGTACGGCGTCCTGCGAGTGGAGGGATGGGACCGCCCCGAGGTCGTTGTCACGGTAACCAAGTCGCTGCCGTACGGCTTTGAGCGGAAGCATCCCGACAGAGCGATGCAGCTTTTGGAGAGCTTTCGCGTCATTGCCGAGCGTACTTCCAGCACGGAATTGGTTATTTCGACAGCCAAGAGCAGCCTGGGCATTGAATACGAAATTCAGGTGCCGCGCAACTCCAGTCTGGCGATTCATCATCGCACCGGCTTCGTATCCGTGAGCGGAGTAACCGGCGACATCGACGCGACCTGCCGCCGCGGCGATCTGCTGCTGTGGCTTCCCGAGAAATCCTCTTACTCAATCGATGCCCGCAGCAAGGTGGGGACGGTGTCTTCCGATTTTCCCGGCGCCTTTGCCGTCAGATATCTGATCGGCCAGCGATATTCTCACGCCGACCCGTCTCCTTCGCGCCGCATTTACCTGCGCGCCCGTTTCGGAGGCATCACGATCAAGACGATTCTGCCGGAATCTGCGGCGCCCATCGCCGGCGGCCGCTGACTATACTGCCATCAGCGTTGCCATAGGATTCGGGCGGCTTCCAGTGGAACTGCTACTCCGGCGCGCTGCGGGATCACTCGCGGCGTGTAATCTGCCGCTGGGCGCACATTGGAGACGCTCGCGCGATATACGTGGCGGCCTGCCGCATCAGGTTGCGGGTGCACGCATTCCATCTCCACGCTGACGGCGGCGCCCCCGCTGATTCCCTCGGCATACAGCTCTACGCGCACTGCATTCGAGTCCAGACCATTCAATAGAATTTCCGCTTCAAATAAGTGCTTGTCTGCCTGAGATTCCACCCGCAGGTCTGCGAAGCGGAGCGAGCCCCACTTGTTGTCCACGGCCTGGCGCCACTCCACCATTTGCTTCGCCACCGTGCCTTGGTTCGCCGCGCGCTCCCGGTAAAGGGCAGCAGCGGGAAGATAATGTTGCTCGGTGTAGTCGCGCACCGCGCGGCTGGCCGAAAAGCGCGGCGTCAACTGCGCCATGCTTTCCCGCATTCGCTTGATCCACGCGGCGGGAATGCCGTTTTCGTCGCGGCTATAAAATTCAGGAATCACTTCTCGCTCCAGAAGATCGTAGAGCGCGCCGGCCTCAACCGCGTCGTGAGCGGGATCATCACCATGCTCCTGGCCGTCCCCCAGCGCCCACCCGACTTCCGGCGTGTAAGCTTCCGCCCACCAGCCATCCAATTCGGATAGATTGATGCCTCCATTCACCAACACCTTCATGCCGCTGGTCCCGCAAGCCTCCCAGGGACGCTGCGGCGTGTTGATCCAGACGTCCACTCCTTGCACCAGATTCTCGGTCAGGTGCATGTCATAGTCGCTGAGAAATACCGCGTGCCGGCGCACCTCCGGAAGCCGGATGAACTGCACCCATTTCTGGATGAGGGCCTGTCCCGCCTGGTCCGCCGGATGCGCTTTCCCGGCAATGATCAGTTGCACCGGACGCTGGTCATTGGTCAGCATACGAAGCAGCCGCTGTGGATCGTGGAGCAGCAGGTCCGGCCTCTTATAGGTGGCAAAGCGCCGCGCAAAGCCCAGCGTCAGTGCCTTCGCATCGAAAACATGCTTTGCGCCCTCGATCGACTCGTCCGGCGCGCCCGAAGCGGCCAGTTGCCGGGACAATCGCCCCCGCGCATACTCCACTAGAGCCTCGCTGGCCGCGGTGCGAACCTGCCACAACTTCGCATCGGAAACCCGCCGAATGTCCTGCGCCAGGTTTTTCGCCATTCCCAGCCAGCGGTCCTTTCCGCAGGCATTGGTCCAAAGATCGTCGGCATCTGCCGAGTCCCAGGTCGGCATGTGGACGCCGTTGGTCACATAGCCGACCGGAATTTCCTCCTCCGGCCAGCGCGGATACAGAGGCAGAAAAATGTGCCGGCTCACGTGCCCGTGCAAGCGGCTCACCCCGTTAGCCGCCCCGCACCCGCGCATTGCCAGATACGCCATATTGAAAGCCTCCGCTGGATCCTCCGGATTTTCACGGCCGAGCGCCAGCAGGTCATGCACCGGGATGCCGAGCTTCTTCTGCGCGTACCCGCCCAGGTATTGCTCGATGAGGGCTGGCGCGAAACGGTCAAAGCCGGCATCCACCGCGGTGTGCGTCGTGAAGAGATTACCGGCTCGGGTGGCGGCCAGGGCCACGTCGAACGGTTGTCCGGATTGTTCCATGAAGTCGCGAGCCCGCTCCAGCACCGCGCAGGCCGCGTGTCCTTCATTCAGGTGACACACCTCCGGTTGGATCCCGAGCGCACGCAGCAGACGCCATCCGCCGATCCCCAGGAGCATTTCTTGCTTGAGGCGCAGTTCTGCCCCGCCGCCATAGAGTTCGCTGGTGATACCGCGATGAACCGGGTAGTTGGCCGCGTCGTTGCTGTCCAGCAGGTAGAGCTTCACTTTGCCCACCCGGACCTGCCAGGCGCGTAGCCAGACTGAGTACCCCGGTAGTGCAACCTCCAGCCGCAACCACTCCCCGTTCGGTTGGCGCAGTGGTGCGATCGGCAATTGTCCCGGGTCGTTATATGGATACAGCTCCTGCTGTTCGCCGCTCTTGTCGATCGCCTGACGAAAATAGCCCTGCTGGTAGAGCAACCCGACGCCAACCACCGGCACGCCCAGATCACTAGCGGCTTTGAGCTGATCGCCGGCGACATTCCCCAGCCCTCCCGAGTAAATGGGCAGGGCTTCGCTCAGCATGAATTCCATGCTGAAATAGGCAGCGCAGGTCAGCGGTGCGTCCGGATGAGTCTTTTGAAACCAGGCGGGCTTCTTCGATGCTTCCCGCGTCTCTCGCAACCGGCCGTTTACTTCTCTTCGGAAAACTGGATCGGCCAGCACCTTCTCAATCTGAACCCGCGAGGCCGTCTGCAGCACCACCCAGGGGTTATGCGTGAGCTCCCACAGCTCGGGATCAAGTTTCCGCCACAATTCGTCGGTCGCGTGATTCCATGACCAGCGCATATCCAGCGCCAGTTCCGCCAGCGAATCGAACCCCGCGATCTCCGTGGGCAGGAGATTGTAGATCGGGTGGCTGGTTCGGCTTTGTTGGCTCATGACTGCGTCGCTCCGATCGTGAGTGCTTGCCAGGTGTCGCCGGCCATTGACCGGGCTTTCTTCCAGGATACGGCGCGGAGGTGTGCTGCTGGGCGCGGACCGAGGCGGCGCAGAATTGCGGATTAGAATCCGGTGAATAGCTTGAAGATATTTGTGAATGCCCAAGGTGACTGGATGATGCCGCTGCACGTCGCCGAAACGACCGGCGCACCAGGGCACTGCTGGTCGCGGCCCGTGGACCAGAACGTCAGCATCCCAATTCCGCCCGACTGCGCCGCCGAAACCAGAGTCGACGCGTCGCTTAGAGTGAACACTTCAGGCGAAATGTCGTTCAATCCGATTTCCGGAGTGACGCCGACCATTGAGCGCACCTGCGCATCCGTCTTCGCAGCGCCATAGAGCGTCGCCAGTTGCGAGATGGTGGCATTCATGGCGTCAACCGCATACGTGCCCATCTGGTTGGGGTCGTAATAATTGCCGTAATCCATGGCCATCACGTTGACGACGCCGATGTTGACTCCGTTATTCAAGGCGTTCTGCAGCAGGCTCAGGCCTGGCGAGGTCAGGCCCGTGGGGAGGACCGGGATCGTGTACTGGACCACCAGTGTTTTTCCGGCGCCCGCTGCCGCAGCCTGTAGTGCTGCTATGGCCTTGTTGCGGCGGTCGATGGAGGTTGTGTCCGTGAGCGCCAAACCTTCGACATCGAAGTCGACCCGGGTAAGATTGTATTTGTCGATCACCGCCTGATACTGCGCCTGGAGCGTTGCGACGGTGGAACAGGCCAGCGCTAATTCGGTTCCGCTGGCGCCGCCGAAGCTGGCGATCACGTCGCCGCCCTGGGCGCGCAGCGCCGCAACGTCGTCCACCTCGAAATTCTGGGCCATCGTGTAATAGCCGCCCCAGTTGGCCTGACAGCCGCTGCCGGCGACGACAAAGGCCATCGTGAAATACTTCTGACCCGTGGCAGTCGCGACTCCCGAAAGCGAGGGTGTCGGGTATAGCAGCATGTCCGTGTAGGGTGCAAACATGTGTGGCGGGAAACCGCCGGAAGTGCTGCCGCCCGCGGTGGTGGTCGTGCCCACCAGGCCCGATAAGCTCGAACTTCCGAACGCATCGGTAGAGGAGACCGCGAACTGATACGTTGTCGAGGGCAGCAGACCGCCTGCATTGTAGGTCGCGGTGGTGAGGCCACTGGCGATCTCCGTGCCATCGCGGTAGACGTTGTAGGTTACGCTGCAGCCGGCGGGCGGCGTGACGGCGTTCCACAGAAGATTGGCCGTGCTGCTGGAAACCGAGGTCACTTGCAGTCCTCCGGGCGTCGCTGGATAGGAGGTGCAGGATGGCCCCGTGGTGGTGGCGCTGACGGTATTGCTGAGCGCGGAAACGTTGCCTGAGTTGTCACGCGCGCGAACCGCGAACTGGAAGGTCGTTGAGGGCGCAAGCCCCGTGACGATGAACTTGGTATTCGCTGTGGAGGCGACTACAGAGCCGTTCTCAAAGATGTCATAGCCCGCCAGGCCGCTGCCTTTACGATCCGAGGAGGCCTTCCATTGCAAACTCACGGATGTCGAAGTAACCGATATGACGTGGAGCTGAGTGGGAGTACTCGGCGGAGTCGTATCGGCGACCGCAAGCATCGAGCTAAAAAGTAGAAGCGCGAAAAACGTCGATTTCACGGTACGGAAAGTATATCCCAGCCGCCGTGCTTCATTGGTACTTGCGACTGGAACAAAAGTACCGGTACTTCCGCGACCCCTTCTAGCGAACTCCCAACAGAAGATCCACGGTTAATTGATCCAACCGCTCATACGCCAATCCCTTCTCCGCGAGCGCAATGCGATCGAACTTTTCTCCCAGCAGACTGTCTCGGTGTTGCGGAGAATATGCCGACAACTGTGGCGCGCCGCGGCCGGTTTGACGGATGCTCTGAAGCAGCGCCTGAATTTCCGGATCGGCATTCCAGCGGGCGGCCCGCTCCTTCAGGATGAGATAGGTTCGCATGCACCCGCGCGCGAAATCCTTTACGCCGTCGTAGTCTTCGGTTCGATAGGCGTGGGCATCGAAGTGACGGGGTCCCGCGTACCCGACATCTTCCAGAAATTTCACCAGCCAAAATGTCGATTTCAGATTCGCCGAGCCGAAGCGCAAGTCCTGGTCATAGCGCCCCGGCACTTGATCGTTCAGGTCGATGTGGAAGAGTTTCCCGGCTTCCCATGCCTGCGCCACAGCATGCGCGAAATTCAGTCCAGCCATCTGTTCGTGCGCCATCTCTGGATTTACACCCACGATTTCCGGATGAGCCAGCGTCGGGATGAAACCCAGATAGGCGCCGGTGGTCGCCATGTAGATATCGCCGCGCGGTTCGTTGGGCTTCGCCTCCAGCGCGAAGCGGAATCCATACTTGCGATCCAGAGAATATTCACAAAGATAGTTCACGGCCTCCCGCAAACGCTTCACGGCTTCGTCGGGACGGCGGCAGGCGTCGGTTTCAACTCCTTCACGCCCGCCCCACAGCACGAAGATGCCGGCTCCCAATTCGGCGCCAATATCCATCGCCCGCATGGTTTTCTGCACCGCATAGGCGCGGACTCGCGCGTCGTTAGAGGTGAACGCTCCGTCCCGGAACACGGGATCGAAGAAAAGATTCACTGTCGCCATGGGAACCACGATTCCGTTGGCGTCGCAGGCCTGACGAAACTCTTTCACGATCCGGTCGCGCTCGGCTGGCGTGGCGTCGATCGGCACCAGGTCGTTGTCATGCAGATTCACTCCCCAGGCGCCGACTTCAGCCAGCAGTCTGACCGCTTCCACGGGAGGCAACGTGGGTCGCACGGCATCGCCAAACGGATCGCGTCCGCGATTGCTGACCGTCCAAAGACCAAACGAAAACTTGTGTTCGGGAAGCGGAGTATATTGGTCGGGCATTAGAGTCCTGGTTGTGAAATTAGGCTGCGCAGCGCCGGATAAAGGCGCTGGTATTCGCGATAGCGCTCGTTCATTAATTTAGCAATATGCGGCCGGCACGGGATATCCTCAATCGCGTGTATGGCCTGGTCGCAAGCGTCGTCGACCCCCGGCCACAATCCTGCGCCGACTCCGGCCAAGATCGCCGCCCCGAAGGCCGCGCCTTCTTCGGCAGCGATGATCTCGACGGCACGGCCGTAGACATCCGCCTGAATCTGCCGCCAGAGTGGCGATCGCGCCCCACCGCCGCCGAGCCGGATCTTTTCCACTGGCACCTTTAACTCCGAAAAAATCGTGAGACTATCGCGCAGGCTGAATGCGACTCCTTCCATCACAGCGCGAATCACGTGCGCTCGCGTATGACTCGC
>DATJEI010000108.1:0-5609 GCA_035496735.1 Bryobacteraceae bacterium | reverse complement strand
GGCCGCGAGCAAAGTCTGGCCCGCTGCGCTGGCTCGACGAAGAGCCCAAGTAGCGCAAACGCTCAAACAGGTCTGCTTCTCTCAAAGTACTTTCTTCCGCAATACCCATGTGGTCATCGAGCGTTGATTTTGGACCACCGTGGTCTTCAATGGGTCGGCCAGTTCTCCTCCCAACTGATCGGTGATCGAGCCGAGCAACGCTTCGTCCACCAGATACCGCTCCGAGCCATCGGGCGATCTGTGGCGGCGTCCTTGGATACGTTGCACCTGGCTCTCGATGCCGATCGAGGATCCAAGGCGGCAGAAGAAGAGCCCGCCGGGTTTCAGGACCCGCCACGATCCGTGCAGCATGGACTCGAAGTGCGCGTCATCGCGGGCGAAATGAAGGACGGTGTTGCTGATGACGACATCCGCGCAGGCGTCGTCGAAAGACATCCCCTCGACGGCTTCGACTCGAAAATTCGACTCCGGAAGCGCCGGCGCGAACATCCGGGCGAGGGATCGAACGCTATCCACGGCCCCCGCGTCCGAGTCCGCGGCATAGACTTCGTATCCTTCCCGCAGGAGGTAAACGAGGTTTCGACCGGAACCGCATCCGGTGTCGAGTATTCGCATTCCGGACGAGATGCGGCCTTTCAGAAGCTGGTCGAAAAGGTAGATGTCGATCTGGCCGAATTGCTCCTGGAGCCTGAGCTTGCACATTTTACAAACCTAGCTGACAGGGGCGGTTGGGTCAAGTCTTGTGCGTCTGTATGTGCGTCTGTATTCATCTAGGGGCACATTTCCTTTTCGGATTGCCCACGTTGGACATAGATTTCAAAAAAGGTCGGCGAAGGCCCAGCAAACTTTTTTCCGGGAAGGGCTAAAGTCTTAGCCTTAGACGACCGATTATCAGCCGTTACTGGGAGGTGCCCATGTTCGGAAATCTGCGGTCTCTCATTGCTTTTTCGGGAAACCACCAGCACGGCGCTGAGCGCAGAGCGGGCGAGCAATTGCTGGAGGAATCGGACTATCAGGGCGCCGAGCTGCACCTGGCGCAAGCCATGGTCGAGAGCGAACGGCGGCAGGAAGCGCCAGCAGAACGAATTTTGTTACGCCTGGAACTGGCGGAAGCTCAGCGAAAACAGTTTCGCGGCGGTCAAGACTTTCGTAAACTGGCGGAGGCCGAGGAAACCACGCGTTCGGCGTTGGAACTGGCAACCCGTGCGGATGAGCGCGAGTTGCTGATACAAGTGATGGACCAGCTAGCGGCGATCGCGGCGGATCGCGGCCAGGTGGATGAAGTCCAGCGCCTGCTGCAAGAGGCCGGGGCTGCGGAAGCGAAGTTGAAGCGCCGCGACGGGATGGCAGCGGCTCGCCGGCTGCATCGGCTGGGATTACTGCGGCAGCAGCGCGGCGAACTGCGCGAGGGAGCGGAATTGCTGGCACAAAGCGCGGCCATTCATGAACAAGTTTTGGGCGAGAGTCATGTGGCGACGGCTCACCGGTTGAGCGATTTGGGCGCAGCGTATTACGCGCTGGGAGATCACGCGGAAGCGCAGCGCTGCCTGCGGCGAGCGATTCGAGTCCACGAGAAGGAGCATGGCGTGGGATCGCCCGAGGCAGCCGCGGACTTGCAGATGCTAACCGCCTCGTTTGAGGCATCAGGAGACGTCGAGGCGGCCGCATCGCAGTTGGAACGGGTGCTCGGGCTAAAATTGCGCATGGTAGGAATGGATCTGGAAACCGTCGCGGAAGCGCAATGGGAACTGGCCATGCGTTACCTGGGTTGGCGACGCTATTCACGGGCCCGCGAACTGCTGATGGAAGCGGTGGGAACTTTTAAGCGCACGGGCGGCGCACGCCTGGCCAAGGGCTACGAAGCGCTGGCGAAACTGGAGGAAGACACCGGGCATTACCACGAGGCCTTGCAAGAGCTGGCGCGGGCCGCCAAGGTGTGGGAATCGGTTCAGTCTGAGCATGTGGAGGACTTAATCCGCAATTTGAAGCACCGGGTGTTCCTGTTCGACCTGCTCCGCCAGCCCAAGGAAGCCGCCTTCCTGCAGGACCAGCTGTCGGCTTTGTCGCAGGCGGCGCGCTGGGCGGAGGCGGGCTGAAGCGGGGCGGGAGAAATATACCGGAAAAAGCCCACTTAGCTTCCCGGGTGGCTTCTACTTGACTTCGGGGCTGCTGACGTTGGCCGGTTCCTGGGACCAGTTCTGGCGCACAATCAGGGTCTGGTCGGAATAAAACGTTCGCCGGCCGGAGCTGTTAAAGGCCTCGGGCACCGCCGTGATCGCGTAGCCGGTGGGCGTAGCCGCGATGTTAAAGATATAGCCGCTCTTCTTGCCTTCGGAGAGATCCTTTGAAATCAGACCGGCGGCGGCCGGGCCCTCAGCGCCGCTTGCGGGCGGCCCAAGCTCAGCGAGACTTACCGCATAGCGTCCAAACTGGGAGTAATACTGGGTCTCGACCGCGTGCAGGGTCTGGATGGCTTGCTGGGCCGCAGTCTCGTGGGCCGACATCATCTGCTTGTTGTACTGCGGGACAGCAATGGTCACGATCACCAGGATGATGGCGATCACGATCAGCAACTCGATCAGCGAAAAGCCGCGTCGGCGGGGCTTGGGGGCGGCAGCACGGGTGCTAGCGGAGTCACGCATATCTATATTCTAGACGCGGATGGGTTCGCAGGCGTGGAGAGTGATTTCAACCGGATGGTGGTCAACCGACGCGGACGTCGGCGCGGCGGGCTTCTTTTTGAGGTACCGTCGAGGGTCAGCAGGGCGTCCTCGCGCAGGGCAAGCGCGAAGTAGAACGTATCATATGCCGCGCGAGTCTTCTGGGTATGGCGGAGTACGAGGCGTCGCGGTGGAAGTTGGGTCGAGGGAACGAAGGTTTCGACCAAATCGACCAGGCCCAGCCGCACCAGCAGTCACGAGGCCGCGAGCTCATGAATCGCGCGCAATTTCGACCATAGCGGGCCGAGTAGATCCAGCCCCAGGGCGTTGGCGCCATCGGAGAGCGCGCGCTCCGGAGCTTCGTGGACCTCGACGAATACGGCGTCGCAACCGGCGGCTACCGCGGCGCGGGACAGCGGGGCAATGAATTGGGGTTGTCCCCCGGAAACGGTTCCGGATGCACCGGGGAGTTGCACGCTGTGCGTGGCGTCGAAGACAACCGGCCATCCAAAGCCGCGCATGATAGCCAGGCCGCGCATGTCGACTACCAGATTGTTGTAGCCGAAGGAGCTGCCGCGCTCGGTGATCAGAATTTTGTTGTTGCCGGTGGAGGAGACTTTCTCGGCGGCGTGCTGGATGTCGTGGGGCGCCACGAACTGGCCCTTCTTGATATTGACGATGCGGCCGGTGCGTCCGGCGGCGACCAGAAGGTCAGTCTGGCGGCAGAGGAAAGCGGGGATTTGCAGAATGTCGACGGCTCCCGCGGCGAGCTCGGCTTGGGCGGGCTCGTGGATATCGGTCAGCACTGGAATCCCGGTGTCGTGGATGCTTTTCAGAATCCGCAGGCCGTCTTTCAGGCCGGGGCCGCGGTACGAACCGGTGCTGGAGCGGTTGGCTTTATCGAAAGAAGCTTTGAAGATGAACGGTCCAGCGATCTTGCGGATCTCGTTGGCGAGGAAGTGGACGTGCTCTTCGCTCTCGATGACGCAGGGGCCAGCGATGAGAGCAAGCGGATGGCCCTCGCCGATTTGAATTTGGGGATCGACGTCGATGATCACGATCTGACGATGGACGCTTCGCGTCGTAACTCGGGTATGGACGCAGGCTCGCGGATGCCTTCGACGCGCCGTTTGCGATGTTCCAGCGCGGCTCCGATGAAGGCTTCGAATAACGGGTGCGGCTCGAGCGGCTTGGACTTGAACTCGGGATGGAACTGGCAGCCGAGATACCAGGGATGCCCGGCGAGCTCGCAAATCTCAACGTAAATGCCGTCGGGGGTTTCGCCCGTTAAGCGCAGGCCGTGCTGCTTGAGGATGGCTTCGTATTCGCGATTGAATTCGTAGCGGTGGCGGTGGCGTTCACTGATTTCGGCTCGCCCGTAGGCGGCACGCGCGTAGCTGCCTTCGGCGAGATTGCAGGGATAGGCTCCGAGGCGCATGGTGCCGCCAAGTTCGTCGACGCCTTTCAACTCGCGCAGCTTATAGATGACACGGTCGGGCGTGGCCTGATCGAACTCGGTGGAGTTGGCTTGGGCCAAGCCGCATACGTTGCGCGCGAATTCGATCACCAGAGTCTGCATGCCCAGGCAGATGCCGAAGTACGGGACCTTGGCTTCGCGGGCGTAGCGGATGGCCACCAGCATCCCTTCGATACCGCGCTTGCCGAAGCCGCCCGGCACCAGGATGCCGTCGAAGCCTTCGAGCTGGGCCGCGGCCTGCGGCCACTCCAATCTCTCGGCTTCGATCCATGTAATGTTAACGCGCGCGTCGTGGGCCAGTCCTCCGTGGAGCAGAGCTTCTTTGAGGCTCTTATAGGAATCCTCATATTCGACATACTTGCCGACCAGTCCGATGGAAACTTCGCGCGCAGGATGCTTCATGCGGCCCACCATTTCGCGCCAGCGGGTCAGATCGCGGGGAGGCGCGTCGAGCGCCAGCAGACGCAGCGCGATGTCGTCGACGCCCTGCTCCGCGAACACCAGGGGACATTCGTAGACGCTTTCGACATCGCGCGCGGTGATAACGGCGAGCGGATCGACGTCGCAGAAGAGCGCAATCTTCTCCTTCATGTCGGGAGGCAAGGGACGCTCGCTGCGGCAGAGCAGAATGTCGGGCTGAATACCGATGGCTCGCAATTCCTTCACACTGTGCTGGGTGGGCTTGGTCTTGAGTTCCTGCGCGGCGGCGATCCAGGGGACCAGGGTTACATGAACGAATAGTGTATTGTCGCGGCCGAGTTCATGGCGCAATTGGCGGATGGCTTCGAGGAACGGCAGGGATTCGATGTCACCGACGGTGCCGCCGATTTCGACGATCACGACATCCACAGGAGTCCCGTCGGGTGCGGTGGCTACGCGGCGGGCCGCGGCTTTAATTTCGTTCGTCACGTGCGGGATCACTTGCACCGTCTTGCCAAGGTAATCGCCGCGGCGCTCGCGCGAAATAATCTGCTCGTAGATGCGTCCGCTGGTGAGGTTGTTGGCCTGCGAGAGCGGCGAGTGGGTGAAGCGTTCGTAGTGGCCGAGGTCGAGATCGGTCTCGGCGCCATCGTCGGTGACAAAGACCTCGCCATGCTGGAAGGGGCTCATGGTGCCGGGATCGACGTTCAGGTATGGGTCGAACTTTTGCAGCGTGACTTTGAGGCCGCGGCTTTCGAGGAGACAACCGATGCTCGCGGCCGCGATTCCCTTCCCCAGGGAGGAAACCACGCCGCCGGTGACGAATATATATTTGGCCATTATTCCGTTACCACCATTTTTTCGTAGAGAGCCGAGACTCTGTGCCAATCTTCGGGCGTGTCCACGCCGAGCGATTCATACTCGGTTTCGATCACGCGGATCTTGAAGCCGTTTTCGAGTGCACGCAGTTGTTCGAGTCGTTCGGCCTGTTCGAGCGGGCCGATGGGGAGGTCGGAATAAGCCAGCAGGAAATCGCGCCGGTAGACGTAGAG
>DATJEI010000107.1:0-18435 GCA_035496735.1 Bryobacteraceae bacterium | reverse complement strand
GTGAAGACGGGTTTCGAGGAAGCTCAGCAGCACAATCTTTATCCCATGCTCCACGCCCCCAATGAAATGGGCCTGGAGGAGCGTGTGGCTCTGGTCAAACGCGCCGATGTGGCGGCCCGCGCCTACGACTCGCGCGTGTTTCAGGTGCAGGCCACTTACGCCGACAGCTTGCGCAATGTTCTGGTCGCGACGAGCGAAGGCAATCTCAGCTTCGATCGCCAGCCCATGGCGCGCCTGAGTGTGATGGTGCTGGCACGCCAGCCGGACGGGCCTCCGCAGCATGGATACGCCGGGGGGGGCGGGCGCGTGACTCTCGATTTTTTCCTGAACGAGAAGACGCCGGAGGACTTCGCGCGGGAAGCTGCGCGACAGGCCATCGTCCAGCTTGATGCCATCGATGCGCCGGCGGGCGAGATGCCGGTAGTGCTCGGCGCCGGATGGCCGGGGATCCTGCTGCATGAGGCGGTGGGCCACGGACTCGAAGCGGATTTCAATCGCAAAGGGACGTCGGCATTCAGCGGGCGGATCGGCCAGCAGGTGGCGAGTCCGCTGTGCACCGTGATCGACGATGGTACGATCGGCAGCCGGCGCGGGTCTCTCAATGTTGACGACGAAGGCATGCCCACGCAGAAGAATGTGCTGATAAAAAATGGTGTCCTGCTCGGTTATTTGCAAGACAAGCTCTCCAGCCGCCTTATGAAAACGGCTTCCAGCGGGAGTGGCCGCCGCGAGAGTTATCAGCACATTCCCATGCCGCGTATGACGAATACCTATATGCTGGCCGGAGATAGCGATCCCGCCGACATCGTACGCTCGGTCAAAAAAGGCCTCTATTGCACGACTTTTAGCGGCGGACAGGTCGACATTACGAGTGGCAACTTCGTTTTTTCCGCGACCGAGAGTTATCTCATTGAAGACGGCAAGATCACGCGCCCGGTGCGCGGCGCGTCGCTCATTGGCAACGGCCCGGAAGCGCTGAAATACGTGAGCATGGTGGGCAACGATCTGAAGCTCGACGAAGGCATCGGCACCTGCGGCAAAGAAGGGCAGAGCGTGCCGGTGGGGGTCGGTATCCCGACCGTGAAGATCGATCGCATGACGGTGGGAGGAACGGCCGCGTGACAGTGCAAGAATTGACGTTAGAGCAAATCGCCTCCGACGCGGTGCAGCAGGCGCTCGCCGGTGGCGCAACGGACGCCGAGTGCACGATCTCCGAGGGCGAAGAGTTCTCAGTCAGCGTCCGCATGCAGGAAGTCGAAAATTTGAAAGAAGCCGGCTCGCGCGGCGCTGGAATCCGTGTGCTGACGGGGGAAAAAGGCGCGCAGCGGGCGGCTTCGTCCTACACGTCGGATCTTTCGCCCGACGGTATCGAAAAAATGGTGAAGGCGGCGCTCGCACTCGCCAAGATCACGAGCGTCGACCCTTTTGGTGGCCTGCCGGAACCAAGCGAACTCGGCAAACTCGAAGGCGACTTAAAGCTTTACGACGCCGCCATCGCCAAGATGACCACCGAGTGGAAAATCGATCAGGCCATGCGCGCCGAAAAAGCCGCGTTCGATTTTGACGCGCGTATTCAGCTCTCCGAAGGCGCGTCTTTCGATTCGCACATCGGCCGCCGCATTTTTGCGAATTCGCTCGGTTTCCTGGGAAGCTACCGCACGTCCAGCTGCAGTTTGAGCGTGGTTCCTGTTGCGAAGCAGGACGGTGCGATGGAGCGCGACTATTGGCACACGTCCGCGCGCAGCTCCGGACGCCTCGAAAGCCCCGAATCCGTGGGCCGCATCGCGGCCGAGCGCGCGATCCGCCGCCTGAATGCGCGCAAGGTTCCTACGCAGAAAGTTCCCGTCATCTTTGAGCCGCGCACCGCGGGCCAGCTCCTGGGCGATATTTTCGGAGCCGTCAACGGTGGCGCAATCTATCGCCACGCGTCCTTCCTGGCCGGCAAGCTGGGTGAGAAGATCGCCTCCGATGCGTTGACGGTGGTTGACGACGCCACCATTCCGGGCCTCTTCGGTACCACTCCGTTTGACGACGAAGGCGTGGCGTCGCGGCGCACCGTGGTGATCGAGCGCGGAGTTCTCAAGAGTTACTTGCTCAACACGTACTCGGCGCGCAAGCTGAATCTCAAAACCACTGGGAACGCGTCGCGCGGGATCACCGGCAACGCGGGCATCGGTCCCGGCAACTTTTTTATCGAGGCCGGTGTGCTCGCGCCCGCGGACGTCATCGCGAACATTCCCAGCGGCCTGTACGTCACGGAACTCATTGGCGGTGGGGCGAATACCGTGACCGGAGATTATTCCTCCGGCGCGGCCGGGCTGTGGATCGAGAACGGTAAATTAACGTATCCGGTTTCGGAGATCACAATTGCGGGCACCATGCAACAGATGCTGCAGGGGATCGAGCAGGTGGGTTCCGATCTGGAGTTCCGCGGCTCTATCGCCGCCCCCACGATTTCAATTCGGGAGATGACGATCAGTGGCCAGTGAGCCAGTTGCCGATCAGCGCGCCGCGGCTGCGGGTTCCAACCCGCTGTACTATGTGGCCGCCGTGGTGGTTCTGCTAGCTGCCGCCGGGTGGGGTTACATGCGGTACCTCGACCGGCATGGCAATGGCGACATCCCGCTAACGGACGAAGCCAGAGCATACACTCGTAACCTCCAGTTGAGCGACGTCGAAATGAAGGCCAGCGAGAACTACTTTCAACAGACTGTGGTGGAGATCAGCGGGAAGATCGCCAACGCGGGCGAGAGGCCGCTGGACACGGTGGAGATTTATTGTGTCTTTCGCGATCCCTACGGACAGTTAGTGCTGAGGCGGCGGCTGGCTATCGTCAGCACCCGCATGGGCGGCTTGAAACCAGGCCAGACGAAATCATTCCGGCTTCCCTTCGACGATCTTCCGGGAAGCTGGAATCAGGCAATGCCGCAGCTGGTGATCGCCGGCGTCAAGTTTTCCTGATGGCCCGCGTGTTGCTGGTGGACGATGATGCCGCCGCTCTGGATCTGCGCAAAATAATCCTGGAGCGCGAGGGACACCAGATATCGATTGCCACCGGACCGGCATCCGCGCGCGCGCGGTTTGCCGAAACGCAGCCCCACTGTGTGGTCCTGGATCTGAGACTGCCTGAAGCCAAAGACGGCCTGGCATTGATCCGCGAGTTCCGCGCCGCGGCGCCTCGCGTCCGCATCATTGTACTCGCCGGATGGCCGCTGGACTTGGAGGGCACGCCGGAGGCGCAGATGGTCGACCTGGTACTGGCGAAGCCGATCCGGACGGCGACGCTGGTGGACGCACTGGCCGAATCAGAACCGCGCTGAGCGTAGCTGTTCCACGGTCAGGCCGGTCAGCGGGGGGATGTCGCTCTCGGGTATGGCACCGCAACTCACCGCCCGCAGGAAGTAGTTACGCAGGCCCTGTCCGGTAGCGGCGTCATCGAAGACATCGCCCACCATCGTCGCCTGGGCCGCCATGCGGATGAAATTTCGCAGGCGTTCCGATGCCGTGTCCACACCTTCCAGAAAAAATGAGTACACCGCTGCGTAGCGAATCGGAAGCTGCGCCGGGTGCAGATCCCAGCCCTGATAAAAGCCGTTATACAGCGCGTCGCGCACATGCTGGTAGTGCAGTTTCCAGGCGCGATGCACAGCGGCGCGATTCTCCGCCTTCTGGCTGTCGCTTAGCGCGGCGCCGCTGGGGAGAGGGCGGTGTGGCGGTATGGGCAGGATGTTGGTGGGTCCGTCGGAGAGGGCGATACCGCTGCCCGCGAGGGTCATCAGCATGATCGAGCGCGCGAAATGGCAGGCGGGGTGCAGCAGGTGCTGACTGTGCGCCGTGATGCCAAGCGAGGCGGTGTAATCGTAGGGACCGAAGTGTGCTCCTACGCAGCGTCCCTCGGTAAGTTCCACGAGCTCGGTCAGCTTGGTGACCGAAAGCGATGTCTCCACCATTAGCTCGACGCCGACCTTGGGATACGGCGCGAGAGCGTCCATGAATTCCGAGACTTGGTGCAGCGCCGTGATCTTCGGGAGCGTGACTACGAACTCCTTCGGCAGCTTACTCACGGCCTTGAAGAACCGGTTGAGCGTGCGCAGCGCGCGGGGCTTGGGCTCCGGCGCGAACGATTTGACTCGGAGCCCGATGAATGGCGGCAGGGTGCCGTCTTCCAATCCCTTGCTGAGCTGCGCAGCCACAGCCTCCACAGCTGCGTCTTCTTCCGTGTTCGAACGAATCCCGAAGCCGTCCTCGAAATCAATGCGATAATTCTCTACCGGTTCGCGCAGCAGCTTTTCCACTACGCGCTGGTAAACGGTCGCTGCCAAGTCATCGCGAATGCCCAATAT
This sequence comes from Bryobacteraceae bacterium, assembly GCA_035496735.1. Lineage (GTDB taxonomy): Bacteria > Acidobacteriota > Terriglobia > Bryobacterales > Bryobacteraceae > Palsa-187. The sequence goes on along the minus strand of DATJEI010000107.1, from coordinate 14,092 downwards.
TTCGGCCAAGGTTGCCGGATCGGGCGCATATTCGCCTAGCGCGTGCCGGGCGTGGCTCCCCAGTTTGCGCGTGGTATCCGATTTGAACAAGTGCGCCCCGCCATAGACCACGTGCACCGGCTGCCTCATCGTGACCATCATACGAAGTGATCGTAGCCGCGAGGTGTGAGGGGCTGGCCCTGAAACTGGATCGTCCCGGCGCGGCCTTTGAGAATGCTGCCGATAAGGGTCGTCCCGCGCGGCGGCGATTTACGGCGCGGGAGAGTGAACAGTAATTCGTAATCTTCGCCGCCGTGGACGGCGCGTTCGAGGGTGACGCCACGCACTATCGGGACGCGATCGACCACGGCTGCGACGCGGGATGCGAGGCACAGGCGATGAAGGTCGAGGGAGAGGCCATCGCTGAGGTCGATGCAAGAAGTCGCCCGGCCGCGCAGAGTGCGGCCAAGTGCGAGACGCGGCTGGATGCGTCCGCCAAAATGCTTGCCGAGGCGGCCGGATACATAGAGCAGGTCTCCGGGACGAGCGCCGCTGCGCCGCAGGGCTTGGCCGCGCGGAGTCGACCCACAGACCATTACGTCGCAATAGATTTTGTCGCTGTGCGCGAGGTCCCCGCCGGCAAGGACGGTTCCAGTGCCGCGAGCGAGAGCCAGCAGACCGCCATAAAAGGCAGCGATGAACTTGTCGCCTCGCTCGACCGGCACTGCAAGCGAGACCAGACAGAAGCGGGGCATCCCACCCATCGCAGCGATGTCGCTCAGGCTGCGGGCGAGAGCGTTGTGGCCAATGATCGATGGGGTCTGTGTGGAGAGGAAGTGGATTCCCTCGATAGATTGGTCGGTTGTAAACAGCAGTTCTTCGTTGGCGTGCGGGCGGTAGATGGCGCAGTCGTCGCCGATGCCGAGAGCGACGCGATGGCCGAGGGATGCCAGGCGGCGCAACTTTTCGACAATATCCAGCTCACTCATGAAATACAAGCCCGGACGGCAGTTCCTCACCAAAAATCTTGCCCATGGCGGCGAGGTCGCCGGTCGGTTCGGCTTCAAGCTTGAGATCCGGGAATGCCCGGCGTACGGTTTCGAGAGTGTGCGGGGGCAGGTCTCGCGTGGAGTCGCCGGTAATGCGGGCCAGTGCTGCGATGGTGTCGGCGGCTTTGGAAACTCTGAGTAAGGCGTCTACCCAGCGGGATGCAGTGGCGGGCGGCAGAACTTGGTTGATGGGTCCATAGAATAATTTGCGTGCGCCGAGGCGGGCCAGGCACCACAGGCCGGTTTCGACGAAATCGTTCTTGTCGATGCGGGCAAGGAGTTCATCGCCGAGCTGGGTCTTGGTTTGGAGCGGCAGCAGTTCGAGACTCGCGGCGGCGCGCCACATTTCGCGCAGCAGGCTGGGGTTCACGCGCTGTGGTTTCTTCGAGGCTCGCGGCAGCAGTGTCGGCGAGAGACGCTGGAACACGTCGGTCTGCTGATTTTTATTAAGACCGCCGGCGACGCGGCCCCAGAAGATCCACCATTCGATTTCGTTCTGCACCTGATTGGCGAACGTCAGGCCGGAGGCGTAAACACGGCGGGCTTGTTCGACACGAAAGTCGTCGCCGGGGAAGCCGAAGCCGGGGCGCAAACAGAAGCCGCAGAGATTAAGCCAGCGGAGTTCGTGTGCCGCGCTGCGCTTGCGGCTTTCAGAGAGCTCGAGCATATGGTCGGCTAGTTTGCGGATGGCCGAGAGCGGCCAGGAGTTGCGTCCCAGTCCGAGGGCTTGTTCGAGGCGGGCGGGGAGTTGCGCGGCCTCAATAGTGTCACCAGCAAAAGCCGCCGGGATCAGGGCTTCGGCGGCCGCCAATGCTTCGTCGCTAATGACGGCTCCGGGGCGCACGGCGGATTGTTCTTTCGCGGCCTTGCGGAGTTCGAATTGCAAGCGCCAGCGGTGTTCGCTCTCTTTCGAGTCAGCCCAGATTTCGAGTGTGCCGACTTCGGTGAGTTTCGCGCCGAGCTTTACCGGGACCAATCGCTCGCCGGTTTTGCCGAAGCGCAGCACGGCGTTGAGCGGGGCGTGCAGGTGCGGCTCGCCGTTTTGCGGCTGGCGGGGAAATTCGACGACGTCGCCGGGGCGGTCCTCGGTGCGGGTGCGCGAACTATACAGGCGGAATGACACCGGTTTGTTGGCCACCAGTTGCAGATTGCCAGGATCGATCTCGACCGTCGAACCTTCTTCGGAGCCGCGCGGCACCAAGCACAGAGTCCGGAGCTGATCGCCATCCCCCCCGAGTCCGATGAAGTAAGCCCGAGGCAGACCGCCGCGGACGAGCAGTCCTTGGCCGGTTGATCGAACATAAGAATAATACGCCGCGCCGACGGCCACCGCGAGATCGAGGTCGCGATTGTCGAGGATCAGGGGACGGCGGCCATACCAATGTTCGAGCACGTCGGCGACGCGCTGGCGCAGGATGTCGGGGATGAAGAAGCCGCCGTTGAAGAGAATGGCGTCGGGCACGGCATCGCCGGCGCTGGCCAGGAAGGCGGCTAAGTGACGCGTGATTGCGGGATCGGAAACGTAAGGCAAGCCGAGCTCGCGGAAGGGACTGCGCTCTTCTTCCTTGGGGCGATCGGCGAGCTCGCACACCGGCAGGAAGCCGTCGAGGGCGAGTTCGAGAACTTCTTCGCGGAGGATTTCGGTTTTGAACGTGCCGCCGACCAGCGCGGAGCCTCCGCCCAGCACGGTGATCTCGGCGCTGGCGAGAGTGGGGTCGGCGAGCAGACGCTCCTTGGCGGCCGCGCATTGACGTCGCAGACCGCTGCGCTGGCGGATCGATAAAGTCTTGCCGAGTTTCGCCTCTACCAGCCACGCGAGCGTGAGATCGAGGTTATCGCCACCCAGCAGTAAGTGCTGGCCTACGGCGGTGCGCGTGAAATCGATGCGGTCGCCTTCGCGCGCGACGCGGATCAGCGTGAAATCACTGGTGCCGCCGCCGACGTCGCAGATCAGAACCGTTTGGCCGTCGAACAGGCTCTTCTGAGAGCGCGTGAGGTCGTTGGCAATCCAGGAATAGAAGGCGGCGGCGGGCTCTTCGAGCAAGGTCAGCTTTTCGATGCCGGCTTCACGCGCCGCCATGACAGTGAGCTCGCGGGCTTCTTCGTCGAAGCTGGCGGGGACGGTCAGCACCACGTCGTGTTCGGAGACCGGCGAGCCATGCCGCTTCTGCCACGCGTCTGCCAGGTGCTTCAAGATGCGCGTCGAGACTTCGACTGGCGAGAGAACGCGGCCGCCCTCCTGCGCGTCCCACGGCAAAATCTTGGCGGTGCGATCGACCGCAGGGTTCGACAGCCAACTCTTAGCGGAGTTCACCGACTTGGTGGGAACAATGGCGCCCTGCTCGCGCGCATAAACTCCCGTGTATTCCTGATCGCCCAAGTATAGAAACGACGGCAGCGTGCGGAGCGACTCGATGCGGCCGGGAGCCACGTACTGGGGGACGTCGAGTACGTGAATAGTGGGGTAATCCGCTTCGTCGGTGGAATCGATGTAAGCGAGCGCGGAGTTGGTGGTGCCGAGGTCGATACCAATATTCATTTACGAAGGGCCACTATTCGACTTCGATCTCGGCGGGCGCGAGCACGGTGCCGGGCACGGCGGCAGGGAGATCAACCTTGGCAGCTTGCCAGCCCTTGTGACGCAGCAGACCTCCTGGGGCTTTGCCGTTCGCGGGTACGTTACCGATGAGCTTGATCGCACCTTGCGCGAAGCCTTCGGTTTTGGTGTAGCTGCCTTCGACGCCGTCGATGACGGGCTGAAATTGGAGATAGCGTTCGAGCGATTGCTTCGATTGCGCCTGGACGTCGCGCACGGCGGCGCCGACCTGTTCATCAGAATAAGCGGAAATATCCTCCATCAGGAAGTCGACGAGGCGCGCGTCGCGCTGCAGTAAGGAGAGAATCTGCACGGCGCCATCGGCGGGTCCAGCCTGCGGTTTGGGCGGAGGAGCGGCCTTCACGGGCATGGCCTTGGAGTAGCCAAACGCGAGGGCAATGTCGGGCGCCAGCGTTCCTGAGAATAGGATGGAGAAAAAGCTGCGGAATGCGAACGAGATTCGGTTCAAGATAGTTCTATTTTAGCTTGCCCGGCTTACTTGCTCCTCATAATGATATCCTCACAGTGTCGAGATGACTGCCTGGACTCGGTTCTGGTTGGCGGCGTGCGGCGTGGCGGCCTCCGTCACCGCGCTCTACGCGTTCCAACGTGAGTTCCGCGTCTATATCAGTCTGGAAGGTTACGACAACATTGCTCTGCCGGACGATTACCGCATTCCGGGCGAGTTTGTGTTCGGACGCCTGATGTATCCTCCGCACCCGCGCGGGCGCTTCAGCCGGCCGCTGGGCTTAGGCGGGCGCTTCGATTGGCGCGAAGGGGGCACCAGTTGGTCGCAGGACTACCCCCGCGCCGATCGCCAGTTCGTGCGGGCGTTACGCCGCCTGACCCGGCTGAATGCGCGGTCCGTGGAACAGCCGGTGAATCTGGATGACGGTGAAGACGTGTACAACTGGCCGTGGCTCGCGGCTGGCGAAATGGGCGATTGGAAACTCACGGAGCAGCAAGCGGCCCGGCTTCGCGACTATCTGTTGCGCGGCGGATTCCTGATGCTGGACGATTTCTGGGGTACTGAGGAATGGAACCGCTTTGCGGAATCCATGCGGATGGTGTTTCCGGACCGGCCTATTGTTGAGATCGATAATGAGGATGCGGTCTTCCACTCGGTTTACGACTTGGACGACCGTTACCAGATACCGGGCCAGTGGGCGCTCGGGCGCGGTATGACATACCGCAACGACGGCTATCATGCATTTTGGAAGGGGATCTACGATGACCATGGCCGCCTGATGGTGGTCATGGACTTCAACTCCGACGTAGGGGATTCGTGGGAATGGGCGGATTCGCCGAACTATCCTGAGAAGTATTCAGCTTTGGGTATTCGCATCGGCGTGAACTACGTTGTATATTCGATGAGCCACTGAGGCCGTCGCCGGCCTGCGGGGTGGATTGCGGCCGCTAGCGTCCGCGCACTACGGCGGCGTGGCGCAGTTTGTCCAATTCGCGGCGTGCGATGGTGGCCCATTCACTCGAGGGGTCCAGCTTCAAGTACGCCGTCCAGTGCTGTACGGCTTTCATGGGCTGCTGCGCGCTCTGATAGAGCAGTGCGACATTATAATGCGCGTCGGCATAGTTGGGAGAGATGCGCAGGGCAGCCAGGTACTGTTCCAGCGCCCGCGCGCGATCGCCGCGTTCGTCGTAGAGGTTGCCCAGATCGAAGCGCGCCAGTGCATATTCAGAATCGGTCTCGGTCGCCTGGATATAGTAACGCTCCGCCAGAGTGAAGTTACGGGCGTTGAAATGAATAGTGCCCAGGTTGACCAGCGCTCCCGCGGATGCCGGGTCTAGTTCAATGGCCTTCTCGTAGGCTTCAATGATGTCGGCGGCGGGCGCGCCGGTGGCCTCCAGATCCAGGCCGCGCTGGAACCAATGCTCGGCGGCCTGACGCTGCTCGCGCTCGGCCCGAGGATTCTCTTTAGGCCGGAATTCCAGCAGGCGGCTGAGTTCGCCGGGGTCGAAACCGAGCAGCAATTGGCCGGACTCGGCGTCCATGGTGTTGCCTTCCAGTTCCACGCGAATCCTCTTGCCATCGGCGTATAGCTTGAGCTCGGTGAGCGGGTCTTCCACGCCGCGGAGTTTCTTAATCAGAGCCTGGATGGCGCGCCGAATCTGCTGCGGAGGAACGCGGCTGTTGCGCAGTTTGATCAGCGTGCGCAGCGCCAGCAACTCGCGGAACCCATAGGTGGCTGCCGGCTGCACCAGTTTCTGTTGCTCCCAGCTCTTCAGCTGCTTTTCGGAAACGCGGAGCAGACGCCGGGCGGCTTCGCGGGTGAAAGACTGACGCACTGCACTGCTGGCCACGCAAGAATTCTAACAGGACTGGTAAAGAGAAATCGCGGCGATGCCTGCGGCGCCCGCCCGGATGCAATCTTCCGCGTTGGTTGCGGTGATACCGCCGAGAGCCAGCACCGGGATGCGCACGGCGCGCACCGCCTGCATGAGACCTTCGATTCCCCGCGGTTCGAGGCCGGAAGTCTTCGAGCGTGGCGGAAACACCGGCCCAAAGACGGCATAGTCAGCGCCCTGGTCCTCTGCGGCGCGCACGTCATCGAGAGCGTGGCAGGAAACTCCAATTAGAAATCCCGGCGGCGTCAAACACCGCCACAGGCGCGGAGCGGGAGAGCCGGCGGGCAGATGAGCTCCGGCAGCTCCGGCGGCCAGTGCCACGTCGATGCGCGTGTTCACCAGGATCTTAGATCCATAGGGATTCGGGAGACCAAGAGCCTGCACGGTGAGATCGAACAGATCCCGCGCCGAAAGATCCTTCTCGCGAATTTGAATCCATTCGACACCGTCGGTCAGATTTCGGGCGATGTTGTCGATCAGCGATGCACCGGCCGGGAGACTGTGACGATCGGTGATGTAGCAGCGAAGCACGCGCTTTCAGTGTAAGCGCGGCTGTGCTATAAAGGGCACTGTCCTTTATGGAAGAGCGCGCTTTTTTCCGCGAGTCTGAAACTACTAAGCCGGCAACCCTGAATTGCCCGTTCTGCCGCACCGCGGATACCTATGAATTGCGCTGGATGTTGCGTAAGAAGCTCGATCAGGTGCCGCGCGGCGCGGATGAACGCGACCGGGCGCGCTTCGCCAAGTTCGCCAGCTATATGGTCCTGCTGGACGATAAAGCCATGTGCAAAAACATGCGCTGCCGAAAGCGCTTCGACATCTCGGGCGTCAAGACCATGGCGTTCATCTAACTCTGTAACGTCTGATTCCTGCATCTTGACCAGCCGGTATTTCCCAGGCCCAATATAATCGGGCCAGGGATGACGCCGCCCGCGTCCGGCGTTAAGATAGGGACATTGCATTTCGGAGGAGGGCAGCATGGATATTGGCGAACGTATCGGCGACTACGAAATCATTCAGATCCTGGGCGCCGGCGGCATGGGCCAGGTGTATAAGGTCCGTAATATTCTTTCGCACCGCATCGAAGCCATGAAGGTTTTGCTGCCTAATCTCGAAGGGGATTCCGGCTTGGCCGACCGCTTCCTGAATGAGATCAAGGTGCAAGCGACGCTGGATCATCCCAACATCGCCAAGCTTCACACCGCCATGCGCGCCGGCAACCAATTGGTGATGGTTATGGAGTTCGTGGACGGCACATCGCTATCGCAGGTGCTGCAAAGCGGCCCGCTGCCGCCGAACACTGCTGCCGCCTACGCGGCCGAAGTGCTGGACGCGCTGGGTTACGCGCACGCCCACGGTGTGATTCACCGCGACATTAAACCTGCCAATATCATGCTGACCAGCGGCGGCCAGATCAAGCTTATGGATTTCGGAATCGCCAGAGTGCAGGCCGACCGCCATCTGACGCAGACCGGTAGTACCGTCGGGTCACTCTTTTATATGTCCCCCGAGCAGATCAAGGGCGGCGATCCCGATGGGCGTTCGGATTTGTACTCACTCGGCATCACCATGTACGAGATGGTCACTGGACGGCGGCCCTTCCTCGGCGACAGCGATTTTCAGATCATGTCGGCGCACTTGCAGCAAGCGCCCATGGCTCCCATCGAGGTTATCCCCGGTATCCCAACTGCGCTGAGCGATATTATTCTGATGGCGATCGAGAAGGACCCGGCCGCCCGCTTTCAATCCGCCGAAGCGTTCCGCGCCGCGCTCGCCAGCGCCTTCCCCGCCGCCGTGTCGCCTACGCGAACGATGCTGCCCGTCGCGATGCCGGCTGTTGCAGCGGTGCCCGTCGCAGCGGCTCCGCTTCCCGGCAGAATGCCGCCGCCGCTGCCGCAAGAAGGACCTCCCCCGGCCGCCGCCGCACCGTGGGTAATTCCGCCGGAGGCCGCACGCAGCCGGAGAGGCCTCTACATGGCGCTAGGCTCGGTGGTAACACTGGCCGTGCTAGTGGCAGCCGTCATCGAGGGCCCCAAGCTGATGCGCGGCGGGGCGGCGGACGCTCAGGGCGTTCCGGCCACCGCACCCACTGCAGCTACCCCCTCTTTACCAAGTCCGGTGGCGACTCAGACTGCGGCTGCAGATGCAGCGCCTGCACCCCAGGTGGCGGCCGAATCAACTCCTGCTCCAGTGTCGACGCCAGCCCCCGCGCCCGCAGCCGCCGCGGTTTCCACGCCGGTGGCTACTCCCGCGCCGACCTCTGTGCAGGCGATCCGTCCGATTCAGCAGCCCGTCCCGGCGCAATACGCGTTCCGCCCGGCGCAACCCCCGGCCCAACCTGCCCGGTCCGCCCGAGCAGCACCCATTGCTCAAGCGACGCCTGTTGCTCAAGCCGCGCCGCTTGGCCAACCTGAGCCGGCAGTGCAATCGGGGCAGACTTTCCAAGCCCCGCCAGCCACCGCCCGGACACCCGTCACTGCCGCCACGGCGTCTCCGGAATTGAAAGAACTGCGCGATCGTATCAATCGGGTATCTGTTCGCGCTGCCGCGGCTCAGGCTGGTGTGCGCTCCATCGAACAGGGTGTCCAACAGCAAGGCTTCGGCCTCCGCGGCGACATCAAAGCCGCTTCCATCCGGCTCGACTATGTTTTGCAGGAAGCCCGTGCATCCCTTCAGAACGGCGACGTGGAAGGCGCTCGCAACAACCTGCAATATGCCGAGGGCACGCTGCAGAAGATCGAGAAGTTTCTAGGCCAATAGCGCCTGCGAAACGGCTAGCGCGCCGAAACGAGCGGGTGGGAGCCCTTACGGGTAAGCCAGACAACCGCCTGCTGGGGTGTCGCGACTTCTCCACTCAGGGCGGCGAGGCTTAACTGCGTCGCGGTCAGATTGGAGACCGAAGGTTCGTACACTGTGCCCTCATGGTGCCGGGCCAGCTTCAGAATGAACGGAACCGTGCGCGAGGCCCCCGGGCCTATCAGCCGCTCGAAGGCCGAACTCCAGTTGTAGCGGTTGTGCCACATCGCGGGACGTACGGCGTGATCCGAGGTAACCAGCAACGTGGTCGACTCCCATAGTCCAGCCTTTTCCAGGGTGCCTCGGATTTCGCCGACTGTCCGATCGACAAGTGCCAGATTGTCCAGGTAGTCGGTGTCGGGACTGAGTGCAAACTCGGCGCGATGCCGGTCGTAGATGGCGAACATGTGCGGAGTCGGGAAGTGCGCAAACACAAAATCCATTTGTGGATCGGCAATTTCCCGGTAGGCGTGATCGCGAATAGCTAGAAACTGCCGAAGTTGCCGCCGCTGCACAAAGGCATCGCGGATATCTGGCGAGACGGCGTCCTCCATCGGACGGAACAGGTCCAGCAGATTTTGCGTCTGCATGTAGAACAAAAATCCGAGATTGTCCCAAATAGTTTCTTCCGACGCTTGAATTTCCCGCAATAGCGCATTTGCAGGATGACCTCCAGGCTGCTCGAAACAATGAACCAGGGAATTACCAATGATGCGGCAATAAGGAAGTTGCCAGCCGGTTAGCGAAGTGTTCGCACCCAATCGCCGCGCCTGCTGGAATACGTTGGGCTGATCCCGCCAACGCAGCATGGCTTCCGAGCCTGCCGGACGAACCAATAAAGTTCTGGCATCCATTATCTGCGTGCTCTCAAATACCTGTCCGGATAAGAGAGATGGAACCGCCACCACGGTCGCGTCCGCAGTTTGCAGAACCCGGTTAGCAACCAGCGATTCCGAGCGCAGCCGATCTAATTCCGGGAGCTCCAATCCCACAGCCCGCTCGTCAAAAGCGAGGTGCTGATCGAATTCGTCAAACAGCAGCCACACGACTCGGGTCGGCGGGTTCTTCCCGGTCGGGGGCCGCAGGGGCAACGGCGCCAGGCCCCCTCTGGCCTGGAACGCGGAAGGCTGGGTTTGCGGGCGTCCCCAAATGAAGTCATACAGCATTACGGGGATCAGCCAGCCGGCCAGCAGGACCACACGTCTCGCCATCTGGAGAATACGGCGGTTCCCCATGATGGCCATGCCGGCGCCGAGCGCTAAGCCAAATTCAATTGCGATCAAAATTCCATTGCTGGTCCAATCGATCAAGCGAAACTCGGAGTTCCAATAGCGGCGCATTGATTCGATCGCGTACGCGATTACCAATAAGGTGACGCAGCGGGCGGTGGCAGTGAGACGCGGGTTGTTTACCAGTCGAACCCATTGCGCGAGAAGCCAGAATATCAATGCGAGAAGCGAACAGCTAAGCAGCGTGGCTACCAGCAGCCCTGAGTCGCGTGGCGCCGTGCGATAAAAGTCGAGACCGCGTACCTGAAGAATCTCCAGGTCAAACCAGCGCCGGATGAAGCACAGGCATCCCAAAGACGCGCAGAACACCGCGTCTGTTAACCGATAGCGCGCCGTAGCCGGAACAGATATAGACATCGATGCAATCCTTCAATTCTGAGAGACTTCACCAGTTCGAAGTGGGACGCCGCAATTGACTCAAACCGCTCGAAAGTTAAATGACCGTAAAGTGCTTCCCGTCCGCGCACGATCCGCTGGAACATCGGATCCGCCGGCGCAATGAATTCGATCAGTAAATAATCGCGGGTGAGTTCCGCCGCAAGGCCCAGGAGTTCCTCGAGCGGCACCCTTTCGGTGACTAGCATATGATGCAGCACCGCCAGCATCATGACCATATCGAAATGTCCTTGCGCCCGCTGCAGAAACGAGTCGCACTCCTGGTTGCGCCAGCCGATCGCCGGGGTCGGCCGTGTCAGGTCCACGACCAGGGGCAACACGTCGAGGTTCTGGTCGTGTGCGCGGCGCCAGATTGTTCCCACTACTGCGGGATCGCTATCGACGGCCACGACCGCTGCGCCCCGTTGCGCGGCCAGCAAGCTAAAGCGGCCCTCGTTGGCACCCACGTCGAGCACGGCGCGAGGTCCGGCCAAGTCCAGAGCTTCGCGCACGAACCGTTCCTTGGCCTCCAGTTGCGCTGCCGAGTACAGTGACTTATGGTCCAGGTAGCCGCTCCAGACCGATTCCCCATTGGGCCGCGGCGCGACACTCTTCAGCTGCCGCTCGCAGCTGCGCAGCAGGTGATCCAGGATGAATCGCGCTTGTTCCGGCGAAGCCGCGGGCTTGGGATGGTAGGTCTCCGCAGAGGCTTTACCGCCCACCCACTTCGGCAGCGTGACGAGGCTCAGGAGGGGAGGTGTCAGCCGCTTCCAGAATCCCGCCCACTGGTAAAGCTCGCCGGGCTCCAGGCCGTCGCGTTTGCCCGCGAAGGTATCCGCGGGGGATAGTCCGAAATGACGATGCGCGGCGAGCGGCAGTAAAAATGTGCGCACGAACTGGGCGTAGGCCCTCCAGGTTGCGTCGCGCGGCTGGCGGCGCTCGAAGGAAAGCACGTCGACGAACACCGGCTGCGGTCCGCGAAATAGAATGTTGTAGGGTGTGGCGTCTTTTAGTCCGAACCCTTCGCTCAAGGCGCTTCGGAATAGCTCCAGGGTAAGCGCTCCCGCGGCTGCCAGCATCTCGGGAGGCCACTCGTGGGCATAGCTGGGGAAGGGAATTCGCTGGTGTTCGAAGATCGCCTCGGAGCCCGGAGTCAGCCCAGCAGTTTCCTCGGACGACAGCTTCACCGACGTCACCAGTCGACCCGCCTCGATGGCATCGCGGGCGGCCTGAGTGGCAAGAAATGCCTCGAACTCCGCGAGGCTGCTTGGCTCAACAGAGCGCAGGATCCGGCCAGCGGTCCGCAGCACTATTCCAGCCGGATCGCGGAAAGAGCGGGACACCACGCCGGGTTCGGCGGCATCGCATGTGGCGAGCATAGCTTTTCTTCAGCCCCGCTACTTGTCGCGCTTGAAAAATCGATTGAGAAATTTGCGCAGGTAGAAGATCCCGCCCAGAACCGCTGCGTAGATGGCCTGGTAGAGGAAGGATCCGGTTCCCGGGTCGACGTATCCAAATGCCTTCGAAGGCAGAGCTAAGAGCAACGCCAACAGGCAAAATACCGCCAGTGCCCACGCCTGAATCACTCCTCGAATCGTTCGCTTCATCCTTGCGAAATCCACCTTTCCGTCCCCAAAGAAAAGATCGGTCAAGGATTTGCCGAAAACCACGATCTAAGTGATAAACCACGGAGTACTAAGGTACGAGTCCTACTTGGATATCGGGCGTCCACCTTGTTAAGCACAGAAAACTGCTCTGCCTTTATAATTTTCGATATGCCCTCCAGCATCGAAACGCTGGCCACGCCTGAGGTGATTGCCAGGTACGAAGCCGTTATCGGCCTGGAAGTCCATGTTCAGCTTGCCACGCGAACCAAGATCTTCTGCGGTTGCGCCACTAGTTTCGGAGCCGCGCCCAACAGCAACGTGTGTCCGGTTTGCCTCGGCTTGCCCGGCGCCCTGCCGGTGCTCAATCGTCACGCCGTCGAACTGGCCATCGAAGCGTCGCTGGCGCTCAACTGCACTGTCAATCCCCAGTCGATCTTCGCGCGAAAAAACTATTTCTATCCGGATCTGCCCAAAGGCTACCAGATCTCGCAATATGACCAGCCGCTTGCCGAGCACGGTTTTGTAGACGTGATCGCGGAGGGATCGGGCCCAGTCAACAAGCGTATCGGCGTCACCCGCGTCCACATGGAAGACGATGCCGGCAAGAGCATTCACGACGGCTTCAAGGACTCCGACCGTTATACCTATGTCGATCTCAATCGTAGCGGCACGCCTTTGATCGAGATCGTCAGCGAGCCTGACATGCGCTCTTCCGCGGAAGCCTACGCCTATCTCACCGAGATCAAGCAGGTGATGCAGTATCTGAACGTCTCGACCTGCGACATGGAGAAGGGACATCTGCGCTGCGACGCCAACGTGAGCGTCCGCCTGCACGGCGCGGAGAAACTGGGCACCAAGGCCGAAGTCAAGAATCTGAATTCCTTCAAATTTCTGCGGATGGCGCTGGACCACGAAATCGCCCGTCAGGTGGCGCTCATCGAGAGCGGCGGCCGCGTGGTGCAGGAGACTCGCCTGTATAATCCAGACACCGACGAAACCGTCAGCATGCGCAGCAAGGAGCACGCGCACGACTATCGCTATTTCCCTGAGCCCGACCTGACGCCGCTGTGCATCAGCGACGCCTGGAAAGAACGGGTCCGCGCGCAGATGCCGGAGTTGCCCGCGTCACGCCGTAAGCGCTTCATCGGGGATCACGGCCTGCGGGAGTACGACGCCGAAGTGCTCACCTCGACTCGCGCGATGAGCGAGTATTTCGAGAAAGTAGTGGCGGCGAGCGGAGATGCGCGCGCCGCTGCCAACTGGGTGATGGGCGATCTTGCGGCACTGCTTAAGGAAGCCGGCAAGGAGATTGAAGCCTCGCCGATTTCGCCCGAGCACCTGGGTCAATTGATTGGCCTGATCGCCAGCGGCAAGATTAACGGCAAGCTCGCGAAAGACATTTTTCCGAAGATGGCCGCCGCTGGTGAAGCGCCCGAAGTCATTATGCAGCGCGAAGGCCTGGAGTCCATCAGTGATGAGGGGGCGCTCGGCAAGATCATCGACGAAGTGATCGCCGCGAATCCCAAGCAGGTCGAGCAGTATAAAGGCGGCAAGCAGCAGGTGATCGGCTTTCTGGTCGGCCAGGTGATGAAGGCCAGCCGCGGTCAGGCCGATCCGGCGGTGGTCAACCGCATGTTCAAAGAAAAGCTCTAGGTGCCGCGAGTCATCTCATCCGCGCAGACGTTCATCACGAAATTCATTCTTCCCTTTGTCGTCGTCGCGATTTTAACGTATGGCATTTCCCTTGCTGGTAGCCGCGTCTTGCCGCTGTTAGCCCCGGTCGGCGTACTCGTGGTAGTGAGCATCTACTGGTATTACATCCGGTTTAAGAAGGTTGCCATCGATTCCGACGGCCTGCTGATCTCAAACTATGTGCGCGAAGTTCGAGTTCCCTGACGGGATATTATCGAAGTCACCGGGAGCCGATGGGTAAAAACCCGCCAAGTCACTGTCACCTTCGACCGCGACATCGGTTTTGGCACTTCCATTGTCTTCATGCCCAGGTTTCGATTCCTGTGGCCCGGACAGGAACATCCC
>DATJEI010000106.1:0-4655 GCA_035496735.1 Bryobacteraceae bacterium | reverse complement strand
CAGCAGCTTAAGGAACAGGAAGTGATCGTGCGGCGTGAAGCGAACGGCGTGGTAACGGAAACCACCTCGGTAAGCCGGCCTTCGCTCCAGGACCCCAACCGCCTCGGCCCTTCCACTCCCGTCTCCGAGTTGGTCTGCAGCGGCAAGTGCGACGGCCCGTTAAAGCCCGAGTAAATTCCCCAGAAAACTCGTCCCGGTCGCGATAGTAGTGCCGAAATTTTCGGCCACCGTCTGCCCGATATCCGACAGCGACCCGCGTACTCCCAAGTTAATTCCCGCGCGCCCCTTGGGACCATAGGCCAGGAGCGGCACGTACTCGCGGCTGTGATCTGTCGATGGCGTAGTCGGATCGCAGCCGTGATCGGCAGTCAGAATCACCAGATCGCTTGCGCCCAGCTTGGCATCCAGCGCCGGCAGCCACGCGTCCACTTCTTCGAGGGCGCGCGCGTAGCCTTCGACGTCGTTGCGATGCCCGTAGAGCATGTCGAAATCCACCAGGTTGACGAAGATCAGGCCGCGCTTCTGCTCGTCCATGGCGGCGAGGGTCTTGGCCATTCCATCCGCGTTGGTCTTGGTCTTCACCTGCTCCCCGATGCCCCGCCCCAGGAACACGTCAAAAATCTTGCCGACGCTATAGATCTCGACGCTGCGCGCCTGGAGTTGATCGAGCAGCATCCCCCTGGGGGGCGGCACCGCGTAGTCGTGGCGATTCGCCGTGCGTGTGAACGCGCCAGGTTCGCCCACGAACGGCCGCGCGATCACCCGCCCCACTTCATACGGACCCCGCAGAATGTCGCGTGCCGTCTCGCACATCTTGTACAACTCGAAAAGCGGGATCACCTCTTCGTGCGCCGCGATCTGAAACACGCTGTCGGCCGACGTATATACGATTGGCGATCCCGTACGCACGTGTTCCTCGCCCAATTCTTTGATGATCTCGGTGCCGGACGCCGCTTTATTACCCAGAGTGTGCCGTCCGATTCGGGTTTCAAACGGCTCCATCACCTCGCGCGGAAAACCTTGCGGGAACAGCGGGAAGGGCTTCTCCAAATGAATCCCCGCCATCTCCCAATGCCCCGTAGTTGTGTCCTTGCCGGGCGACGCCAGAGCGCAGCGTCCAAACGCTGCCGCCGGCTGGGCCACCGGGTCGAGACCCGTGAGGGGACGGATGTTCGCCAGTCCCAGGCGGCGCAGATTCGGCAATTCTAAGCTCCGCTGCCGCGCGATGTTGCCCAGCGTGTCGCTGCCTTTGTCGCCATAGGCGTCGGCATCCGGCATTTCGCCGATGCCGACGCTATCGAGAACGATCCAGATCACCCGTCCGAAGCCCATTACTACTGCACACCCGGCGCGTCGAGAATGGCTTGAATCCGCGCGGCGATATCATCCACGAATTTGCCGCCATTGAAGCCGTTCATGCGGCTCGCCAGCCGTCCCTGCTTGTCGGCAATGATGGTCGTCGGGATGTTGCTGACGGTCAGCAGCCGCACCAATCCGTTGTCGAAAAACACGTTGCTGCTGCTCCAATGCTGCGCTTCCAGGAACGGCGCCACCAACTGGTGATCCTCGTCCGTATCTACCGAGAGAAACACCACGTCATCCCGCTCCCGGAACCGCTGCTTCAATTCTTCGTAAAGCGGATGCTGCGCGCGGCAGGGAACGCACCAGGTAGCCCAGAAATCGAAGATCACCACTTTGCCCCGCAGACTCTTCAAGTCCAGCTTCCCGCCGTCGAGCGCCGCCAGCGTAAAATTCATCGGGTCGGTGACGCCCAGATTCGGATCCAGCTTGCGGAGTTCGCTCACGCGCTTAGCCATGGTGGCCGACGTGCGGTCGTATGCGGCCAGAACCTCGTCGCCCAGACCCTTCTCGGAACCATCGTGCAGCTTGCGATACAGCTCGCCTAACTGCTTGCGATCCGCCGTTCGATCGTCGTCAGCCGACTGCGGATCGGCAATCGCAAACGCATCCGCCAGCCGCTCGATGGCTTCCTGGTGCCTCCCCTGAAGCTCCAGCGCCTCCGACCACGCCCGCGCCGACGCCTTATCGGGATAAGCGATATATGCCAGCGCCGCCGTGCGCCGCGCATCGTCATAATTGCCCAGAATGCGGTTCGCACGGGACTCATAGAGCAGCGCGCGGGCCAGCGCCTGGTCGTGATCCTCCTGATTTTTCACCGCATCGTAGCCCAGTGGAACTGGCACTCGAATCACATAATCCTCGAAGCGCTTCGCGTAGCCCAGCGCGCGCGTCGCGTTTTCTTTTCCCCCGGCGTGGAGCAGCGCCCGCGAAACCCGGTCCAGCAGCGTCACGTCATTGGGTGCAGCAGCCAGCACCGGCTCACCGTAGCGGAGGATGCGGGCGTCGTCGCGGATCTCCACCGCGGCCTTCGCCAGCAAATTGTAAATGTCGGGACGCAGCGGCGTATCCGGATACTTGCGGAGGTGCGCTTCGAGAACCCGTGTGATATCGTAGCCGCTGGTATTGGCTTCCTTGATCGCCTCGGCCAACTCGTGCTTTTCCCCGGGCGTCGCTTCCCGAATCTGCGTCGCCACCGAAGTTTGCGGCTGCGCCAGCGCCTGCCCCAGCGCCGATATGCAGACAACCAGCAGTCCGATCCTGCGTTTCATACTGTCTCTATTTTAGATGGGCGCCTGGCCTACTTCGACCGTGCGCGGATCGCGTCCGCGATCTGTGCCGCCCGCTCGCGCGCCATATGAATGTAGACCTCGTCGTTGGCCACCCGATCGAGCAGCGGCAGAAAGTCGGCCGTCGCCACCAGCCGCTTGTCGTTCCACAGCCCCTGAATCTTCAAGACCGCCGCGTTCACGCCCAGACGGTCATGCCGGATAGCCCTGCGCAGCTCGAGCAGGGTCTGCGCACTCTCCGCGATGCTCTCAAACCTGTCGGCCAGCATCTTGGCGTCTTCGTTCGTCGAGTAGTTAAACTTGGTCTCCCAGCTTTCGCTGCCGGCTTCCCACCGCAGCGTCTTCACTCCCATGTTGGCGACCTTGAGGCCGGATTCAAGCGGCTTGTTGAAATGATCCAATCGCTCCGCCATCTGGAACATGTCACTGGCCGCGCTCGGTTCAAGCTGGAGTTTCTCGGCATTGTCGGGATCCTGCGATTCGTTGTACGACGACACGCCGCTGCGCTCAACGGTGATGAGGAAAAACGCCGGCTGCGATCCCGGGAAGGACTTGCTGAAGGTAATGCGCGGAACCTCCTCGGCTCTGGCGATCCCCCATCCCGTCACTGCTAGCAGCGCCGCCAGCAGTCCCGTCAACGACAAGCCCGCGACCTTCATCGTGCAGCCACCTTCACTGGCATCGCCAGCAGGGTTTTGGAGCGCGTCACATGGCAGATCGCGACGGCCACCGCATCCGCCGCGTCTTCCGACTCGATGGACTCTCCCGTGAGCGTCCGCACCATCAATTGCACTTGGCTCTTTTCAGCGCGCCCGTAACCCACCACGCTCGATTTTACCGACAGCGCCGAGTACTCGCCCAGCATCACTCCGGCTTCCGCGATGGCTGCCAGCACTACGCCGCGCACGTGCGCCAGCTTCAGCGCGGTCTTCACGTTTTGGGAGTAGAACACTTCTTCCACCGCTGCCGCCTCCGGAGCGTGCTGCGCCAGCAGCAAGCGCAACGCGGCTCCCACGGCGGCCAAGCGATCGCCCAGCGGATCCCGGGGAGAGAGAGAGATCACCCCATGCGCAAGCACCGCGTGCCGGCGCCCGTCGCTTTCAATCACGCCCCAGCCGGTGCGCTCCGTTCCGCAGTCGATGCCTAGCACCCGCATGAACTTCGCCCGGCGGAATCGCTTACGCCAGCGCCTCCATGTCCTTCTCATCGACGTCGAAGTTCGAATACACATTCTGTACGTCGTCGTGTTCTTCGAGCGCTTCGCTGAGCTTCATCATCCCCGCCGCCGTCTTGCCCTCAAGCTTCATCAGGTTCTTCGGAATCATGGCGATTTCCGCCGATTCCGTGGGAATCCCAGCCTTCTGAATGGCTTCAAGCACCTGCACGTGCACCTCGGGCGCCGATAGCACCTCCCAACTGCCGTCTTCCGCGCGCAGATCGTCGGCACCGGCGTCGAGCACCAGCGCCATTAATTCGTCCTCGCCGGGAGCCTTCTCCGCGTCAATAATGATCTGGCTTTTGCGCTCAAACATCCATGCGACGCTGCCCTGCTCGCCCAGGTTCCCGCCATTTTTCGAAAACATATGGCGGATTTCGCTCACCGTGCGATTGCGGTTATCGGTGGCCGCGGAAACCAGCACGGCTGCGCCGCCCGGCCCGTAACCTTCGAACATGATCTCCTCAATCTGCCCGCCTTCGAGCTCGCCCGTGCCGCGCATGATGGCCCGCTTGATGTTCTCGGCCGGCATGCTGACGTTTTTGGCGTCGGTGATGGCCGTGCGCAGGCGCGGATTGCCATCGGGGTCGCCGCCGCTGCGCGCCGCGATGGTGATTTCCTTGATGATTTTCGTGAACTGCTTACCGCGTTTAGCGTCGGTGGCGGCTTTCTTATGCTTGATCGTCGCCCATTTAGAATGACCGGACATTACAGACCTCTAGCGTATTTAAGGGACTCTACGGGCTGCGAACCGCCCAACCCTCTACCATAGCAGACGCGCCGAAAGGGCG
>DATJEI010000105.1:0-13528 GCA_035496735.1 Bryobacteraceae bacterium | reverse complement strand
GCGTTCACGTTCCCCCGGAATCCCCAATCATTCCAGGTGCGATGCGCCGGGCGTAGCGGTAGCTGCCCGCTTCTATCGGGGCGCCGTCGGCCCGGATGACGGCGAAGATACACTGGCTGTCGCGTAAGGGGGCAGCAGCGGGCCGGGACCAGGCCCGAGCAATTCGGGAGTATCGGTGGTCGGCTCGATTGCAACTTCCATGAAGCCGTGCAACATCTCCTGCCAGGTTTGCTCGCCGTAGTGCACGTCCACGGTCGCATCCGGATTGAAAGAGTTGTTGACAGAATTGTCGAAGTGCCCGGAAACTTCGATCACCGTGCCTTTCGGCAGCAACTTCGGGTTGGCGAGATAGTAGTTAATCTGCCAGCGGAAGTCATACTTCGGCACGCGCACCAGAATTTCACTTTCGCCCGAGGGATAAATCGCGCGAACCTGAAAATCTTTGCCTCGGAGATGCATGTGCGGCAGGATTGAGACCATCTTTACGTCGTGCAAAATTTCGGCCCGCGCGCCGACCAGCGAATTGCCATCTCCTGCGGGAATCGTGAAATGGCGGTTGTACACCAGTATGGATTTGATGCGCTCGCGCGGCGGCTGCTTGGCGAAGATGAAGCCGACGCTGGTTTGATCCTCTTCTTGTTTTCCCGTCGTGGTGTAGTGAAGCTGGAATATGAGCGAAGACCCCGCTTTGACCAACTTCGCTTGTCCGGGTTCCAGTTCCGGCGGCAGGCCTCCCGGTACGAAGGTCTCGAGCAGATCGCCCTCGCGCGCCGCCGCGAATTGCGGCGGTTCCTGGCCTGGCTGCAGACTATCGAGCAGGCGGCGCTCGGCGTCGGAAGTGAAGAATCCGGGGGGCCGTGCGGCTCCGCCGGCCGACGGAGGAACTGCCGAGAGATTGATGTGGTGGACTACCTTCCGGTTACCCGGACGAATTTCTACTGATTGAACCCATTTGTCCTCGTTGAAGTTCGTGGGCACTACGATGTACTGGTAAGGCACCGCGCCACTCGCCGGGATATGGAACGCCTGCGGAATTTGAATCACGACGTCAGGCTTGCCGATGTGCCAGCCATCGGTGAGTGTGAGCGGCGCGGGCGCATCTTTGGAACTACCTGCGGGTGCGCCATTGTCAGTCCAGGACGTTAGCGTGTCTATCTCAGATTGGGCAAGGGAGCGGTCGTTCCGGAAGGTTCCGTGCGCCGGATCGGCATACCACGGCGGCATTTTCTTTTGGAGGACCGCGGTGCGAATCGCTTTCGCCCAAGGGCGCACCTGCTCGTAACTCATCAGCGGCATCGGACCGATGTCGCCAGGATGATGGCAGCCCTGACAGCGTTTTTGCAGGATCGGTTCGACATCTTTGTGGAACGTTACCGGCGTCGCAGCCTGCAGTCGAAGCACGCCGGCAAGGGCAATCAGACCTACAGCTTTCGTGACGTTCATCACTCTAAATATAGTCGTCTGCCCAACAAACCGAAAGTGGCTTCGGATCTACGGGGGCCGACCATCCGGAAGTAATCCGCTCCCAACCGCAGGTAAAGACCAGACGCGAAATGATTCGCCCTGTGAGTGGTCTTAGCCAGGGTGGGGCGGAACACTCAGGTGAAAGAGCGCAGTCGTGCGCACGCTTCCCAATAGCGCATCTCACAAAGGCTTAGAAACAAAAGATTAAATCGGCACAAGAGAGTGGTCGCGCGTTTGCACAGCCGACTAGTGGCAGACAATATAACATCAGCGCGGAGTCTCTCAACTTGCCTAGCAGGAGGTGGGATATGAGCAGACGAATGAAACAGGCGGCTACGGTTTTCGTCGCCGTCTTCGCCGCCGCTCAATTCGTCCGTCCCGAGCGCGCGCCCCCCACGACCGATGTAAGCCGCACGATTCAGGCACAAATAGGAACGGCAAACGGGTTGGCCGCCGTCCTAGATCGCGCGTGCAGCGATTGTCACTCAAATAAGACCGTGTGGCCGTGGTACGCACAAATCGCGCCGTTGTCGTGGGCTATGGCATACGGCGTTGAGGCTGGGCGAAAGGCAGTCAATTTCTCCGAGTGGTCCACGTATCAACCGATAGTGCAGCGACTGCTATTGGTCGCATCGTGTCAGGATGCGAAGAACGGCAAGATGCCGGGATCGTATACACTGCTGCATCCCGAAATGCGGCTCTCGAGTCAGGACGTAGAGACGATCTGCGCAGCCGCGCGGCCGGCCGAAGCAGTCGTAGGTGCCGATCGCTGAGGGGATTTTGACGATTCTAGGAAACGGCCTGCGATTACGAGCAGAGATTGGTGGAGGAGCTATGGACGACTTAGAATTAAGCGCGCACATGAAGGTGCGCCCAGGCTGCCTAGAGGGCTTTAAGAAGCAGGCGGCTGAATTAATCCGGATCACAAAGGAAAAAGACACGCGAACGATACGGTACGACTGGTTCCTGAGCACCGATGGCACGGAATGCGAGGTTCGTGAGGCATACACCGGCCCGGAAGGGTTGATCGAACACAACACCCATATCCTCGAAGCGCGGACCAAGCTGTTCAAGGACTATGCGGACGGACACTTCATGACATTCTACGGAGAGCCGTCGCAGCCGTTGCTGGATTTGCTAAAGGCGCACGCAGTTGGGCACAAATGGTTCCGCTTCCTTCAGGGTTTAGAATCGTCGCCCAGTGCACCATCGAAGATGATTGAAGCGGATCGAGACGTCAAGCAACCGTTATGAGTTTGGAGGTGTCCTATGAATCCGATAACTCTCGAAGCCAGAGTGGACGATTTCCTGGCTCAAAAGCGTATTGCGATTGCGGGTGTTTCCCGCCATAACAACCACCACCCAGTCGGCAATTTGATCTATCGCCGCTTAAAGAAGAAGGGTCATGATGTATTCGCAGTGAATCCATACATGCAGACCTTCGAGGGCGATCGCTGTTATCCCGACTTGCAATCCATTCCCGGCGGGGTTGAAGGAGTGGTGATCATCACGCGACCTGAAACCACGGAGCGGATTGTACGAGATTGCACCGAAGCTGGAGTACGCCGTGTTTGGATGCACCAGTCGCTAGGGAAAGGCTCAAGTGTCTCGCCAAAGGCGGTCGACTACTGCCATCAACACGATATGACCGTAATCGCTGGCGCCTGCCCGATGATGTACGGCACCAACGTCGACTTTGGACACACCTGCATGCGGTTCTTTATGAAGCTCACTGGAGGGCTGCCCACATGAGGCGCCGACAGATTGCTTGGATTCTCATCCTCATTGTGGACCTGGGCTATATTGCCTGGGGCGCCGGGGTCGCTATAGGTCCCGATCGCCTGCTCGGTCCAGGGGGCAAGGCGATATTACCAGCGGGATACGAGGGTTACTCCGGCGGTTCCTGGTCGGAGCTCGCTGCTACTTATCCACTCATCGCGGGATACATGAGGGTGCTCTACCGTATGTACGGCGTTTACAACGTCCTCTTCGGCCTGATGTGCTGCGCAATCGCCGCCACAGCTTTCCGCCGCGGTTCGCGCTGGGCCTGGTGGGCACTGTTGGTCGGCAACACAGTGGCACTGGTTTCGGCGATGACGTATGACAAAATCGTGAACGCCATCGGGCCATTCGAGATGACTGAATACCTCGGTCTTGCTCTCGTCTGGGGAGCACTCGCCATCACGGCTCCATTCCGTTCAGAAGGCCGGCCAGTTCCGGTGGCAAGTACACCACGGACCACTGAAGACTGAGACGCCCGGCGGTTGGCCTATTTGCCGGTCGAGCGCGCCACGTTCGGCGTGTTCTTCGGATCGGCCAGCGCCGTTGAACGAAGCGCATCGCCTGAGGGCAATGTCGAGGCGTCCCACCCGCCGCCCAGAGCCTTCACCAGATTCACCGCCGCGCTCATGCGGCGCTGCAGGATAGCAATGGCGTTCTGCTGGTCGTTGAGTGCGATGGTCTGAGTCGTAATGACGTCCAGATAGGAAACGATTCCGCCCCTATATCGGTCGATCTCGAGAGCCAGCGCCTGTTGAGCGGCGACCACCGCCTCCTGCTGTTGCACCGCTTCTTCGGCAAGATAGCGTAGATTGGAAAGATCGTCTTCGACTTCCTGAAAAGCGGTGAGAACTGTCTGCCGGTAGGCGGCCACGGTCGCGTCGTATGCGGCGCGGGTGCCTTCCAATTGAGCTCCCCGGCGGCCGAAATCGAACAATGTCTGCGAGACTCCGGGGCCGGCTGACCAACTGCGGCTCGCATAGGTGAACAGATTCGCCAGATTCGTCGAAAGAAGGCCGGCGCTTGCCGAGAGCGTCAGCGTTGGATAGTAAGCGGTCTCGGCAATACCCACGTTCGCATTGGCCGCCGCCACCAGACGCTCATTCGCCGCAATGTCCGGGCGCCGCTCGAGAAGTTGCGATGGAACCGCTATTGGAATCGGCGGAGGCGGGCCGGCAATCTTGCTCACGCCAATATCCAGGGCGGAAGGCGGCTGGCCGGTCAGCGCTGCGATCGCGTGCTCAAATTGCGCTCTCGTGATCCGCGTTTCCGTGCTCTGGGCCCGAGCGCCCGCGAGCTGGGTTTGCGCCAGCGTAACATCGCTCTTCGATGCGACTCCTCCGTTATAGCGATTGATGGTGAGCTGAAGGTTCTTCTCATAGGCGTCGATGGTGTCGCGCAAGATTGCCTGCTGCATATCCTGCGCAGCCAACGCAAAGTAATCGGTGGCCAGCAGCGCCTGTGCGCTTAGCCGCAAATTCTCCAGATCCGCCGCGCTTACCTGTGCGTTATCCACCGCATTCTCTACCGACAAACGGACTCGGCCCCATAGATCGGGCTCCCAAGTGGCGATGGCCGGCAAGGAAAAGCTCTGACTGGTACCGCCGGTTCTGCCCCCGTTTCGTCCCACGTCGCTTTGCGTGATTGAGGGTGCGGATCCAATCGCAGGATAGTAGTTGGCGTGATTGGCGGCTACCAAGGCCCGCGCTTGCCGGAACTGCGCTTCCGCCTGTTTTATGTTCTGGTTATTGAGGTTCACTAGCTCTTCCAGGCGGTTAAGCTCCGGATCCCCAAAAATCTCCCACCAATTGCCCTTAATCAGGTCGTCGCTCGGAGTCGCCATTTTCCACTGGTCGTTGCCGTTCAATTCCTTGAGAGCCACCGGCATCGGCGTCATGGGCCGCTGGTATCGGGGACCGACTCTACAAGCGGAACACAACAGCGAAGCCAGCACCGCAATTTTCCAATAGCGCGTCATCAATCGCCACTCTCCATCAGGCCGCCGGGAATCAAAAAACCGGGACGGTTGCGGTAGTCCGGTTCCCGCCGCACAAAACGCTTGCCCAAGCGGTCCAGATACAGATAGATCACGGGCGTCGTGAACAGGGTCAGCATCTGGCTCACTACCAGGCCGCCCACAATCGCGATGCCGAGAGGCTTGCGCAACTCCGATCCCGCTCCCCAGCCGAGCGCCATGGGCATACCACCCAGCAGCGCGCACATAGTGGTCATCATGATGGGTCGGAACCGCAATAGGCAGGCCTCGAAGATGGCATCGCGCGTACTCATCCCTTTGTTACGCTCGGCGGCGAGCGCGAAATCGATCATCATAATCGCGTTCTTCTTCACGATCCCGA
Organism: Bryobacteraceae bacterium; assembly: GCA_035496735.1. Taxonomy (GTDB): domain Bacteria; phylum Acidobacteriota; class Terriglobia; order Bryobacterales; family Bryobacteraceae; genus Palsa-187. The sequence continues at coordinate 7,928 of DATJEI010000105.1, read as the reverse complement.
TTAGCAAGATGATTCCGATCATGCCGACGATATCCAGATTGCTCTTGAACAAGACCATGGCCATTAGCGCCCCCACCCCCGCCGACGGCAAGGTCGAGATGATCGTTAAGGGATGGATCAGGCTCTCGTACAGCATGCCTAGCACGATGTACACCGCAAGCAGCGCCGTTCCGATGAGAATGGGCTGATTCCTCAGCGATGCCTGGTAGGCCTCGGCGGTTCCCGCGAACTTTCCGGTAATTTCGGCGGGCAGGCCCATCTCCACCTCGGCCCGGTTGATCGCGGTCACGGCGTCGCTCAGCGCAACTCCGGGGGCGAGATTGAACGACATGGTGGTCGCCGGAAACTGCCCCTGATGCGGCAGTGAAATGGGAGTGATCCCTTGCGTGAAGTGCGCGAAGGACGACAACGGAACATCCGTGCCCCGGGGGGTCTGCACGTAAATCGTTTTCAGGAAGTCCGGGCTTTCCCACCATTGCTGCTGCAGAGCCAGAACTACATGGTACTGATTGATCGACTTGTACATCACTGAGACCTGGCGCTGGCCAAAAGCGTCATAGAGCGCGGAGTCGACCGCTTGCGCCGTGAGACCCAGGCGCGACGCGGTATCGCGATCGATGACCACATTGGACGACAAGCCGGAATTCTGCTGGTCGGAGCTGACGTCGGCAATCTCCGGTAGCTGCGAGAATTGTTCCAGAACTCTCGGTCCCCACAGCGCCAGCGTCGCGAAGTCCGGCGCCTGCAGAGTGTATTGGTATTGGGCATTCCCCTGCCGCCCGCCTATACGCACATCCTGGGCGTTTTGCAGGAACATGACGGCCCCGGGGACGCCCGATGTCTGGCGGCGCAGACGGGCGATTACTTGATCCGAAGTGGATTTGCGAACTCCTACAGGCTTCAGTTGAACATCGATCTCCGCATTGTTCCCGCCGAATCCGCCTCCGCTAGTACCCGCCACCATGGTGACGGTTTGAACATCCGGGTCCGCGCGGACTTGCTCCTCGAACCATTTAGCCTTCTCGACCAGAGCCTGGTAGGAGATGTGCTGCTGGCCGACAATAGCGCCCCGCAAACGTCCGGTATCCTGCTGCGGGAAGAATCCCTTCGGCACCTTGATGTAGAGGAACACCGTCACGCCCATGGTAAGCACCAGAATCATCAGGACGGACGCCGGATGATTGAGTACCACGTCAAGCGCCGATGCATACGTGGAAATAATCCAGCGGTAGAATTTTTCTGTCTGGTTGTAAAGATATCCGTGCTCGCGCTTTTCTTTGAGGAGCCACCCGCACATCATGGGCGTCGCCGTCAGGGAGATCACCATGGATATGAAGATCGCCACCGAAAGGATCACCGCGAATTCGCGGAACAGGCGTCCCACGATGCCGCCCATCATCAGAATAGGAATGAAGACCGCGATGAGCGAGATGCTCATGGATAAAACCGTGAACCCAATTTCTTCGGCGCCTTTGAGGGCGGCAGCCATCGGCTTCATGCCGCTTTCAAGATGACGCGTAATATTTTCGATCACGACAATGGCGTCATCGACTACGAAGCCGGTGGCAATGGTAAGCGCCATCAGTGAAAGATTGTCCAGGGTGTAGCCGATCAGATACATCGCGCCGAAGGTGGCAATGATGGATACCGGCACCGAAATGCTGGGAATAAATGTGGACCAGCCGCTCCGCAGGAAAATAAAAACCACGAAAATAACCAGTCCAATGGAGAGGATCATGTTTCGCTGGGCGTCCCTGATCGAATCATGGGTGCTGACGGTGCGGTCATTGGCGATCGTGAAACGAACCGTTGGCGGAAGCTGAGCCTCGAACTGCGGCATCAAGGCTTTAATGCGGGCAACAGTATCGACGATATTGGCACTCGGCTGGCGGTTGACCTGGATCAGAACCATGGGGTTGCCGTTTACAATGCCCAGGTTCCGGATATCTTCACTGCTATCCACAACGCGGCCCAGATCCGAGAGACGGACCGGCGCCCCCTTCCGGTAAACCACCACCAGGTCCTTATAGTCCTTGGCGGTAAAGAGCTGATCGCTAGCATAGATTGGCAGTCGAACCTGGTCGTTTGAAACCTCGCCCTTGGGCTTGTTTGCGTTGGCGCTCTGCAGAAACGTGCCGATCTGATCCAGACCCACGTTGTATTTGGACAGCGGCTGTGGATTCACTTCGACGCGAACCGCGGGAAGCGAACTGCCTCCCACATACACTTGCCCGACGCCCTCGACTTGCGACAGTTTCTGCGCGAAAACCGAAGAGGCAATATCGTACAACTGCGGCCGCGGGACTACATCCGATTCGAGTGTCATTGCCAGAATCGGCTGATCGGCCGGGTTAATTTTCCGGTATCTGGGGAGCCGCGGAAGATTCGCAGGGAGAAACCCCGCCGACGCATTGATAGCAGCTTGCACATCCCGTGCCGCCGAATTAATGTCACGGCTCAAATCGAATTGGAGAATGACAACCGCGGATCCCACGGAACTTCGGGAGGTCATTTCCGTTACCCCGGCGATGCGCGTGAACTGCTTTTCGAGCGGGGTGGCGACCGATGCCGCCATCACGTCGGGACTTGCCCCCGGCAAGCCGGCTTGGACAAAGATGGTGGGGAAGTCAACCTCCGGCAGGGCCGATACCGGGAGCAGCGTATAGGCGATCGCGCCGCCCAGCGTCAGTGCTACCAGAAGCAACGTGGTGGCAACCGGTCTTCGAATAAAGGGCTTGGAAATGCTCATATGCTTCAGCCGCGGCTATGTTAAGGAAGGCACGGATAAGATATCCGGATCTCTTTCGGATTTGGATCCGGCGAACCAGGCCGCGATTCTTCCGAAGAACAAATAAATTACCGGGGTCGTGAAGAGCGTCAGTACCTGGCTCACCAGCAGCCCGCCAATGATGCAGATGCCCAGAGGTCTGCGTAACTCGGAACCCACACCGGTGCCGAATGCCAGCGGCACGGCGCCCAGCAGCGCGGCCATAGTCGTCATCATGATGGGACGAAAACGCAACAGACACGCCCGGTAGATGGCTTCCTCCGGCGTTTTGCCTTCGATGCGCTCGGCTTCGAGCGCAAAGTCGATCATCATGATGGCGTTCTTCTTCACAATGCCGATCAGGAGAATGATGCCAATCAGCGCGATGACGTCCAGGTCCTGTTTGAACAGAATCAGGGCCAGCAGCGCGCCCACGCCGGCCGAAGGAAGCGTGGAAAGTATGGTGACGGGATGAATGAAGCTCTCGTACAGCACGCCCAAGACGATGTACACAGTGACAATCGCGGCGAGGATCAGAAGAGACTCGTTGGCGAGCGACGATTCGAACGCGTGGGCGGTTCCCTGGAAGCTGGGTTCGATGCTGGCCGGCATGCCCAGGTCGTGCGTCACCTGTTTAATATGTTCGACCGCCGCGCCCAGGGAAGCGCCGGGAGCCAGATTGAAGGAAAGAGTAACCACCGGGAACTGGCTTTGGTGATTAATGGTAATGGGCACCGGAATCTGAGTAGCTCTCACAAAGGAACGCAGCGGCGCCGGCGGCAGGGCTGCCGCGCCGGTGAGACCGGTGTTGGTTCCGGCCAGGGCGATGGTAGTTGCCAGGTTCGCTGACGCGGATCCGATCGGCACATACATATCCTTGAAGGCGTCCTTGTCCTGCCGGTACTGGCGCGCCACTTCGAGAATCACATGGAACTGATTGGTCTGGGTGTAGATAGTAGACACCTGTCTCTGTCCGAAAGAATCGTACAGGGCATCGTCGATGTTCTGCGGCGTGATGCCCAGCCGTCCGGCGGTGTCACGATCGATGTTAATGTAGAGGCCCAGCCCATTGTTCTGCTGATCGCTCGCCACATTGCGCAGCTCGGGCAGCTCTTTCATTTTTTCGAGCAGCCGCGGAACCCAGGTATCCAGCAGCGCCTTGTCGGGCGCATCCAGCGCGTACTGATATTGCGTGCGGCTGATACGGTCTTCGACGGTCAGATCCTGCACCGGCTGCATATAAAGTTCGATCCCTGCCACCTGCCGCACCTTCGGCTCCAGCCGCCGGATTACCTCCACCGCGGAAACGCGGCGTTGTTCGAGAGGCTTCAGCGTGATCTGGATGCGGCCGCTGTTCATGGTAGTATTCACGCCATCCGCGCCGATAAAGGAGGTCAGATTTTCCACCGCCGGATCCTCGCGGATGACCTGGACCAAGCCTTGCTGGAGCCTGGACATGGCGGGAAACGATACCGTCTCGGGCGCCTGCGTGATGCCCAGGATCGCGCCGGTATCCTGCACCGGAAAGAAGCCCTTGGGGACGATGATGTAGAGATATACCGTGAGTGCGAGCGTCCCGGCGGCCACCAGCAAAGTCGTGGGCTGATGACGCAGCACTACGCGAACCATCCTGCCGTACAATTCAATGGTCTTGACGAAACACCACTCCGACCAGCGATATAAACGGCCCTGCTCGGATTCCGGATGATGCTTCAGAATCCTGGCTGCCATCATGGGCGTCAATGTCAGCGAGACAAACGCCGAAAATATAATAGTCACCGCGAGCGTCACCGCGAATTCACGGAACAGGCGGCCTACAATATCCGCCATGAACAACAGCGGAATCAGCACGGCAATCAGCGAGACGGTCAGCGAAACGATGGTGAATCCGATCTCCTCCGATCCCTTCAAAGCGGCTTCCATGGGAGAGTCGCCCATTTCGATATAACGCGAGATGTTCTCGAGCATCACGATGGCGTCGTCCACCACAAAGCCGGTGGAAATAGTGAGAGCCATCAGCGAGAGGTTATCCAGGCTGTAACCCAGCAAGTACATTACGGCGAATGTGCCCACTAGCGAAAGCGGCACGGCGATGCCCGGGATGATAGTCGCTGCGGCGTTGCGCAGGAACAGAAAAATGACCATCACCACCAGCGCAGTGGTCAAGAGCAATTCGAATTCGACGTCCTCAACGGATGCCCGGATGGTGGTGGTGCGATCATTGACAATTTGCACGTCGATCCCTTGCGGCAGCGATGCTTTGATCTGGGGCAGGAGCGCCTGAACCGTATCGACGACGCTGATAATATTCGTCCCGGGCTGCCGCTGAATATTCAGAACGATAGCGCGGTCGGCATTTACCCAAGCGGCTAATTGGGTGTTTTCGGCCCCGTCGATTACCGTGGCAACGTCGGAAATACGCACCGGAGCGCCGTTGCGGTAAGCCAGGATGATGGGGCCGTATTGCGCGCCGCTCTGCAACTGGTCGTTGTCATTAATGGTCCAGGCCTGATCCGCTCCATCAAAGTTCCCCTTGGCCTGGTTCACATTGGCGCTAGCGAGAGCGGTCCGCAAATTCTCTAAACTCAGGCCGTAGGAAGCGAGAGCAGTGGGATTCGCCTGTATCCGGACCGCCGGGCGCTGCCCTCCGCTGATGCTCACCAGTCCCACGCCCTTGAGCTGGGAAATTCGCTGCGCCATGCGCGTTTCAGCCAGCTCTTCCACTTTCGGCAGCGGCACCGTTGACGAGGTAATGGCCAGCGTCAGAATCGGCGCGTCGGCCGGATTCGTCTTGCTATAGACCGGAGGAACCGGCAGGTTATTGGGAAGAAAAGTAGTGGCTGCATTGATTGCTGCCTGCACCTCTTGCTCGGCTACATCGATGCTGAGGTCGAGAGAAAACTGGAGCGTGATCAGCGAACTGCCAAAAGAGCTGATCGAGGTCATCTGCGTCAGTCCAGGCACCTGTCCGAACTGCTTCTCGAGGGGCGCGGTGATCGAAGACGTCACCACCTCGGGGCTCGCGCCGGGGTAAAACGTCTGGATCTGCATAGTGGGGTAATCCACCTGCGGCAGCGCCGAGACGGGCAGTTGCCGGAAAGCGACGAAACCAACCAGCACCACACCGGCCATCATCAGGGACGTCGCCACCGGCCGCAGGATGAATATCCGGGAGGGACTCATCGGGAATCGCCTGCTCCCTGCCCCTTTTTAAAGTCGCCGCCACCCTTTTTGCCTTTGCCGCTGCGCTTGCCTCCGCCGCCTCCGCCTCCCGCCGTGGGATCGAATCCCGGCGGATTTGCGAGTTCTCCGGCCTTCCGGACTCTCACCCGCGCGCCGTCGATCAGGCGATCGGTGCCATCCACGACTACCCGGTCCCCATCCGAAAGACCACCGAGAATCTGCGATGAGGTTTGGGTAGTGATCCCTACTTGGACCGGCTTCAGGTGCACTCTTGAATCCTCGTCCACCACATAGACAAAGGTGCCTTGCTGTCCGTTCTGCACCGCAACGTTGGGAACCACCTGTTGATTGCCCATAGTTTCCACCAGCAGACGAATGTTGACAAATTGCTGCGGGAAAAGCGCGTTGTCGGTGTTCTTGAAAACCGCCTTCAGTTTGGAAGTGCCCGTGGTACTGTCGATCTGGTTATCCAGCGTGACCAGGGTGCCGGACGCCAGCAGCTTGGAATTGTCGCGGTTGTAAGCATCCACCGGCAAGTGCGCGCCCGCTCTCAGCTTGTGTACCACCTGCGGAAGGGCATCCTCGGGAATGGTGAACAACACGGAGATCGGCTGAAGTTGGGTGAGTACAACCATGCCGTTCTGGTCGGAGGCGTGAACGATGTTGCCGGGGTCGACCAGACGCAAACCGGCTACACCCGTGATCGGGGCCGTGACTTTGGCATACGTCAGGTTTAGTTTCGCGCTGTCGATGTTGGCCGTATCCTGCTTGATATTGCCTTCGTACTGCGCCACCAGCGCGGTCTGTGTGTCCAATTGTTGTTTGGGAATGGCGTCTTGTGCGAGCAATGTCTGGTAACGTTGAAGATCCAGCTTGGCGTTATTGAGCATGGCCTGATCGCGCGCCAGCGTGCCTTCGGCCAGTTCCAGTTGCACTTGATAGGGCCGCGGGTCGATTTCTATTAGGAGCTGCCCCTCGTGGACCAAATCGCCTTCGTTGAAATCCACCTTCATGATCTGACCGTCGACCCGGGACTTAACCGTAACCGTGTAGAAAGCGGTCACATTACCGAGTCCGTTCAAATACACCGGGATGCTGGAGCGTCCGACCTTCGAAACTACTACCGGCACGGGGCCCAACTGGCCGCCGCCGCGGAAACCGCCACGGCCGCCGCCGCCCGCACCCCTGACCACCGGGGCCGGATGGCTGGCACTCCAGACTGCGTACCCCGCGACACCCGCGACGATCAGCAAGAAAACCACCCAGATCAGCCCGCGTTTCTTCGGCTTTCGGGAACTAGGCGCCGCCGCTAGATGTTGGCCGGGCAGACCTTGGCGCTCCACTTCGGGCATGGTTTTATATTCTGGTTGGTTCGTATTTGTAGGCATTCAAAACGGCCTATTGAAATGACTGATTTAACCGTCTGAAGGTAACGTCCGTGCGCTACGTCCAAAGGCCCGTGTAGAAGGTATGTCAGTTGGCGAGCCGCAGACGATATACTAACAAACGCTGTAGCTCTTGGGTAACTTCCCAAATGGCTTACGCTAAAGTCGCCTAACGGGCTGCCGGAGCGCGATGGCCACGGGTTAAGATTGGACGATGACGTCGTATTCACTCGTCGGACCTTTGATCCGAATGTCAATTTGCGTTGCCGCCGTATTGGCAGCACCCGCCGTATTCGGAGCCGCCGACGACCGCCAGCAGGTTCAGGCGCAACTGCTCGACCACGCTGAACTCCTTTGTGATAATTGCTTCTTCGGACCCAGTTACTATTATTATTGCTTTGCGGCGGACAATCAGATCCTGATCGGGTATCAACGAACCCGGGTTATGAACTGGGAAGATAAGTCCAAGAATTACCTGACCAAAGTACACAAAGCCTGGACAGTCTGGACGCCGCCCGGCGAGACGGTGCCGATCAGCTACGATAGCAGGCACATCTGGGCGGCCCGGCCGAATGGTAAAGCCGTAAAGCTCA
>DATJEI010000104.1:0-7297 GCA_035496735.1 Bryobacteraceae bacterium | reverse complement strand
TTCACATTGATCGCGGGAACCAGCAGCTTGCCCTCCTCCTGCATTTTATAGAGACGGTGCACGCCGGTTGTAGTTTCCTCGGAAACGCCGCGCCAGCCCTTGACGATTTCCCGCCAGCGATTCGGCGTCTCGGCGTGGACTTTCTTGAGCAGATCCTTGATGATTTTCTCTTCGTGGCTCTGGGACGGTGTGTTGACCCAGTCGCTGCCGTTCTCCAGTTCGTAGCCGCGATGAATCAGCAGCGTCACGTCGCCGCCGTCGTCCACCACCAGCTCCGGGCCTTTGCCATCCGTGTGGCTGACCGCCTGATAAGTGCACCACCAATACTCTTCAAGCGATTCGCCCTTCCATGCAAAAACCGGAACTCCGGCGGCAGCGATGGCGGCCGCGGCGTGGTCCTGCGTGGAAAAAATGTTGCAGCTTGCCCAGCGCACCGTGGCGCCCAAATCGACCAGCGTCTCGATCAGCACCGCGGTCTGAATGGTCATGTGCAGCGATCCGGTGACGCGCACGCCCCGCAGCGGTTTGTCGACCGCATATTTCCGCCGGATCGACATCAAGCCGGGCATCTCCTGCTCGGCAATCGATATCTCCTTACGGCCCCACTCGGCCAAGCTCATGTCCGCGACTTTGTACTCCGCCGTGATGTTTTGGATGGCGCTACTCATTCGGTCTCCTGTCCGGCAATTGGTGCGCCGGCGCACACTTGTATCTAGCAATCCAGATATGTTGATATATTAGTCCAGAACCTTCCATGGCGTCAATGCTTCAAAATCTTCGCCTGCTGGCTGACCCCAGCCGCATTCGGATACTGCTCCTGGTGACCCGCGAAGAGCTCTCAGTGGCGGAGTTGCAAAACATTCTGAATATGGGCCAGAGCCGCATCTCGACCCATCTGGCGCAGCTCAAAAGCGCCGGTCTGGTCACGGACCGACGCAGCGGCAAGAGTGTCCTGTATCGCCTCCGCCCACCCCGCGGGGCCGAATCCAAGGCTTTTGCTCAATTGATGGAAGTACTTGAGGAAGCAGCGTCCGAAATTCCCGAGGCGGAGCACGACTCTGAAGCACTTCTGCACACCATGCGCCGTCGCCAGGATAAAGTCCGCGCCTACTTCAACGCCCTGGCCGGAAAGTTCGGGCGCCAATACCTGCCCGGACGCTCCTGGGAAGGGCTTGCCGAAACGCTGCTTCTGCTGATGCCGCCTCTGGTCATCGCGGATCTAGGCGCGGGCGAGGGCACGTTCTCACAGTTACTGGCGCGCCGCGCTAAAAAAGTCATCGCCATCGACAACTCGGAAAAGATGGTGGAGTACGGAGCCGAACTGGCCCGCAAGCACGGAGTCGATAATCTCGAATACCGTAAGGGAGACATCGAAGATGTGCCCATCCGCAGCGGCACTGTCGATCTGGCGTTCTTCAGCCAGGCGCTGCACCATGCCCAGCACCCGCAGCAGGCCGTCGGCGAGGCCCACCGGATTTTAAAGCCGGGCGGGCGCATCGTGGTGTTGGATCTCCTGCGCCACAATTACCAGGAGGCTCGCGACATGTATGCCGACGTGTGGTTCGGGTTCACCGAAGCCGAGGTCGGCCGGTTTCTGCGGGATGCTGGCTTCAAAGGCGTCGAAATCTCCATCGTTCATCGCGAAGAGGAGTCCCCCCACTTTGAAACGCTACTGGCGGTGGGAAATAAGTAGGCCTTTGGTCCGAATCTCAGGCGAACACCGTATCCTGCTGAATTTAAAAAAGGAAATTACACAACTCTTACAATTCCGCATGGTTTCGACTGTTACTCTACATGAGCGGAGACAAAGTGAGTAAACACGCGATTCGACTCGCCAACGGCCAAAAAGTGAACTGGGTTACGTCGTTAATCCTTGTGGGCCTTCACATAGGCGCGGTAGGCGCCTTTTTTTGCTTTAGCTGGAAAGTGTTTTTTGTTGCACTCGCCCTGCATTGGGTAGCGGTCGGATGGGGCATCAGTCTGGGCTATCATCGCCTGCATACCCATCAGTCCTATCAGTGTCCACGCTGGCTCGAATACTTTTTCGCGGTTTGCGGCACCATGACGCTGGAAGGCGGGCCCATGTTCTGGGTGGGCACGCACCGGCTGCATCACGCGAAATCGGATCAGCCCGGTGACCCGCACTCCCCGCGCGAGGGCGCATTCTGGTCGCACATGGGCTGGATCGTGTTCGGCGAGACCAATCACAACAACAAGATCATGGCTAAGTACGCGCCGGATCTGGCGCGCCACAAGTTCTATTGGGTGCTGAACAAGTATCACTGGGTCCCGGTGGTGATTACAGGTCTGATGCTGCTCGCCTTTGGCGGACTGCCCATGTTCTTGTGGGGATTCTGCCTGCGCATCGTCTACGGGCTGCATTGCACCTGGCTAATCAACTCCGCCACTCATATCTTCGGCAAGCGCCGTTTTGAAACCACCGATGACTCGCGCAACAGCTTCATTTTGGCGGTGCTGACGTTTGGCGAAGGCTGGCATAATAATCACCACGCTCACCAGACTTCGGCGCGCCACGGGATGCTATGGCACGAACTGGATATCTCCTGGATCACGCTGAAGTTGCTGAGATCAGTGGGCCTGGTTTGGGGCATCCGTCTGGTGAAGCCGGAAGCGCTGATCATGGAACAAAAGGCTGCCTAGGCCGCGGTACTGGCGTCGCGCTAACCCAACTCCCGGTAATACGCGATCAAATCCAAGGGCGGCGGCTTGTGTCGCATCGCTCGCAGAAACCCCGAAACCTGACCCCGATGGTGAGTTCCGTGATTTACCACGTGCAGGACAATCTTCCACCAGGGGGTGGTCCAGGCGTTGCCCTTCAAATCATGGTAAGACGCTACCTGCGTTACATTTTCGTCAGTCAGGCCCGCGGCCCAATCCTGCCACGAACGGAGCACTACAGGCCATTCGCGTTGCAAGAAATCTAAGTCGCGATCCTCGTCGGTGATGAAGTTGGCCGGCGCGCGGCCCTGAATTCTCCCGATCCAGACGCGATCCGCTGCGAATACATGTGCGAGCGTGCCCACGACACTCTTGTCGGCGGTCCCAAAATCGCGCATTAGTTCTTCGGGCGACAACTGCGCCGCGGCATGCAGCAACCGCGAAGCGGCCCAAGCCGTGTAATCCAGGTGCATGCGAAGAGTCTCCGCGCTGACGGGCATTTTTGCAGTATATTCCAGTTTCGGGCGCTTCCGGGCTACTCTAATAGCATGGTCGTTGGCGGACGGCGCACATCGATAGCGTTTTTTATCGCGCTAGGCGCCGGACTCATCACGTTTATCGTCTTTCTTTACGTTGGCTGGGTCTTGCTTGGCTGGCAAAACGGCATTCTGCTGTTCTTCGGAATCCTGTTGGTCCTCCTGGTGATCGCCGGAGTAGTTCTCAACACCACCTTTCTGGTGCGCGAAGTTCGGCGCAACGCCCAGCACGACGCCTTTATCAACGCCGTCACCCACGAATTGAAGACGCCGGTGGCCTCCATTCGCCTGTACCTGGAAACTCTGCAGACGCGCACCGTCGACGAGCCTAAGCGCCAGGAATTTTATCGCACCATGCTGGATGACAGCGACCGCCTGCTGGGCACCATCGAGCAGATCCTGCGAACCGGCCGCACCGGCCAAACCAAGCGGGCGCTGCATATTTCCACCATCGATTTCGGGCGTATCGTGGAGGATTGCCTGGCGCGCGCCCGCCGGCTCTACCATGTCCCGGCGGATGCGCTCACGTACCGTCCCGGACCGCCGGTCGCCATTCAGGGCGACGAAGATGAAGTGCGCGCCGCCGTCTCGAACTTGATCGATAACGCGGTTAAGTACTCGGGTAACGATGTCCGGGTAAAGGTCGAAACGGAAAATATCGACGGCCGCTTTGTGCAGGTGCGCGTGAAAGATAACGGTCCCGGTATCCCCCAATCAGAGCTCAAGCAGATCTTCAAGCGTTTCTACCGTGTTTCCGGGCCGCTGGCTACGCGCGTCAAGGGTACTGGCTTGGGGCTTTTCATTGTGCGTTCTGTCGCCAAGCGTCACCGCGGCCGGGTGTGGGCGGAGAGCGAAGGCCCCGGGCGCGGCAGTACTTTTGTGTTGCAGCTCCCCATCGCGAAATGAGCCATCCCGACCGCATCCTCATCGTCGAAGATGAACAGCACCTCGCCGAAGGGTTGCGTTTCAACTTGGAAGCCGAAGGCTATCAGGTGCAGGCCGTCGAGACCGGCGAGGCCGCGCTTCATTTGCTCATTCCGCCAGCGGAGGACTTAACCCGGCCCGCTTTCGACCTGGTGGTGCTGGACGTCATGCTTCCGGCTAAAGACGGCTTCACGGTTGTCTCCGAGATGCGCGGCGCAGGGCAGTTCGTCCCGACGCTGATGCTGACGGCGCGCGGCCGTCCCGAAGACGTTCTCGAAGGCTTCGCCGCCGGCGCCGACGATTATCTACCCAAACCTTTCGAGCTTTCCATCCTGATCGCGCGCATCCGCAGTCTTTTGCGCAGGAAGCAGTGGTTGCGCTCGGCGGCGCCGGCAGCGGGCACCCTCGACGTGGCGAAAGACACTTTTGTCTTCGGTGAGAAATCCGTGCACTTCGATCTCCTGGAAGTGCATGCCGCCGGCAAGGTCTATCCGCTGACGCTCATGGAAGCCAGCATCCTGCGCTACCTGATCGACCATGAGGGTAAAGCCGTCTCCCGCAAGAGCATGCTGCAGGAGGTGTGGGGCCTGCGCGAGGACACTGACACTCGCGCCATTGACAACTTTATCGTGCGTCTGCGCCGCTACGTAGAAGACGATCCGGCTCATCCCCGGCATTTGGTGACGGTGCGTGGTATCGGATACCGCTTCGTAGCCTCTCCGGAAGCGTAAGAAGGAGGACAGGCTCATAGCCTGGGCCTGTCCTCCTACGGCGCCATTACTTGGTAATCGTTCCGCAAGCGATGCGGGCGCCGGCGTTGCCTGCCGGGTCAGTTTTCATATCATCCTTCATGGCATGGATGACCAGGGCAGTGCCGCCGTTTGTAAACACCGAATGGGCGCCGTTGTCGAGGGTCACGCGTGTGTTCACGAGCGTTACGTTAGCCTTGCCCTTCTTGCCAACCGTGAAATTCGCCATATCTCCGGCGTGCGGGCCATTTTCGCTATCCAGGCCGTGCATTTTCATTTCAGGATTGAAATGTCCGCCTGCGGAGGTGAACGCCGGACCTTCGCACTTGGCGTTCTGATGAATGTGCGCCGCGTGTTCGCCGGGCGGGAGCCCCATCAACTTCATATGAATCACCACGCCGCCAGTCTTGGCTTCGCTAATCGTGGCAGTGCCAACCGGCTTCCCCATCGCATCCTTGAGGTCCACCTTTACGGAAGCGGCGGTCAATGTGGCGACGGCGAAAAGCGCGGCAACAACTGTTTTCTGGATCATGTATTCTCTTTCCTCTCTAAGATCGTCGCACGAAAACGACGCGAGGTGGTAGCGTCATCCGACGGTCAGAACTCGTACTGAATACCGCCGTTTGCGGTCCGCCCCGGCGTGCGGAAGCCGTTTTCGAAATAGTCCTGGTTCAACAGGTTTTCAGCGCGCACAAAGAAGCGAACGGCCCGGAACTCACCCAGCGGCAGGCGATAACTGGCGCCGGCATTGATGCGGCGAAGTCCATCGAAGCGATACACCAGCGTGGTGAATCTATTTACGAAATCGGGGAATACCGGAGCCAGATAGTCTCCCGCATCCAGGGTGTCGAAGGTGAGCATGGTCCGCTTGCCGGCGCGCCACGCCGCGGCTGCTGAAAACTGGTGCCGAGGAATCACAAAGGTTCGCAGATTGTCGCCCACGTTGGGAGTCCGCTCTTGGGCGGTCACGAAAGTGTAACTGGCGGAGAGATTCAGTGCTGCAACGGGCGATACGGCAACTTTTGTCTCTATCCCCCGTGAGAGACCGCCTTGCGAGTTGTAGTATCCGAAGAACCGGCCGAAGGGGTCTGTTCCCGTGAGCGTGGTGAAAGCGATCACCTGCTGCAAGCTGCTGTAGAAGTAGGAAGCCGACGCGTGCACGCGTCCCTTCGCCAAACTCTGGTCGACCCCTGCATCGAACGAGATTGAGTGCTCCGGAGCCAGCCGCGGATCGCCATAGGTTGTATAGCCAAAGAACGAGTCAAACCCCGCGCCGAATCGTTCATAGAGCGAAGGAGCTCGATAGCCGCGTCCCACATGCCCGCGCAGCTTAGTGTTGCTGGCGCGGATGAAATAGGCCACCGAGCCGTCGCCGGTGTAAGCCGCCGAAGGAGAGGCAGACGAAATCGCTTGATAGGGCGCCGATGCCGCCGGAAGAAACAGCGGCCGGCCGAGCGAAAAATATTGCGCGCGAAATCCACCGGTCACCATCAGGCGCCCGCCGAACCAGCGCGTCTGATCCTGCACGAAAACGGAGTTGCTCTTCTGGGTAACGTTCACCGCGGACGCCGCTCCAGGATCGCTCGCGTCTACGAAATCGAAGGCATAATTCTCGCTCTCGAATTCGTAACCGCCGGTTATGAGGTGGGCTGTGCTCGGCTGATAGTGGATCTGCCCGTTGGCCGTCTGGATGCGCCCGTCATACACTGAGCGCTGGTTCCCGAACGGTTGATATCCCGTGCCGCCCGGCCCGTTGGCGTAACGCCGGCTGGATTCGAGCGTTTGAAAGGACAAGGAATAATTCAGCTTGGCCAGCGGCTGCCCCTCGAGGCTCAGCGCGCCATTCAAGAATCTTCCGGAGCGCCTGCTGTCGGGGTCGTCGGCGCCCGGCAGGAAGGTGACGAACGGCACTGCGTCGATGATCCCGCTCGCCGGCACGGTCACCACCTGTAAAGGCTCCGAATTATTTTTCGCGAACGAATCTCCGCCAAATAAACGCGCGCGGATCAGCAGCGAACGCGACAAACGATAGCCTGCGCTACCCTGCACGCTGGCGTCCCGAAACGGGTCGTCACCATCGACGCCTCGGGTAACATCCGTGTATGCCAGGCCGGCGCTATATTGCAGGCGGTCCCCTAACCCGCCACCGGCTACCTGCGCCCGCCCGCGCAGGGTTCCGAGTGAGCCCCCTTCGGCCAAAACGCTGCCGCGCGTCCTGCCGCCGCCTTCGTCGCTGACGATATTCACCACGCCGCCGATAGCGTCGGTGCCATAGAGTGACGATCCCGCCCCATTCAGCACCTCCACGCGGCTGGGGTTGACGAATAAGAGATCTTCGATCAATCCGGTAGCGTCGCCATGCAGCACGGCCGCATCGCGGAGCCGCATGCCATCCACCAGCACCGAGGT
>DATJEI010000103.1:0-3660 GCA_035496735.1 Bryobacteraceae bacterium | reverse complement strand
TCCACCGAAAACCTGAACGTATTCATCAAGCATCGTGAACCGTTCCGCAAATTTGCCGCGTCGGTGCCGGCGGAGTTGGCCGCGGAGTATTTCGATGCCGGTCCTAACGCACGAAATCTAGCGACGGTGGGCCGGGTAAAGCCGAAGTATCGCCAGACCTTCGCATCCGCGATTCTGGGCGAAGACATTGTGCGCGTTCACGCGGTGACTGAAAGCGATAACCCGCTGTACCACCGCCTATTGCATGAAGCCGGCAAGGTGACCGGGCTGCCGGTGCTCTACAACACCAGCTTCAACTTGTTCGGCGATCCGATGGTCTCGACGCCGCGCGATGCAGTGCGCAGCTTCTACTCATCCGGCATCGACGCGCTGTTCGTGGGAAGTTTTGTGGTGGAGAAGTAAGATCCGCCGCTATTGCGTCGCTTCGGTGAAGTCGGCCGCCTGGCGTGCCGTACCGGTTAGCTCGACAATGTGCATGCCGGTGTTGGCGCGGTCAACAGCGTAGACGTAGCCGCGATCGTCCACCTCGACATTGTTGGTCTGGATGGCCAGCTTGCAGGTCTGGCTTGCGCCTGCGCCGACGCAGCGTTTATCGGTGCGATCACTAATGGCAGGGATGTAGTATCCGATCTCTTTCGGCTTGTATGGATCGCGCACGTCGACGGCGCGCACGCCCGCATTGAAATGGGCCACGAACACCACGCGATTGGCGTACATCGGCGGCAGATTCTCGTTGGTCGAATGTGTGCCGAAGCGGCCGCCTGCCGCGCAGAAGTTGCCGCTATCTTCCGGTACCGTCCAGGTAGAAACTCCCACCGGTTTCGACTCGGTGGTGATATCGAAAATCCGCGCCATCTGCCGGCTCTCATTACATTCGTTGGGAGTGGTTTCGCCGACCATGAACAGAAAGTCTTTGACCTTACTGAACTTTTGATTGGCGAACTCGGAGAGCGGCATGCGCAGCATGGGGACGATGTTGTGGGCTCCCATATCATCCGGCAAGTCGACGCGGGAGACGATGGGATAACGCAGGTTCTCGTCGGTCGCTTCCTTGGGGCCCTTCAAAAGTTTTTCGCGATCCACGATTTCGATCACACCGTTGCGCGCATTGTCGTAGGCCAGATAAACGCGATTGCCTTTTGGTCCGGTGGAGAATGCTCCGTGCAAGCCTCCCGGCGTGGGACCCTTCGCGCCGGGCTCTTGCCCCGGCAATCCGAAGTTGCGGATGAATACCGGCTTGGCCGGGTCGCTCAAATCGTAAATCTGCATCATGCGAGGGGTGCGCCAACCGACGGGACCAGAGACCAAGTACCCAATGCCGGTGTCGCATTCCCACCAGTTCTTGTGAGTGTCGCGGAGGCCGCTGACCACCACCGTGATACGGCTGGGCCTGGCCGGATCCGTGACGTCCCAGATTTCATGCGCGCTATTGCCGAAGTCACGCAGCAGATAGAACTTCCCTTTGACGGCATGCGGCAATTCGTTGCCGCTGCATACGCGCACCATGGAAGCGCCGCCGAATTCTCCGGCGCGGTCCTTGGGTTCGCCAGGAATGTGAAACAGGTATTGGGGATGCTTGGGATCGGTGACGTCGACGATGGAAGTGCCGTTAGGCTCCATCTGGCCGGTTTGCGGGTTGAGCGCTTCCCCCCCGTGATGGCCGACGTAAGCGATCCAGCGCTCCCCTTGCTTCTGGATCACGGGCTGATACGCGCTGCGAGCCTGGAGGTCGTTGTAACCTACCAGGTCCATGTTGCTGGCCCGCGGGCTGCGCTGCGCCGCGGTCGGCGGGACTGTCACCTGCCCGGCAAGCAGACTGCAAAACAGGAAGCCCGACGCGAGTGTTTTCGAACCCCTGCGTTGCATGAACCGGGATCTTTCAATAGCGCTCTAGGGCGCCTGTGCAGCCACGTAGGCGCAGATTTCGAGCAGATCCTGTTCGCTCAGATTGGCGACCACCGGTTTCATGAGGCCGGTCCACAACCCGTCGCGGAAGCCATGTTGCATGTCATACATCTGGCGCATCAGGTAGCTGGGAGAACGGCCGGCCAGCGGCGGCACCGGGCCGAGGCCCTTCAGCCCTTCGCCGTGGCAGAGGGCGCATTGTTTGGTTTTTGCGAGCGCCTCACCTTTCTTGATGCTGCCCATAGGCACGTAGGCAATGAAACCGGAGTGGGGATCGCGCAGGACCTCGGTTGCCTCGGCGTTGACCGGCACTTCGACGATGCGGTTGCCCAACGGTTCTTTCTCGTCGCCCTCGGCCAGGAAGAGTCCGTTGTTAACCTTGGTCTTCGGCGCTGTCTTGCTCTCGACAACCTTGATCCACGGTGTCCACTTGATCGCGGCAAAGTAATCAGCGGCCTGCTTGATCTCGTCGTCGGTCATGTTCTTGGCGAAGACCGCCATGGCTTTGGTATTGGCCTTGCGGGTCTCGGCGCTCTTCCGTTTGTCGTTCCTGAAATCCAGCATTTGCTGGATAAAGTAAGAGACCGGCAAGCCACTCACGCCGGCGTTTTCAGCGCGGCCCTTGCCGTTGGGATAATGGCACAACCCGCAGGCGCGCACCGCCGGTTCCTTGCCCTTCGCCACGATGGGAGGCATCTGGGGATGATCCCCCGGATACCAGTCGGCCGGTCCGAAACCGTTGCTGATCTGCGCTCGCGTGAAACCCAGGTCGTTGCCGGGGAGATGCTTTATGCTGGGGTCGGGCGGCGCAGGAGTCGGCGCTACTACCGGTCCCGGCGGGATTCCATAAGCCCAAAACGGCACCGAGTCTTCCGCCAACGAAAGCCCCGCCGTCAACAGTGATCCAACCGCAATCGCCACCACGCCCAATGTGCTTCTCATACGTGCTCCTTTTGGGGGCGAGACTTTGCTCGGCCCGCCGATCTTAAGTTGCGTCCGCTTACTTATGCGCCAGGCGGCTGCAGGCCATCTCGGCGCCCGACGGATCAATCGCACCGCTGCCTTCTTCGATATGCACGATCTTGCCGTCCTTGTCGATCACGAAGGTGGTGCGATTGGCCATTCCCAAATTGGGCAGTAACACGCCGTAATCGGCCATTACTTTCCGTTGAGCAAAGTCGCTCAGGATGGGAAAGCCGACGTTGAGTTGCTTGGCAAATTCCTTTTGCGACGGAGTGTTATCGCCGCTGATACCGAAGACCTTGGTAGCTGCACCTTCAAACTTGGCGGCGTTGGCCTGGTAAGCCAGCATCTCCTTGGTGCAGCCGCCGGTAAACGCGGCGGGGAAGAAAGCCAGTACTACGGGCGCCTTACCGCGGAAACTCGATAACGTGACTTTATCGCCGGTGGTGGCGGGCAGCGTGAAATCCGGCGCCATATCGCCAACCTTCAAATTTGTGTGTGACGGCGTCACGGCGCCTTGCTGGGCGGGCAGAGAGGCGCACAGCAGCGCTCCCAGAATTGCGATGGTCAGTAGCCTCATAAGATTACGTTTCTCCAGTCCTGCCGTAGATTATCATTTAGCAACCACCCCCGCAAGACCCTTAGGGCAGCGTGTCGTTAGCACGTGAGTTGTCCGGTGGAATTAGTTTGCTAGTTGTCCGGTCCAGTCCGGGAGGGCGAAAGTGGCGAGGTGGAACCGAGTCAGATGATGCCCGCCCGAGAAACGGAGCGGATGATGAAACTACAAGATGT
>DATJEI010000102.1:0-20813 GCA_035496735.1 Bryobacteraceae bacterium | reverse complement strand
GCTTCGGCGTTTTTTACAGATGGTGAAAGCCGGTCCGGCGACGTCCATTCGGCCGCCGTGATGCGGAGAGGCCAGACGGTCGTTTCAAAACAGGTCTGGAACTGGCAAGGAACGCCGGCGACGGGCTTCGAGTTCAATATCGAACCGCGCGCCACTTTTTGCGGCGCAGCCGCACCCCCTTGCTCCATATCCAGGTGCATCTCAACAATGGACATGGAGGGGACCGGCCGTATGTAATGTGGATACAGAATGCTGAGAAGAGATTCGGTTATCTCAGGAAATTCGTCGTCGATTTTGAGGTGGACACGCGCCGCCAGAAACGCGAATCCCTCCAGCAGCCGCTCGACGTGCGGATCGGCAGTTTCCTTTTCAGTGTCCAGAACCAGACGGCTGGCAATTTTCGGATATTTTTCGGCGAACTCCGCACCTAACTGGCGCAGGTAATTCAGCTCGCGTTCATAGTAAAGCAGCAGCTCGTCACGCACTGCGCTCGCCCCGGATCTGGTATTCGCCGCTCGAAAGCTGGAGCGTGGTGTCAAAAGAAACCTGTTCGGGCGACGGATCCATCTGCAACATCCCTTCAATCTGGAAGTGCACGACCCGGGAGCTGTGTCCCGGCGTATCCACCAGGCTCACGCGGACCTGCTGCAGGCGCGGCTCGAAGATGGCTACCGTCTTTTCCAACTCCACCAGCAGGCGTCCGCGATCGCGGGGCGAATTCAGACTTAATGAAGAGAAATCCGGCAATCCGTAATTGAACAGGGAATGCGAAAGCTCGGCAAGAGCCTCCGCCGCGGCATCCGGGTTGCGCCGCGTATTCAGCAGCCATTCCAGATCCCGGCGCAACGCCGCCTTAAGCTGCCGAATGCTCTGGGCCCGTGTGGTGGGAGGATCAGCGCCCGCTCTGGGATCGCGGTCGATCAGGCGGTCGATCAAGGAAGGCGTAACGGTGAAATCCGAATCCGGCTTCGCCATACCATCACGCTAACGCGTGCACTCCAGAGCCTGCACGGGATCCAAGCGCGATATCTGGGCGTACAGCCGCTGCTTGACCCCCGGGTCGCCGTCCATCTTGCTGAGACAACGATAGAGCATTGCCAGCGGATGAGCGACAGCGTCCGACGATTCCCATTCTTCAAGCTTATGGGTCTCAATGGACCGCGCCAGTTCTTCCAGAATCGGCTGTGCCAAAGCCTCGTGGCTGGTCATCATGCAAATCTGCGCCAGTTGGAGCTTGCGCTGGAAGCGCGCTCTGCCGGATTGTTGCCGCGCGATATCATCGGAGAGCATATGGATTGCATCCGCGGCATGGCCCCCTCGCGCCGCTTCGAGAGCCAGCGTGAAGGTGTCGGGCGGAGGAGGTTCCCCCGGCGCCACGCTTTCCTGGGCGGGCGGTTCATCGAATGACCGCGCCGGCTCCTCCGTTCCATTGGCGGGCGCGCCTTGGGCTTGCACAACATCGCGAATCCATGCCTGCGTTTCGGCATTCGCGGTAGGCGTGTCGTCCATCAAGGTCCAATGCGGAAGCTGGGGCAAGTCCAATAACAACGCCCGCAATTCACTGACGACTGCTTTGGAGATGTTATAGTAATTCCACTCGTCGGCGGCCTTTACAACGTACCGCTGCAAATCCAGCCAGGCGCGCCCGCAGGGTTCTGCCATGGCGGTTTCGGCTGCTTCAAGCACATCGCCCCAATTCCCTTCGAGCGCCAGGCGCTTGATGTTTTGCCGCACTTCGGAGGAAGGCGGAATCAGAACCAGCGGGTCGGGCGATTCTCCGTAGCCGCGCATTTCTCCCCAACGATACCCGCGCAGCAACAGATAAGGTGCCGGGCTCGATGAGTCTTGCTGGCGCAGGAAGCGCGCCACCGCAGCCAGTCGCGGCGTGACTTCGTCCAGGTCCTGCGGCTCCAATCCGGCTACTGCTTTCTTTTTTCGCGCCGGCGCCGCGGCGGAGGCCGCGTTATTCCCGCTGTCATCGGCGTACTGCGGTTCAGCTTCGACTTCAGTTTCCTCGGGTTCAGGGCGCCGCCCTTCCTGATCCAGCCGCTTCTGCAAAATTTGATTCGCGACGTTGCGAACCTCTTCGAGCGCGGTCCTTAGCGGAGTAAAGCTGGGGGCGTAGTTGCCGAACTTCTCGTCACACAGCGTGCGCAGAGAGTCGATCGATTCCAAACTGCCATCCAGCGCCGCCACCCAAGCCTCGTATTGAGCGGTGGGAGTCGCGGTCGAGTCTTTCTCGAATTCTTCGAATGTGACTTTCCCATCGGCGATTGCCTGTTCCCGGGATGCCCGCTTTTGCTCGCTTTGAGCTGCGTCTTCCTCGGACCCCACGCTTCGCGATTCCTTGAACTTGTAATAGCTGAAACCGCCCCGGGTCAATGGCGCCTTACGCACGGGGTCGTCCAGCCGGGTTCCCACCCATTCCAGGGGAGCACTGCGCAGTTCGAGATCACCGTCTTCGATTTCCGGATAGAGGGTATCCCAGAAAATCTCGACTAGCCCGCGGAGAAGGCCCAAGCCCTGCTGCAACCCGGAGAAACCCTCCTGATGTAAAAATGCCTCGGTGAGCCATGCTGCCAGTTGCAGATCTTTGGTTTGCGTGGCCAGCGCCTCCCCGGCCAGCTTTACCACCTGCTTATAGTCGGCAACCTTACGCTCCCGCTGCCAGTCGCCTTGCGGCGCATCGTCATCCTGGCGGCGCGCTTCTTTGATTTTGTCGAAGACGGGAGCGTAACGGAGATTGGTTCCGCTAGGGCTGTCCCCAGGAATCGGGTTAAGCAGGTCGTCGCGCAGGGGCATGGGGTGAGATCGTCAAGCGGCTTTGGCTGCGGGCACAAACTCAACCTTGCGGATCTCCAGAATCGGCACTTCTTCTCCGTCTACATCGAATACTTTCTGACCGAACGGCAGCGCTTGCCCTTCTATTTCCGCCCATTCCGTGGCGCGGCCCAGGCGAATACTGTCGTCGCTCCGCTGCGATGAAAACGGCGCCAGTACAGGCAACAGCACCTCGCCGAGTTCGGTTCCTTTGAAGGCCGGTCCGGTGCGCACCAGCGCCGGAATCCATAACAGATCGCGGAGCCGCTTCGGCGCTTCCATTTCAATCGATTCCACGTGCGCAAGAGGGATCCACAAATAGGCGCCTGCTGCGAACACTTCCAGGCGGGCGCCCACCCGGGGGTCTGCATCTTCGAACGATTCAAATGGTTTTTCGTTCAGAGTGCCCGCCCGGTCATTGGCCGACGCGGCAATGGGCGGGTAGTCCTTCTTTTGAAACGTCTCCAGCCGCACCCGTTCGGCATGCAGCGCTGAAAAGTACAATACAGCGCCCATCCGGGCATCTGGCGTGGCGTCCGCCAATACATTCAAATGTTTCTCGGCGCGGTCATACTCGCCTTGGAAGCATAGCAATTCAAACAAAAAGGTGCGGCGCCGGACGTCGGTCGGGTTATCCCTGACTTCGACCCCTAGCGCCTGCACCGCTTCGTTCAGCTTTCCGGCCTGGAATAATTCCCTAGCGCTCATGAAAACCAGGCGAGCTATATCTTCTTATTCGCCTTTAGATCGTAACCGAACTTCACGGGTCCGCCCAAAGTGCCGTCCGCCTTCTGCGCCTTATACTCGAACTCTATTTTGGCGAAATTCAGCGAGAACTGCTCAATCGGAACCGGGGAGCCGCCATGCCCGCCAGTCTGGTAGCTTGAGACCAGTACGTCGGAGAAGGTGATCGAGAGGAAGGGCTGCGGGTCGGTACCGGCCTTCCGGCAGGTCAGCACAGCCTTCTTGATATGCTCTCCAACAGCACAACACTGGGCCAGTTTCGGAGTCGCGGTGTTGATCTGCGCAGTGAAATGAAAATCGTTCATGCTCACTTTGCCGACGCCCCCGCCGCCGCCGGTTGAGAATGAGCCGGAATTGGTCTCGCCCCAGGACCAGGACTCGAGGTCGATCTCGCCTTTATGTTTATCGTCGGCGCTTTCACCCTCGATGCCATCAATCTTCAAAAACATATCACTCTGTGCCATAAATCCTCCTCGTTTCTATTCGCGCCGTTCTCTACAAATGTGGATCACTGCCTTCGTTTATTTGCGCGCGCTAGCGGGCAATTCCGCTACCAGACGCAATGATACGGACAACTCGTCCAACTGGAAGTGGGGACGCAGGAACGCCGTGGCGCGATACACGCCCGGTTTTCCCGGAACTTCTGAAACCTCGATCTTAGCGTCGCGCAAGGGGTATTGCGCCTTGGTAGCCTGCGTCGCCGTATCGTCGGGAGTCACATAGTTACTGATCCATTGATTCAGCCAGCGCTCGCAATCCGTGCGCGACATGAAGCTGCCAAGTTTGTCGCGCATCATCGCCTTCAGATAATGGGCAAAGCGCGATACCGCGAAAATATATGGCAGCTGAGTCGACAGCCGCGCATTCGCGTTGGCCGCTTCCTTGTCGTACAGCTTCGCTTTCTGCGCGCTCTGCACGCTAAAGAACGCCGCGTAGTCGGTGCCTTTGCAGTGCACCAGGGGGATGAATCCCTGATCCGCCAGCTCTTTCTCACGCCGGTCCGTGATGGGGACTTCCGTCGGGCACTTCATGGCCACGTCGCCTTCGTCGGTATAGAAGTTATGGACCGGCAGTCCTTCGACCAGTCCGCCGCCTTCCACGCCGCGAATAGCCGCGCACCAGCCATACATCGCGAAGGCGTTCGTCAAGCGGGCGCCCAGCGAGTAGGCAGCATTAGTCCACAGGTATTTCGAGTGGTCGGTTCCATCCACGTTCTCCTCATAGTGGAAGGCCTCCACAGCCTTGGTGTCTTTCCCGTAAGGCAGGCGTCCCAGCACGCGCGGGCAGGTGAGACCGACGTAGCGAGAATCCTCGCTTGCCCGGAAAGACTTCCACTTGGCATACTCGGTTGTGTCGAACACCTTCGACAGATCGCGCGGCGCATCCAGCTGCGCGTAACTCTCCAGGTTGAAGAATTCCGGGCTGGCCGCACTCAGAAACGGCGCATGGGCCGACGAAGCGGTTTGCGCGATCCGCTCCAGCAACTCCATGTCCTCGGGTCCTTTTCCAAATTCATAATCGCCAATGAGTGAGGCAAACGGAGCTCCGCCAAAGATGCCGAACTCTTCTTCATAAACCTTCTTGAACAGCGCGCTCTGATCGAATTCGGGAGCCCGCTGCAGGTCCCGCAGCAGCTCTTTCTTCGACACATTGAGGACTTTGATCTTGAGCTGATCGTTGGTCTCGCTCTGGTCCAGCAAGTACTTTAACCCGCGCCAGCTCCCTTCCAGCTTCTGAAAGGCGGCGTGATGCAGGATTTCGTTCACTTGTATGGAGAGCAAATGATCGATCTGCGCGATGCGGGCGTTGATCATGGTCTCGGCGTCGCGCGTCACGGTCATGGAGCCGTCGAGCACTCCCGCCACAAACTCCTTGACCAGGTCCTTGCCGCGCTCCTTGGCGCCGCTGTCTTTAGCCATGCGGCCTTCTTCGACGATCTGGTCGAGAAGGCCTTTCTCCAAAACTTTTTCGGCGGCTTTGGGAGCCGCACCCTGTTTAGCTTCAGCCATTGGAACCTCCATCACCCATCTCTTTCTTCAGCTTGTCCAGTTTGTCCTTGTCGCCCACGGCGTCAAGCAGCAGTTCCTCCAGTTTGTCGTTGCCCTGCAAGCTGCCGCGCAAGTCGCTCAACTTGGTGCGTAGATCCAGCAGTTCCTTGAGAGGCTTCACCTGGCGGGCAACGTTTTGCGGCTCGAAGTCATCCATGCTCTTGAAATGCAAATCCACCTTGAGCTGCGGAGCATTCGAATCCTCGCTAAGCTTGTTCTCTACCGAGAATGACAAATGCGGCTTCATGCCCTCCAGCACATTGTCGAAATTGTCGGGGTTCACTTCGACAAATTTGCGATCCCGCAGCCGCGGTAGCGGCTC
Source organism: Bryobacteraceae bacterium (assembly GCA_035496735.1). Lineage (GTDB taxonomy): Bacteria > Acidobacteriota > Terriglobia > Bryobacterales > Bryobacteraceae > Palsa-187. The sequence continues at coordinate 14,879 of DATJEI010000102.1, read as the reverse complement.
GGTCGGCTGGCCGGTGAAGTCGCCCAGGACTCCCATGACGAATGGTAGTTCCTTCAACTCAATGGCATCGCCGACCTCGACGTCATAAGTCACATGCACGCGCGGCGGCCGTACCCGGTCCAGTTTGTGCTGAGTACTCTGTTTAGCCATAGATAAACCTCCTGAGTGGGATGGTGCCGGCGCCGCCGGCGAGCGAGATAGGGACCACTGCGTTTAATACGCGCAACCGACGGGTAAAATAGATCATGCGCGGGTCTTGAACTCCGTTCGAGTATATCCGCACTGGTTCACGTGCGTCAAGGCAGACTTGGACGGCGCGCCTTCCCGCCGGGTCAACCCACCGAGTCGGGCAGCGTATCCTTCCACAGCAATTCGGCATCGGAGCGCCGGACGTAGTTGGCATCGACCTCTGCGGGATCTAGTACTACTCCAGACAGCAATCGGTCGAATGCGATGCGGCCTATAGACCCTGCCAAGGCCTTGGGTGCCTGGACGAATCGGTGACGTCCGAAAGCTGGCGTTGTCGCACCGCCGAGGAGGAATCTTTGGGTGACGATTTCAAGCTCGCCCTGCGGTAGGGAGGCCAGCCAAACCGGAAGCTGCGCAACCACCTCTTCCTGCATAATTTCCAGCGCAGCGTTGTACAACCCGCCATAGACTTCGCCGCGCCGTGCATCCAGCACCGCCGCCCGCAGCGACCGGGACCCGTGCCACGCCAATGCCTGCAGATTCGACACCGCAATCACTTTGCGCCCGGTAGCTTCGGCCAAGCCCTTCACCGCAGCTAGGCCGACGCGCACCCCGGTGAAAGAACCTGGACCCGATGCGGATGCGAATGCGTCCATCTGCGAAACCTCCAGACCGTGCCGCTCCAGCAAACGCCCGATTTCATCGAACAGCACATGAGCGAACCCATCAGGCGAGTCGAGCATTACTTCCTCGATTACGCCGCATTCACCGGCCAGCGCTATGCTTCCCACGTCGCCTGTGGTGTCAATCGCCAGCACATACGCGCTCATGGGTTCAGCTTATACACCCGATCCAGCGCGTACGCCTTTCCGTTGGCGTTGAGCAGCATCAGATGGAGGCTCATGAGCGCCGGGTAGCGGTTCGCCAGCGACCTCGGTATGGCGAGCGTTCCTTCCTTCCCCGTTCCCACCACGCGGTAGCCTTCGCCATCGAGCGCGACTTCGGCGGTCCATTCGACCCACAAAGAGCGAGTGGCCCGGCTGTCGCGCTTGATTTTGACCGCAAACGGAGCCGGTTTTGAAAGCCAGAGTTCGGTACCCGCTGGGGCCGCAATTTCGAAGGGAATCTTCAAAGGATTCAACTCTACTTCTTGCACCGGCACGGGCCGCGAATCGAACTTGTAGGACTTTAGCATCCCGGCTTTGTGTCCCTCGCGCGAAACTCGCAGCACCCAATCGTGGGACTTGTCGGGTGGTTCCCCAGTGAAGTGCTCTCCTTTATAGTCCTTCTGCTGAATCAATTCGCCAGTAGCAGGATTCATCCACGCCACGTCGTAGCTGTGATTCTCAACCGTCAGTTCCACCAGTCCCGGCTTTTCGACGTAAACAATGTACTCGACTCCCTCGAGAGCGATCGCGCGGCCGCCGTCGACATCGAAATACGGCTCCAGCTCCCAATACCGATTTCCGGCCATGAACTCTGCCCAAGCCTTCATATAGGGCCCCGAACCCGACGCCGGATATTGACCGTTCATCGTGGCATTCCAGAGATCCTGCTGCGACTGAATTCCGGCGTTCACCGCGGGAAGCTGGTAGAACTGGTGTTCCACCGTTCCGACATTCTGGTCGGCAGTGCCGTAGGTCAAGACGTTCATCCATCCATCGCCCGCGAGCGCCGCCGAGGTTCCCGCCGCCATGGTAGTGCGCGGATGATCGTAGGAATCCAATTTTTTCAGCAGGTCTCCGGTATCCTTTAGCACAGCGCGTCCATGCGCCGCTGCTTCGAATGACGGGATGCCCGCCCAGGTAATGTTAAAAGCGGAAAAACGTGCCACTACGCCATTCAGGTACGCTTCGCGTTGTCTCGCATCCGCCGGTATACCAGCCAGCACGATGTCGGCGGTTAAACCCTTGTCATTGATGATGCGCATCCGTGCGGCCGCTTCGGCCAGATCGGTCCGGTCGTCAATCGTGATCCGAAGATGGCTAAACTTTTCCTGCGATCGCTGCTCCACCAACCGCTCGAACTCGGGCCGCGGCATTTCCGCAAAGCGGTCGACGCCGATCGACATCCACAAATGCTGTTTGAGATTTTCCGTGGCGAAATGGTGCTCGTTCGCAATCCGTACGAAGCCGGGCGACTCCGACTCGGCGGCGGTCACAATCCCGGCCTGCCCGTCCAGCCGGGGAAGATTGCTAGTCAAGCGATAGTCCCACTTACCCGCTTCGGTGGGGGCGAAGCGGATGATCAGCTTGCGATCATCCACAAACGCGCGAAGTAAATATGTCTTGAAGCGGGGCGAGCGAAACTCCGCGCGAAGTTCGGCGCGCTCAGGAATCTCCTGCGCTGCGAGTTCAAACGCCAGATCGCACGCGCTCCAGGCCCGCGCCATGGCGCAACCCGCCGGCTGGGACACCGGCTGCGCAAAGGCAGCACCGGACACCAATATGAAGATGAGAATCGCGAGCATCGAAGGAGCACCGTCTAGTGACACTATATCGCGAGGCGTTACCGATGCATGCGCTAAAGTCCCATCCCATTGGCGATAGTCTTTTCCCACTCCATCAGGAACGTCTTCTGTCCCTGGCGGCCATGCCACCAGCCATCGGCCGTGAAGTCTTTATCCTGTGCAGCTACAACCAGGATCGTCAGATCCGGCGCTAACTTTCGAAAAATTGCTCCAGCCCGGCGCGTGTGGAAGTTGCTGGTGACTACGATCAGGCGCTGGACGCCCATGCGGCGGATCTCTGGCAGAACTGCTCGCGCCTCGGCCACCGTCGAGCGGGCCGAGTTTTCCATGTGCACAAAATACGATTCCGGATATCCGTGCTTCACCGCGAACGGAATCGCCAGGTCGCACTCATGGAGACCGTAAGCGCCATCCGGTCCGCTGACCAGCACCCTCGGAACAAAGCCGTCGCGAGCCAACTGGGCCGCCGTGAGGACCCGGTAGCCCCATCCATCCCCCGCCAACACCAGAGCTGCATCGGCTTTTTGAGGTGGACCCGCTTGCACCAGATAAGCCCCCAGCGCACCCAAAATCTGCGCGTGTAACACGGCGGCTAACAGTAGCCCGACAAGCAGGACCACCCCTAGCCACAGGCGCCGGCTTCGTGGTTTGGATTTCACAAGATTGCCGGAGAAATTACTCTTTTTCGTCGGAGCTCTTGGATTCCAAGTGCCCTACCGATTTCAAGCGCTGGAATAACCGCTCCACTTCCTCTTCGTCCTCACTGCGAAGCACGGGGTAGCGAACAGGCACAGACGCATCCTTGTCGGCTGGTTCAGGGGACGAGTTCGTGGGTGGCTCACTGGAGGGGGGAGGGCCGGCTAGTTCCCTCCAAAATTCGCGGTACGGAACACCGTCGAGAAGAGCCTCCCGCGAGAAACGGCGGAGGTGCCGCAGCAGGCTGGCCGATGAGTCGAGGTCTCCGGAATAGAGAAGATGTATCCGTTGGCCTTCATCCAGCGTTAGAACCACCACTAACGGCGTATTCCAACCGGTCTGATCCACTCGCCGGACGTCGCGCCACGGAATTCTTCGCCGCCCAATCGCCAGATGCGTCTCATAGATCTCGATGACCGGGCGAATGGTCACCCCGGCCAGAGCCAGCGCCGATATCGCAAATAACGCTGCGGCGATCCAGGACGGACTCCAGCGCAGCGCATTCCAAGCGCTGAACAAAGCCCCGCCGACGGCAAATAGTGTTAGTGAGACATAAACCCGTGAGGATGTGAAGCGAGCGAGCGGACTACCCACCCCTTCAGCCTACCATCGCGCCGGGGAATCTGGAAATCGGGAATAGGTCTTCGCAAAGACCGTTAGCCCGGAGTGGGAAAGGTCTTGGAAATATGATCGTGCCAGGTGAGGTTCTCTTCGTCGACGAGTGCCCAGACCAGGCCCAAACCGGCCGATACGATACTGAGCATCGAAGCCGCTAGCCGAATCGTGCGCTGTTCGCGTGCAGGCCGCCGCCCGTCAAAATCGACCAGCCGCAAACCTGCAAAGCGCATTCCCGGAGAATCCCCTCCGCCCAGGCACCACAACATACGGTATAAGAACACTACCGCCGCGATCACTCCGCCCAACAGGATCAGACTGGACTTTGTGAAAATAACCCGGCCACCGGATAAGTAGAAGATGGCTAAAAAGAGGCCCAGCGCGATCGCGATCATGCTGGCATCCGCGGCGACCGCCATGAGGCGGTGCACCGGCAACGCCACCGGAGCGTCACAATAAATGACTGCTTCTACTTCCGTCCCTAATGACGATTCCGCCATCGCGCCCGCGTGGAAATCGAGCGACTGCTGCGAATCCACCATGCGCCGGGATGCTGTATTCGCTCTTGGTTCCTGCGCACGCGCGGTATTCTGAACGCGGTGCTTCCGTGGTGCGGGATGAGGCCGCGGCGTAAGCGTCGGGATCGGGACCACCTTCGGACCTTGCGACGGGTCGCGGAAGAGCCAAGGCTGATAAACTCCCGGAGGTGCAAGAGGCGTGGCAGGACCCGCCGCTTCCTTGTGAAGGGATCGCCCTCCCTGCAAAGTTTCCAGAGCCGGCGCAGTCGCTTGCATCAGAGGATACGTGTCAAGACCAGCCGGTGGCGCAGACGCATGCAGGCGCCGTCCGCAACGGGTGCAACGCCGCTCGTCGTCTTCGTTCCAGGCCTGGCAATGGACGCACTGCATATTGATTCAGTTTTTAAGAGCTTTGCTACCCGCGGCTGCTACAATGGGCTTTCCCACGGTGCCTCTTGAGTACTGATTACCAGCCGCTGCGTACCAGTACATTAGTCTTTGGTACCATACTCCGACACATTTGTCACGCATTTTGTTTAATGGGCTGCTTTGCCTTCCCCGACTTAGGGGCACAAGTCTATCGCCCTGCTTTACCCCCACCTAGCCCCCCGCCCTCCCTCAGCGCCAATCCGGATCAGAAGATTATCCCGCCCCGCCCTGGTGCGCCCGACGCGCAGCACGTTCATATCGAATCCGTGACCCAGGACGCCGAAGGCGTCGTGAGGCATCTTCGTGGAAACGTCCGGCTCGAAACCTCCGACATGCTGCTGCGCGCGGACGAGCTGGATTACAACACCGAAACCGGCGATGCAGAAGCGCGCGGCCATGTCCACTTCGAGCACTTCGTGCGCGGCGAAAAGCTGGACTGCGATCACGCGGAGTACAACGTCAATACGGAGACCGGAAAGTTCTACGAGGTGAGCGGATCCGCTACCTCGCGAATCCAGGCCCGCAGAGGCCTCTTGATCACTCAAACTCCCTTTTATTTTCAAGGGAAATGGGCAGAACGTCTCGAGGATCACTATATCCTTCACGACGGGTTCCTGACCGATTGCGTCCTGCCCCGGGCCTGGTGGCGGGTCAAAGGCCCCAGGTTCGAAGTGATCCCCGGCGACCATGCCACATCCCGGAGCTCATGGTTTTATCTCAAGGGCATGCCCCTGGTATACTTTCCATACTTTTATAAGTCCCTTAAAAAAGAACCACGTAGCAGCGGATTCCTCATCCCTACCTTTGGCAATAGCTCAATCCGAGGATACGAAATCGGGGCGGGTTATTATTGGGCCATTAACCGCAACTACGATCTGACCTATAGCGCTCAGTATTTTAGTTTGGCGGGTCTGGCTCATCACCTCAATCTTCGAGGAGACCCTGCTCAAAGGACCTTTTTTGACCTGACTGTCGACGGCGTTGCCGACAAACGTAATCTAGTCCCGCCTGCGAGCGGAGCGCTCATCCTGGGACACGTCACGTCCGACTTTGGCCGCGGATGGACGGCACACGGGGAACTCGATTACATCACATCCTTTGCCTTCCGCCAGCAGTTCACGGAATCCTTTAACGAAGCTGTGTTTTCACAAACACATTCCGTGGGCTTCGTGACCAAGCACTGGTCGGATTTCGGGATCAATCTGGTCGCCGGGAATAATGTTAACTTCCTGAGCACCACGCCTGGCAACGATATTTCCATTCGGAAGCTCCCCGAACTGGAATTTAACCAGCGCGAACACCAGCTGGACGTCGGCGCGTTGCCTTTTTGGGTCTCCTTCGATTCGAGCGCTGGATTGCTCAGGCGAAGCCAAAACCTGTTCCAGACCCGTCAATTCGTCGACCGACTGGATCTTGCCCCGCGGATCACCACTGTCCTCCGCCTGCCCGGAATTCAGGTTGTCCCTAGTTTCGCCATTCGTGAGACATCTTATGAATCCAGTGCCGTCAGCCCGGGCGTCTTCTCAGGGCAAAATATAGTGCGAAATTCGCGGGAGGCGAGCATTGACTTCCTTCTGCCGTCTCTGCAAAGGGTTTTTAATGCTCCCAGTTGGATAGGCTCAAAAGTTAAACATGTCATTGAGCCTCGGATCACCTATCAATATACCGGGGGAATCGACAATTTTGACCGCATCATCCGCTTCGATGAGACCGACGTACTCAGCAATACAAATCAGGTGGAGTTTTCCCTCAACAATCGTTTGCTGGCTAAGGACAAGAACGGTACGATTACCGATTTCGTCAATTGGCAGCTGCTCTACGACCGTTACTTCGACCCGACCTTCGGCGGAGCTATCATTCCTGGCCAGCGCAACGTCATTCAAAGCGCCCTCGATATAACCGGGTATGGCTTCCTGGACGGTGCGCGGCGGTCGTCGCCGATCGTGAGCGCACTTCGCGTGCAATCCCGATTGGGTCTCGAGTGGCGCACGGATTACGATCCCCTGTTCCACCGCTTCGCGAACAGCAGCTTGAGCGTCGACGGGCGCTACAAGCAATACCATGTTTCGGTAAGCCAGTCGCACGTGAATACCGATCCCGCCATCGCGCCCAGCGCCAATCAGTTCCGAGGCGTCATTTCCTACGGCTCGGATACCCGCAAAGGATTGAGCTTCGGGTTCAGTGCCTACTACGATTACCTCAAGGGAGTGATGCAGTACACGCAAACTCAGGTGACCTACAATACCGATTGCTGCGGGTTGAGCGTCCAATATGGGCGCTTCAGCCTCGGCACGCGCGACGAAAGCCAGTTCCGGGTGTCGTTCGCCGTCTCCAACATCGGCACCTTCGGAACCCTCAAACGACAGGAAAACATTTTCTAAGGGCCGCCGCGACACTTGCGGATTGCCGCTTACATGGCCCGCTCCGCGCGACTCCGGAACGGCTATAATCTTTCAGGAGCAAACATGAATCTCAAAAATGCAGTTGCCCTGGTTACGGGCGGAAGCGCCGGAATCGGCTACTCAATCGCAAAGACCCTTGCGGAAAGGGGAGCGCGCGTCGCTATCACGGGACGCGATAAAGGACGCCTGGAAGCGGCCGCGAAGGGACTCGGCGCACTAGGGATTCAGGCCGACGTCTCGAAGGAAGCGGATGTTGAGCGCACTTACAGCGAGGTCCTGGCGAAGTTTGGAGATCTGGACATCCTGGTGAATAACGCGGGCGTCGGGGTGTTCAAGCCACTGGTTGAGCTCGAACTCGCGCACTTTAAGGCGGTGTTCGACACCAACGTCACGGGAGCGATGCTGATGGGCCGTGAAGCTGCCAAGATTTTCATCAAGAGAAATCGGGGCAACATCATAAATATCGCCTCTACCGCGGCGCTGCGAGGCGCGGCCAACGGCACCGCTTATTACGGGAGCAAGTTCGCGCTTCGCGGCATGACCGAGTGCTGGCGGGCAGAGCTGCGGAAATATAACATCCGGGTGATGCTGGTGAATCCCAGTGAAGTGTTGACCAACTTTGCCGCCACCGCCGGCTTTCCGCAAAAGGCGACCGAGGGCAAACTGCGCGGCGGCGAAATCGCTCATGCGGTCAAGGCGATGCTCGAAATGGACGATCGCGGCTTTACGGTCGAAGTGGCGGTCTTCGCCACCAACCCGGCAGATTGACGCCGGCAACCGCCCTGGCGCTGCGGCGGCGTCATGCCGTACCCGGATTTTCCAGGCTCCGCCACAGGTACCAACTGGCAATGCTGCGGTAAGGATGCCAGGACGCGGCAATGGACTCCATTTCCTGTGGTTTGGGCAGCTCCGCCAAACCGTAGGCTTTCTTCATGGCCGCGCGGACACCCAGATCTCCCACCGGCAGGACATTGGGACGCTGCAGCGCGAACATCAGGAACATCTGCACCGTCCAAACGCCCACGCCTTTCACGCGGGTCAGGGTCTCAATGATAGCGGCGTCTTCCATCTCCGGCAGACGCTCGAACTGAATGTCGCCATCGCGGGTTAACCGAGCCAGTTCGCGGATGTAGACTGTCTTCTGCTTGGAAAGACCCAGCGCGCGCATTTTTTGGGGACGCAGCTTCAGGATCGACTCGGGCGTCAGCGGAGTCACCTTCGCCGCCTCAGCCAGGCGATTGAAGATCGTCATCGCCGCCTTGCCGCTGAGCTGCTGGTAGACGATTGACCGCACAAGGGTCTGAAACACGGGCTCCATATATGTCACCCGGTAGGGACCAGCCTGCTGGATAATGGCGGCCAGGATCGGATCGGCTTTCTTCAAGTGGTTAATCGCTTTTCGCATGGAACTCTATTCGGCTCTCAGACATCCTACATTGTAAGTATGAAGTCCCTCATTGCGCTGGGTGTGGGTTCCGTAGTTCTCCTGGGCTCTTTCACGGGGGCCGTCGTCCTGCTGGCTCAAGAGGAGCCAATCCGCGTCGACGTAAATTTGGTGAGTATACTGGCAAGCGTCCGCGGCAAAGGAGGCGCGTTGATCAGTAACCTCCAGAAGGACGACTTTAAGATCTACGAAGACGGCAAAGAGCAACAGATCAAGAACTTCACGCGCGAAACCGACCTTCCGCTGACCATCGGCCTACTGGTCGATACCAGCGCCAGCCAGGAGCGCTTGATCGACACGGAACAGCGCGCGGCTTCCCAGTTCTTCTCGAAAGTTCTGCGCCCCAAGGATCAGGCGTTCCTGATTCAGTTTGGAGCCGAAGCCGAGTTGCTGCAAGACCTGACCAATTCGGCGCACAGCCTGCAACAAGGACTAAAGCAGTTGCGCTTGAGCGTGCCCGTAGGGGGCTTGCATCCAGGGCCGGTTCCGACCATGCAGAATCAGGCTGGCACGATTCTCTATGACGCGGTGTATCTTGCGGTTAACGACGAACTGAAGCACGAAGTGGGTCGCAAGGCACTGGTGCTGATCACCGACGGCGTCGATACCGGAAGCAAAATCACGCGCGATAAGGCGATCGAGGCCGCGCAAAAAGGCGATGCGATTATTTACAGCATTGACTACCAGGATCGCGCGGCATACGGCGGCGGTTTCGGAAGCATCAACTTTGGCGGCGGCGGCGAGGGTGACCTGCGCCGGATGTCTTCGGAGACCGGTGGGCAAGTGTTTCACGTGGATCGTAGCCACTCGCTCGACGACATTTTCCGCGAGATTCAGGATGAAATGCGGTCGCAATACGCCATTACTTATCAGCCCCCAAATCCCAAGCGAGACGGTTCGTATCACAAAATTGAGATCAAACTCGCGAATAAAGAGTATAAGCCACAAGCCCGGAAGGGCTACTACGCGATCGAGCCGGAGAACTAGCCCCGCCCGAGTCCTCGTGTTCGGCTAAGTTCGTGCAGCTTATCCTCCTCTCTGCTGCGTAATGTGACGCCACTTGGTCATGGACTTTGGGGCAAATTTCGCATAGCATAAAGGGAAGCGCCTCGATTGCGCCTTTGTTGCAGCACTATACGGCTGTCCGCCCCTATGGTGCGTGACGTGCTACGAAGGAGAAAACATGCCGAGGCCAATTACCTCCAGACATTGGTTAATAGGATTGTTGCTGCTCTGCGCGGCCGCTTCTGCCCAAAGACGGCCTGCCGCGACAGAGGCGGCCTCGGTGAGCGTACCGGCCATGGCGCCTGTGGCCGGCGCCGCTTATTTGGGAGCGGAAGGCTGCCGGTCGTGTCACGTGGCGGAATTCCAGGAATTTAGCAAGACTCACCACGCGGAAATAAAACCTCCAAGGACGGATTCGGTAACCGGTTGTGAAATGTGCCACGGCCCGGGAAAGGCCCACGCCGATGCCGAGGAAGCCTCCCAGGGCGACGACGCCAAGACCGCCGCAGCCAACAAGCTGATTTTCTCATTCAAGGCGAATCCCCGACAAAACGCCGAACGCTGCCTGGTATGCCATCAGAGCAACCGCGATCAGAAGGACTTCACGCACTCCCCTCATATCCAGCATGGCGTTGCCTGCAACAGTTGCCACTCGATACATCTGGTGGAAGCCGGAAACAACCCTCAAGCCGAACGCCTGGGGACCGCCCAAGGCAATTTCTTCAATGTTCCTAAGCTGCCGGAAGAGAACCGCTGGCTGCACAATAGCCAACTCATTAAGCCCCAGCCGGAATTGTGCTTTGGATGCCACGGCAACATACAGGCCCAGTTCGCTCTGCCCACGCATCATCGCGTTCCGGAAGGTTTGATGAAGTGCACGGACTGCCATAATACACACGGCACTTCCAATCGGGCCACGCTCCGCCAGAGCGGCTGGGAAACCTGCACCCAATGCCACATCGAGAAACGCGGGCCATTTGTCTTCGAGCACTCCGCAGTGAAAGTGGAAGGTTGTACGGCATGTCACACGCCGCACGGCAGCGTGAATGCAAGGTTGCTGATCCGGCGCGAGACCCGGTTCCTGTGCTTGCAGTGCCACGTGGATCCGTTCGCCGCCAACGTGCCGCACGGGCGGCTGGGCTTTCAGACCCGCGGCGACTGCACGCGTTGCCATGCCGCGATCCACGGGTCGAACTTTGACGTCAACTTCCTGCACTGAGGACACGCGATGAAAACCACAATCACAATTGCATTCGCGATGCTCACAGGCAGTCTGCTGGCGCAAGATAGCGCGAAGCCGCCAGATAGCGCCGGGCCGCTCTCTTGGGGAGGGTTTGAAAACTCTGGATCCGCCACCTTCGGCTACCGCTTCACCGACGTCAGTGGCTATCAGCCCAAATTCCAGGAGTTGTTCAATCTGCGCCAGGGTCCACGTCTGCTCGATTTCAGCCTCTTCGGCAAGGCGAAAGACGGCGAGAACCGCTTCGCCGATGATTACTCCCTCACCGCCAGCGGAATCGGCGGCGATCCCTTCACCGCCCTGCAACTTACGGTGCGCAAGAGCCGGCTCTACGACCTGAGAGCGAATTTTCGCCAGAGCTATTCCTATTGGGACCGCAACGACGCCGCGACGCTCCCCAACGGGCTGAGCGGACTGACCAACAACCATAACTGGGCTACCGTGCGCAAGCTCGGTTCCATTAACCTGCTGGTGCACGCTACCAACAACTTGAAGTTCAGTTTTGAATATTACCGAAATACGCGCGATGGGACGACGTTCACCACGCGATCCCTGGATTATTTTGGATCATCCGACGCCTGGGGTGCATTCGCGCGTGCCAACCCATACTACCTGTTTGCGCCCATCAATGAGGTATCCAACCGGGTCACCGGCGGCATCGACTATACCGTCAAGGATTGGACCCTGCACTATCGCCTCGGTTACCAGACTTTTGAAGATGCCGTCGACGGGCAGAATTTGACATCGCCCCTGCTCAGCATCAATGTGAATGACGCCGCTACCAGGAAAGAACCATTGAACGGCGTTTCCTGGTCCGATTTCCGGCGCCTCAAAACGCCCGTTAGCGAGTTTTCTTACACCGGGAAGATCCTGCACCGACTGGACGCGCGCGGCTCGTATCTTTATTACCGCTATAGCGGACCGGCTTCACTCGACATGAGTATGAACGGGATCGCCCGCACAAATACGGCTGGCACCGCCGATGCTTCCTATGCCATTTCCCTTTCGACGCGCGCTCAAGTTACCGAGCCCAATCAGGTATTGGACCAGGGCTTGACGTACAAACTAAATGAATGGTGGAGCACGATGTTCGACTATCGCTATACCCACTTCACAGTGGATAGCAATGCCGACTTTCGCAGCGTCAACGGAAGCACTGTGGTTACGGGAGAGTCGCAGAACCACTGGCGCATAGCCGCCCACACGCTGGATTTGAATATGGCGTTCACGCCAGCGGCTTCGCTGCTGTTCCGTGCCGGAATTCGCTACCTGAATACCGATATCCGCATGCTCGAAGACGGCGTATTGGACCCTACGCGAACTAAACACATCAACACCGTTTGGCCCATCGGCAGTGTCTACTATCAGCCCAGTAAAGTGTTTACGATTCGAGCGGACGTCGAATCCACCACTAACGGGACCTCTTACACCCGTGTGACGCCGCACACCGACATCGGCGGCCGGTTCGTCGCCCGCGTGCGTCCCACCGAGAAGTTCTATATCGAAGACAACGCCGTCGTGCGCAACCGAAAACTGCTCGACACGGGCTACCGTAGCACTGTTCGCAGCAACGCCGTCACGGCCACGTACGAGTTTAACCCGCGGTACTCGGTCTTCGCCGGCTTCAGTTACGACAGCTTATTCGCGGAGGACTTTGTTGACTTTTTGCGCGGCCCGGCACCGACCAAGAATCTGGCGCTACGGGATCAGACCGTGAACCGGATCTGGCAGGCCGGGCTGAAGCTAGAGCCCACGCGCCGCCTGGGCATCAACATCACCGGCAATTACGTGCGCACCACGGGAATGGGTGAAATCGCCGGCGAACTCCCCTTATACGGTCCCGTAAAGTTCCCATACGCCACCGGCTCGATCTATTACGATGTTCCACAACTGGGCCGCTTAACACTGCAGTTGCAGCGGACCTATTACATCGAGCAAATCGTGCCCGGCAACAACTTCGGTGCGAACCTGGTAACCATCGCCTGGACGCACGCATTCTGAGGAGATCTTCCGATCGGATACCATTAACTTATGAGACTTTTGATAAAACTCACCGCGATTGGCGCAGTATTGCTCCTGGCTGCCGCCGGTAGTGCCTGGGCGCAGGCAGACGCCAAGGACCTGTATTTGAATAAGTGCGCTACCTGCCACGGCCCGGATGGCGCGGGCAAGACCGCCATGGGCAAGAAATTGAAGATTGTAAGCGCGCGCGAAGCGGCGGAGAAAATGAGCGCCCAAGAGATGATCAAAGTAGTCACAGACGGCAAGGGCCAGAGCATGGCTGCCTACGGCAAGCAATTCAAGCCGGACCAGATCAAGGAACTGGTCGACTACTACCGCAGCCTGGCGAAGTAGCGAATAACTGCCTGCAATGCCGGTGTCCGTCGTACTCTTGTTCTGCCTCGCGGCGGCGCTGATCGCCTTGTTTGTCGGCTTCCGTGTCGAGCTCACGCGTTCGCGGGAAGGCAAGATTCTGGCGTTCGTCGCGCTCTTTGCGCTGCCGGTGATGGCCGCGTGGACGGGGTTCTCGGAACAGATGGACCGGGCGACGTCCACCCGCTTCTGCCTTTCCTGTCACGTGATGGACGGCTTCGGCAGGACCCTCTATATCGACGACCCGAGCTATGTCCCCGCGCGCCATTTCCAGAACAACCGGATTCCGCGCGATCACGCCTGCTACACCTGCCACACCGAATACACTATGTTCGGCGGGGTGAAAGCCAAGGCACGGGGACTCCAGCATCTGTGGGTGCAATACATCCGCGGCGCGCCCAAACCGGAAGCCATCAAGTTGTACCAGCCATTTCCTAACAGCGAGTGTCTCCACTGCCACTTGGGAGCGCGCCGTTTTGAGGAAGGATCGGCGCACAACAAAGTTCCCGATCTGCTGAGCCGGGTAAAGGCTAATAAGCTATCCTGCGTTTCGAGCGGCTGCCACGAATTCGTGCACGACGTCGCGTCGCTTAAAGACGATACCTTCTGGAAGGAAAAGCAGTAGCCATGGAAACGGTCGAACGCAGAATCAAGTGGGCCAGCTTCTTGATCGGCGCCGGGTTGCTGGTCCAGCTCGCCTCACTGCTGGTGGTGCACCCGCTCGCGTTCATGGGCTTCTTGATGATCGGGTGCCCGCTCATGCTGGCGGGCATTGTGATGTATTTGCTTTCTCTGATCCACGAGAAGTGAGAACCCGGCGCGCCCGCGGATCCTTACTCAGCTGCTGGACGTCTGCCGGCGTTCGATCTGACGCAGCTTCAGAAAAATCGCGGCGACGGCGATCGCAATGAACAGCAGGGACACGGCCAACCCCTTGCGCCGGAATTGGAAATCCGACAGCGCAACCAGGCCGGCTTGATTCGCCTTCCGTGCGATTTCCAGCCCCGGCTTCACTGCCGCCTCCACCTGCCCGGGTGCGAAACTGTGGATCAGAACCCGCGCGTTGATCAGCTGGTTTTCGGCTTCTCTGAGATCGAACTGAGACCGGCTTACCTCCATACCGTCGTTCGCGGCCTTTTGAAGGATCTGCCCTGCCCCGCGGATCTGCGCCGCAAGACCGCCGATCCCTCCGCTCATAGCCGCAGCCGCCTTGTAGCTGGACGTACCTTCAAAGTGACAATCCACGCAAACCGACTGCTTCCCCACCCCCAGCATTTCGTCACTGGGATGTTGGATTTCGTGGTTGCTGTGGCACTGCACACAGGCGCCGTTACCTAGTGCCTGGAACGGCTTGGCGTGCGGGCTCTTCTGGAATAGGTCGGCCTGACGGACGTGGCACGTGCCACAGACGTTGGCCACCGAGGCCACACTGGGTGGGGCCGCACCATGATTGCCGTGACAATCGTTGCAGGTGGGCGCAGAGAGGTCCTGCTTCTTT
>DATJEI010000101.1:0-3413 GCA_035496735.1 Bryobacteraceae bacterium | reverse complement strand
CGGAGGCGTGTGACATCCGCCGCAGCCTTGTGCCTCGAAGACCTTTGATCCGCGCTTCGCTAGCGCGTCTTTCCGGTTCGGGTTGGCGGGCGGCTTGATTGAGTATAGATACAGCGCCAGCGCGTACAATTGCTCGTCGCTATAGCGCTCTACGGTCGTGGGATCCACGGGCGTGCGGAAGTCCGGCGACGCAGGGATGAATCCACTGTAATCGCCCAGGTCATCAGCACCTTGATTCAGCGCCGCGTAACGCATCAGATCGGCGGCATCGCGGTGGCGTTGTAGACCGCTCTTATCGAGGTAGCGCCTGTCCTTCAGCCCGATTAGGTCTGGCAATTGAGTGGGCGCGAAGGCGCTGGATCGGTGGCGCAGAAATATTCCCGGGGGAATCGCTTCGTAATATCCGAGGTGCTCTTCCAGGGGTGCGCTGAACCAATTCTCGTGCGGGTCTGGTTTCGCCCAAGGGGTCTGGACGAGCGATCGCGCGACCTGTCGTGCTGTCTTTAGCGCCGTCTCCGGATCCTTGGCCGCGAATCGTCGGACGCCGAATGACACTACCCGGTCCCCCGGGAAGTTTCCCTGCGCGCCCTTGATAATAGTTCCGTTAGCCTGCAAGCGCGTATGGCACATCCCGCAGGCGAAGGATCCAAGTTCCACCGTGCCCTTCTTTCGAATGACATAACGCAACGTCGGAATCGTCCCATCCGGGCAGACCGGCACACCTGTTCGTTTCAAGAACTCCGGATCGCGGACATCGTCGGTACTGATTGGAATATCCAACAAGCTAGGCGAGTCGAAAACCAGTTCGCCCGCACGAATCCAATCCTGCTCAGTCCTAGCCAAACATATTTGAAATTTCCGACTACCGCGTCCGGGATAGAGAGGGCATGCGCGACGGCCGGCCAGAAGCCACAGACAAGCCCCGTAGCGCTTTAGAAAATGCGGGGCTATGCGCCGCTCTGAATCGCGGCGCCGCCATGACCGCACACTCACGATCCGGGATCGACGCGTTCTCCAGCGGCCTCGTTCGTGGTAGCGGCAGTCCCGCTGAGACCGGGCGCGCCCCTCGCGTCCGCTCGGGGAAGCGCGCCCTGCCGCCTGCAAGCTCGCGCCACAAGCTCCTCTTTTTGACCGTGATGAATCGCCGCTCGCCGGGCGCGCCTTTGACTCCATCGGCCGCCAGACCGATGATCTCGTTGCTGAAGCAAAATCCGGGAGGCGACCGATGGAGTTATTCGCAAAGCTGTTCGACAGCTTGCTCGTCTTTGTATACCACTGCTTCGACCGCATCGTCATCCATGGCTACCTCAGCGGCTTGTCCCGCCCCGAACAGGTGGTCTTTTTTTTCCGCGACGTGGTGGGCGTCCCAGTAGTCGACAAAACCGTCCTCAGCCAGAGAACCGGCGCGTATCGGCAATGGGTAGAGGCCTTCGCCCGCAATCACCAGATCCCCGTCGAATGGGCCCAAAAAGGTGTTCGCAAAGAGGAGTACGTCCGGCCTTGGCTCCGCCGTATGGAGCGGACCGGCCGCTATGGCGTCTATTTCATTTTCCAGAGTATGGAACAAGGCGCTACTTTCCGTTGCTCCATTCCCAAGTTCCCTACCCAGGATCCCAACCATCGGATTCTCAGGCAGCAGCGCAGCCGGTACACCCACTACTACTTCTACTTGCGCGATGAAACCTTGGGCCCGATGGTGCTTCGCGTCGCCTCCTTCTTCCCTTTCCAGACCACCTACTACCTCAACGGCCATTCCTTTATCGAGCAGGAACTGAACCGGAAGCACATCGGGTTCCGCAAAAACGACAACGCCTTCCTCGCCGTCGATGACGTCGCCGCCTTGCAAGCCGCAGCCGACCGGCTCTCCCCGGATATCATCCGTGCGCGCCTGGAATACTGGACCCTGATTCTGGGCCCGAAGTTCTCCAAGCGCGAGCGCGCCGCCATCAATCTCCGCCGCTTTTATGCCGTCAACCAGATCGAGTATTGCCGCAATTTCATCTTCAAGCGCCACTTCCCCATTCATCGCATCTTCGAACGCTCCTGCGAGATTGGTCTTTGGCGGCTGACCGCCAACAAGATCGCCGAGATCTTTGGCAGTCGCGTCACCAAGCAACTGAAGGGCAAACTCCACACCACCCTGGAGCAGATCGAGCACGGCCATCACATCTTCCGCGCCTACTTCAAACACGCCTTCGTCAAGCAGTACGAAAAGTTCTCCACCTTCCTGCGCAATGAGATCTGCTCCAACAATCTGGCCGATTTCCGATTGAAGAAAGGCCTCGACCACCTCGCCGCCGTGCGCGAGAAGTTCCTCGAGATCACCGACCGCTTCGCCACCTTCCAGGCACAGGGCCTGAACGTCCATGTCGAGTTCCCGCTCCTCCAGCGGCTGGCGCTGCCGATCACGGTAGGCGCTGCCAAGTTTCCCGGCATCAAAATCCACGACACTCGGGTGATCCGGCTCATGGAGGTTTTGCTCCACGGCGGAACGGTGGTCGGCGGCTGGTCTGCCAGGCAGATCCACGACGCCATCCTGACCACTTACGGAATCGCCGCCTCACCCTACGGACTGAATCAGCTCCGTTACGATTTGCGCAAAATGAAAGCCCACGGTCTGGTCGAGCGTGACGGCAAACGCTACGCCTACCGGCTCACCGGCAAGGGCGCCAAGGTCGCCCTCACGTTTGTCCTGTTCCACAAGCAACTCTGCGGCCCACTCGCCAACAGCCTCTTTCACCATCGGCCCGATCGAGATGCCTGTCCCAACAGCAAGTTGGAAACTGCCTACCACAAGGCCGATGCTTCTATCCGCCACGTCCTCCAACTAATTGAGGCAGCTTGAGCCTTGTTGAAGTATTTCTGTTTACGATTAAAGGCGTAAGAATCTAACGATTCAGCCAGCGGCCGTCCTTAGAATGGGAGGGACGACCGATGCGTGTGGCGCAACCTGCTTCGTTGAATCCCGATCAGCGCAGGATCTTGCAGCAGCAAGCGCGAGGACGGTCTTTGCCCGCGCGCATCGTCGAGCGCGCGCGGATTGTTTTGCGCGCCGCAGATGGCCTTCAGGACAAAGAGGTTGCCGCCGAACTAGGCATTCAGCCAGAAACCGTGGCGCGCTGGCGCAACCGCTTCTTGAAGGGCGGAGTGCCCGCGTTGCAGAAGGATGCCACGCGGCCCGGGCGGCCGCGCACGATCAACAACGCCAAAGTGAAGAAGGTGGTGGAGTTGACAACGCGCGGGAAGCCCGAGAATGCAACGCAGTGGAGTACTCGGACTATGGCGGCCGCCGCGGATGTCAGCGAAGCCAGCGTGCGGCCGCATCTGGCATGCGCATGGTCTGAAGCCCCATCTTGCGGACCTTCAAGGTGAGCAACGATCCGGAGTTTGCCGACAAGCTGGAAACCATCGTC
>DATJEI010000100.1:0-20216 GCA_035496735.1 Bryobacteraceae bacterium | reverse complement strand
GGACCCACCTGCTCCGGTGTAATGCCGATCAGAAACACGTTGGGCGCATCCGGCGGGGCGCTTTGTACGATCTCACCTACCAGCGAGTGTTGCACCAAATATACGGTGAGCGTGAACATAACGCCCAGTCCCAGCGCCACCAGAATGGCCTGCGCCTGATTGCCCTGCCGATAGAGGTTGGCGAACCCCTGCCGCGCGAGAGTGGGAATCCGCCACGGCGTCCGCCGCAGCACGACCCGGATCAGCCGCAGGAATACGCTGGCCACTGCCGCCAGAAGGATCAGCGCGACGGTCAAACCGCCGGCAAAGTATCCGCCGACACGCGGCGAATCCGCCAGCCAGGCCGCGATCCCGCCGATCCCCAGCAGAATCACGCCGCCGGCCGCGAGGCTTAATCGCGCGTCCGCAAGACGCTTGCGCCAAGTCATCTTCGCCTCCGGCATGTCGCGCCGCAGAATCAGCGCCGGCCGCACCTTGCGAATCGCCAGCAGCGGGGGCAATGTGAACAGCAGAGTGGTCAGCAGCCCCACGGCGATCCCCTGCGCCGAGGCCGCGAGGTTCCATCCCAGCTTGATGTCCATGTGGAAGAAACGCGCGATCAGCAGCGGGAGCGTGCGCTCCACGATGCGGCCCACTGCCACTCCGGCCAGGCCGCCCACCAGGCCCAGCAACAGGGTCTGGAGAACATAAATGCCGATAATGTCGCGGGAGGTCGCACCCAGCGATTTCATCACCGCGATGTTGTCCATCTTCTGCTGCAGGTGCGCGTGCATCGCCATCGCGACCCCCAGCGCGCCCACGATCATCGCGATTAAGCTCACCAGGCTCAGGAAAATTGTGGCGCGGTCCAGGCCGCGCGTGATAATCGGATTCGACTCACGGAAGTCCGCAATCAGAGCCTCGGGCAAAGCTTCGCGCAATGCGCCGCGCACTTCCGCCACCGGCGGCGACAGTGGACTCATCTTGAACAGATAGCGATATGCTCCACGGCTGCCGAATCCCATCAGGCCGGTACGCTCGAACGCGGCCCGCGACATCATCATGCGCAAGCCCACGCTCAGGGTGCCCGACATCCGGTCCGGTTCATTCAGTACTACAGCCGAGATACGGAAGGCTTCCGTTCCAATCCGCAGGCGGTCGCCTATCTTCACGTTCAGCCGCAGCAGGATATCCTGCGCCACGGCCACGCTATCCGGCTGGAGCGCATCTTGCAACGCCATAGGAGGGTCGAGTTTGACAGCACCGTAGTAAGGATACTTCGACGGGTCCACGGCTTTGATCGACACCAGCGCCGGCGTCGCGGCATCCGAATTAGGCGCGGCCTGCGCCGAGGACGCCATCGAAATGGTTTCGGTCATCAGTGTGTACTCTACGCCGCGTTTGGCCAGCGCATCCAGCGCGGCGATTTCGCGGTCGCTAGCGGGCACAAACTGGCGCGCGGTCAAATCGGCCGCCATCACGGTGCGCGATTCGTCGAGCAGCGTCCCGCGAAAACTCGCGCTGAATCCCTGCACTCCGGCCAGGGCGCCCACCCCGGCCGCGACCGCCAGCACCACAAACAAGAACTTCGTCATCGAGGAGCGGGTTTCACGCCAGGCGATCCGTCCCGCTGTGCGGTAGGACAGCCTCATCCAATCCTCATCGGGGGAACAACGCCCACGGGCTGCATTTCGTCAGCCACCACCTGGCCGTCGCTCAATGTGACGATACGGTCGGCCCGCGACGCGAGCGTACGATCGTGCGTCACCAGCACCAAGGTTGTGCCCTCGCGCTGGTTGAGCGAGATCAGGAGATCCAGCACGTGGGCGCCATTGACGCTATCCAGATTCCCGGTGGGCTCATCGGCCATCAGGATGGGAGGCTTGCACATGAAGGCCCGGGCCAGCGCCACACGCTGCTGCTCGCCTCCGGAAAGCTGCACCGGATAGTGATCCATACGGTCTGCGAGGCCGACGTTTGTCAGCAATTCGCGCGCACGGGTCATTCCCGCCACGACGTCGCCGCCGGAGAGTTCATGCGGCAGAAGCACGTTCTCTTCCGCGGTCAAGGTAGGGATCAATTGATAGGACTGAAACACGAAGCCGATTTTTCGGCCGCGAACCAGCGCCAGCGCGTCTTCGTTCAGTCCCGTGATGTCGACACCATCGATAATCACCTTGCCGGCTGTGGGCGTATCCAGACCCGCCAGCAGACCGAGAAGAGTGCTCTTGCCGCTCCCCGATGCACCCATTATGGCGACGAATTGCCCGGCCGGCAGTTCCAGATCGACGCCGCGCAGAATCTCCACGCGATGCGTCCCGGTGTCGATGGTTTTGGTAATTCCGCTGGCCTCGAGGATCGGCATACTCAACTTCTATTATGATGGCAGCATATGCTGTATTCGATTTTTATTGCACTGTTCTTAAGCATCAACGCGTGGGCCGCGCCACCGGCTCAGGCCGCAGTTCAAACGCTCCCGAAAGAAGATACGAGGAAAGTACTGGTGGTGTTCGGAGATAGTTTGAGCGCCGGCTATGGCGTGCCGCGCGGCCAAAGTTATCCGGACGACCTGCAGCGCAAGCTGGACGCGCAGGGCTACGGGTGGCGCGTGGTGAATCTGGGGATCAGCGGCGACACCACTTCGGGCGGGCTCGCGCGCGTGAACACAGCTACGGCGCTGCGGCCCGCCATGGTGCTGCTGGAACTCGGCGGGAATGACGGTCTGCGTGGACTGCCTCTGACGATGACCCGCGAAAATCTGGATCGGATCATCACAGCGTTCGAGCGTGCAGGCGCGCGCGTGGTGCTGGCCGGAATGACGCTGCCTCCCAACTATGGCCCGGATTACATTCAAGGCTTCGAGGCAATCTATCGCGGTCTCGCCGCGAAATACAAACTTCCGCTGATTCCTTTCTTGCTGCGTGACATCGCCACCCAGGATATGCGCTACTTTCAGCGCGACGGCATCCACCCAACGGCCGAGGGAGCGCAGATCGTTTCCAACACGGTGTTCCGCGCCATCAAGCCGCTGTTGGGTACGGTGAAGAATTGAACGCTGCGGCAGGGTGGGAAAAAGCTTTGCTTCCCCTCATAAATCTCTTTTTTTAACTGTATAGGAGAAGTAGGCCGTCAATTCAAAAACGTCCGTCACCATATTTCCAGTCGCTCTGGCGGCCGTTTCCGAGTAATTCAGTACATAATAACCGCCCGGTGTCACTGACGCGCCTTATTCGCACATGACGCAGACGTCTTTGAGATTGCGATAGTCTTCAGCGTAGTCCAGTCCGTAGCCGACTACAAACTCATCCGGGATCGTGAACCCTACATAATTCGCCTTCACGGGGCTTTGGCGGCGCTCGGGCTTATCCAACAACGTCACGATCCGAAGCGACTTGGGCTTGCGCTGGGCCATTAGTGTCGTCAGGTAATTCAGCGTAATGCCGGTGTCGAGAATATCCTCGACAATAATCACGTGATGCCCTTCGATCGGCGCGTCCAGATCCTTGGTCAACTGTACTTGCCCGGAGCTGGTCTTGCCCTTGCCGTAACTGGAAATGCCGATGAACTCGATGCGCGCAGGGGTCTTCATGGCGCGCGCCAGGTCAGCCATGAAGATGAACGCGCCTTTCAGAACCGCAATCAGGTACACCGGCTCGCCGCCCGGATAGTCGCGGTCGATTTCAGCCCCCATCTCCGCGATACGCTTCTGAATCTGCTCGGCGGAAACCAACACTCTGAACGAGGGCATTAGCGAGATTGTACAATACCAGCAGGAGCACCCTTACACCTGGCACGGACCAAAAAGCTACTCAAGCACGCAGTACCGCAAGAACCCGACCCGCTCTGGCTCACTGCCGTCCATGCCGCCGAATCCAAACAAGCGCAGGATATTCGCGTGCTGGATTTGCGCGACCTGACTAGCTTCACCGATACGCTGATCATCTGCAGCGGCGCGAATTCCCGGCAGAACCAGGCGATATCCAATGAGATCGAGCAGCAACTGAAGAAGCACGGCGACATGCCGTCGAGCGTCGAAGGGTATACCAACGCCGAATGGATCCTGATGGACTACGGCGATTACGTGCTCAACATTTTTTCCGAAAAAGCGCGCGCCTACTACGATCTCGAACGGCTCTGGCGCGACGCCAAGCCGGTCAAGTATTGAGTAGGGCAGGCCCATGGCCTGTCGTGGCCTTTCTGAGACGGGCCATGGGCCTGTCCTACCTTGAGAATAATTTCGCGTGCCGGCAACTACCGTTTGTGCGCTCTTACCGCCGGCATTTGCCGCATTGGCATCCAGACGGAGTTGAGTTCTTTGTTACCTGTAGGCTCTACGGCTCCCTTCCTCGAAGCGCAACACCAATTGTCACCGGCGCTGACTTCGTGGACGTGGATCGCGAAATGGAGAGAGGCGGCTTAGGTCCACATTGGATGATGAACCCCGGATGGCTACCTGTGTCGAGGAGACACTACTCGTCTGAGCGTGGATGGGGTCTTTGCAAGCTCTCTGCCTGAGCGATCATGCCTAATTACGTTCACGCGCTGCTGTTCCCTTATGAGGAACTTTCGCATGGTGGAGGCAGGGCTGGTTGCGGCGCCTGAAGATCGGCGCTGGTCCTGCGCGCGGGTGTCAGCGGTGTAGGACAGGCCCATGGCCTGTCAATATTTTTTGCGACAGGTCATGGACCTGTCCCACTTCGCTTTCGCTGAGCACAATTCCATCGGGCCGCCAGCGCGCGGCCATGCGCTCGCTCACGAATCCTTTGGCAATGCTGATGAGCGGCACTCCGCAGGCAGACGCGACGTGCCCGCCCGCGGAGTCATAGCCCACGAAAAGCTTCGACCTGGCGATATGCGCCGCGAACGGAGCGAACGCGCCGTCGTGAGTACACATACCTGGGAGCAAGGCTCGTTCCACGCGCTCACGTTCTTCGGCACTCCCGCCCTTGTCGACCAAGATTGACGCGCCCGTGCGGGCCAAGGCGCGCAACAGTTCACACTCGTGCACATTGTCGAGGCGCTTGGCGGCATTTTCGCCGACGCCCAGGCTCACGGTAATATCGGCAGGCGGTTCAGCGGAGATCAAACTCGGGGGTGCGACGTAGGGCTTCGCGTCCTCCACTCCGAAAACTTCCAGCGACCAGCGCGCGGCGAGTTTCGCCAAAGGCTCATTTCCGGCTCCGCCATATGCCCGGCTTGGAAAATGGAAGTAATTGCGTTCGTCGCATACCGACAGCAAGCCAAGCTGCGACAGGCGCGAGTCCGGATCAATCACGATTCCATCTTCAAGCCACAAACTCGCCGACGCCTGCAAGCGGTCCCGCAGCGCACCCGAACGCGCATACGGAGCAGGCAGGTGTTTGATCCGCGGATCGGCTTCGAACAATTCATACGATTTTCGCGGGCCGACGAATACCACTTCAGCGCCCGCATAGCGGCGCTTCGCGGCATCCAGCAGCACACTGGTCACGGCCACATCCGCGCCCAGCGTCACGCGCGAAAGCACGTAGACGCGGCTCGCCGAATCGGGCGGAACAGCGCACTCGATTGAGTTGCGTAATCGCGGCGCCAAAGCGGGCGCGATCCGCAGGATCACTTCGGCGAACAATCTATCGTAGGTTTCGCAGAGCCGGGGCTCGAACAGGTCGCCCAAGCGTTCGACCACGATGGACAAGAATGCCCGGCCGTCTTCGACCGCGAGCGCCTGCTCCAGAAGACCGTCAGGCCACGGCTCGCCGCCCAGGCAATATTCCAGCAGTTCGTTACAGGTACTTCCCAACCAGCAGCTCCAGTTTTTTTCGCGTCGCCGCGGGGATCGCTTTGCGGTCGGTGATTAACGCGTGCGCCAGCGCCGATCCGCATTTGCACTCGCGCTCGGGCATGCTGCGGACGGCTTCCGCCACCAGCTTGGCGGCATTGGCCGCGTTCTGCGTCAGGTTCGCAATGATGTCGTTGACCGTGACCGCATCGTGATCCGGATGCCAGCAATCGTAATCCGTCACCATCGCGATGGTGGTGTAGCACAGCTCGGCTTCGCGCGCGAGTTTCGCTTCCTGCAGGTTGGTCATGCCGATCACATCCATGCCCCAACTGCGGTAGAGACTCGATTCAGCCAGGGTCGAGAAGGCCGGCCCTTCCATGCACAAGTAGGTTCCGCCCAGCTTGGCGGTGACGCCCGAGGTCTTCGCGGCCCGGTGCGCGACGTGCGCCAACTGCGAGCAGATGGGGTGCGCGAAGCTGATGTGCGCGACTAACCCTTCGCCGAAAAACGTTGATACGCGGCCGCGTGTACGATCGACAAATTGATCCGGGATCACGAAATCCAGCGGCTGATGCTCTTCCTTCAGCGAGCCGACGGCGCTCAACGACAGAATGCGCTCGACGCCCAGCATCTTCATGCCGTAAATGTTGGCGCGGAAATTCAGTTCGGACGGCAAGAGACGATGTCCCCGGCCGTGCCGCGCCAGAAACGCCACTTCTTTGCCCGCCAGCTTGCCGACGACATACACGTCCGAGGGCGCCCCCCAGGGTGTTTCCAGAGCGCGCTCTTCCTGCGCTTCAAATCCGGGCATTGAATACAATCCGCTGCCGCCAATGATTCCAATGGTTGGGTTCATGCTTGTATGAGTTCTAATAATATGCCGCCGGTCGACGCCGGGTGCACAAAAACGTAGAGATGGCCCCCCGCTCCAGGGCGCGGATCGTTCATGATGCGCGCGCCAGCCGAGCGGAGGCGCTCCACCGCATTTGACAAATCCGGGACTTTCAGCGCTACGTGATGCAACCCTTCGCCCCGTTTCTCGATAAACTTCGCGATGACGGAATCCGGTTCGGTCGGCTCCAGAAGCTCGATTCTGGGCTCGCCTAGCGGAAGCATCGCGACATTCACTTTCTCCTGCACGACCGGTTGCCGCATCGCGACATGCAAGCCCAGTTGCGCCTCGTAAAACTGGAGCGCCTGATCGAGCGAGCGGACGGCGATCCCCAGATGGTCGAGGCTTGCGCCGATTTCCGGCGGCATATGCACGGCGCGTTTACAACTCCTCGCGGCCTGGAGCACTTCGGCGATTCCCTGCCCCTCGGACGCCACCGTACGCAACACCGGCCTATCGTCTGCGACCGAATGCAATTCCTGCTCAATCTTATCCGTGCCCGGCAGGTCTGCTTTGTTGATGACGAAGATGTCGGCAACTTCGAGCACGCCCGCTTTCATGGCCTGCACATCGTCGCCGCTTCCGGGAACCATAACCAAGATAGTGACCTGCGCTAGCCGGGAAATCTCCACCTCGCTTTGTCCGATGCCCACCGTTTCAATGATCACAACATCGCGGCCCGCGGCATCCAGCAGTGTCGCCAGATCGGCGGTGGCGCGCGCGATTCCACCGGCGATTCCACGCGTCGCCATCGAGCGGATAAACACGCCGGGGTCCGCATGATGCTGCTGCATGCGGATCCGATCTCCTAAAATTGCGCCGCCGGTGAGCGGGCTGGAGGGGTCGACGGCGATCACGCCGACCGTCTTGCCTTCGGCTCGCAGCAGCGAAATCATGCGATCGCATAGCGTGCTCTTGCCCGCCCCCGGCGCTCCAGTGATGCCCAGAATGAGGGCGCGGCCGGCGTGCGCACGTAATGCAGCCAACAGAGTAGCGGCGGATTGATTCTGGTCTTCCATAAGCGTGGCCGCTCGGGCCAGAGCGCGCAGGTCACCGCGCAAAACAGTTTTCGTTAGTTCAGCGATTTCGACCAACTCAGCCATGCTGCCGCTCGGTGTTCAGAAGCTGGCGCGCGATCACCAGCCGCTGGATCTCGCTGGTCCCTTCGCCAATGGTGCAGAGTTTTACATCACGGTAGAACTTTTCCACCGGGTAATCCTTCAAGAAGCCGTAGCCGCCGTGAACCTGCACCGCCTCGTCGGCCACACGCACCGCCGTCTCCGAGGCGAACAACTTGGCCATCGCAGATTCCTTGTTCACGTTCTGGCCGCTGTCCTTCATCCACGCCGCGCGCTGCGTGAGCAAGCGGGAGGCGTCGATATCCGTCGCCATGTCTGCCAGCTTGTGCTGGATCGCCTGGAACTCCGAAATGAAGCGCCCGAATTGCTTGCGCTGTTTGGAATAACGCAGCGCCGCTTCGTAAGCGCCCTGCGCGATGCCGACCGCCAGCGCCGCAATCGAAATTCTGCCGCCGTCAAGGACCCGCAGCGCATCCACAAATCCCTCGCCCTGCCTGCCGCACAGTTGCGAGGCCG
Organism: Bryobacteraceae bacterium; assembly: GCA_035496735.1. Classification (GTDB taxonomy): domain Bacteria; phylum Acidobacteriota; class Terriglobia; order Bryobacterales; family Bryobacteraceae; genus Palsa-187. The sequence goes on along the minus strand of DATJEI010000100.1, from coordinate 11,989 downwards.
CGACGCGGCAATCGGTGAGGATCATCTCGTTGGTAGGCGAACAGCGCATCCCCAGCTTGTTTTCTTTCTTGCCCGGACGAAAACCCGGCGTGCTCTTCTCCACCAGGAACGCGGAAATCCCGTGCGAAGACGCCGCGCGATCAGTCACCGCCATCACTACGCAGACGTCGGCCACCTGGCCGTTGGTGGTGAAGGTCTTGCTGCCGTTGATTACCCAACAATCGCCGTCGCGGACCGCACGGGTATGCGTGCCGCCGGCATCGGAACCCGATTCCGGTTCGGTCAACGCCCATGAGCCGATCCATTCACCCGACGCCAGCTTCGGAAGATAGCGCTGCTTCTGCTCTTCGCTGCCGGCCAGATAAATGTGGTTCATGCACAGGGAAACGTGCGCCGCGGCGCACAGGGCCACCGAAGGATCGACGCGTGCCAGTTCCTCGATCACCAGCGAATAGTCGACGTAGCTGTAGCCCGATCCGCCCAGTTCTTCGGGAAACACTGCGCCCAGCACGCCCAACTCGCCCAGCTTGCGAAACACCTGATCCGGGAAGGTTTGCGACTCATCCCACTCCATCACGTGGGGCCGGATCTCAGCTTCGCAGAAGGCGCGGACAGTCTTGCGCAAGTGCTGCTGTTCCAGCGTGTATCCGAAGTCCATGTGATTCCCGATGGGCCAGCCGGTGAGCTAAACGATCTCTTCCGTCTCCGCATTCCAGCGGACGGTGCGGCTCGCGCGATAGCTTTCGACCGCCATGATGCACGCCACCGTCACGCGATAGCCGGTTTCGAAGGGGCAATTCGGTTCGGTGTTGGTGCGGATCGCGTCTAAGAAGTTTTGCATGTGGGCGTGCGGCACATGCCCGGTCCGGCCGATGCGTTCAAAATCGTCAGGCCGGTTGACTTTTTGCGGCGCGTAACGCACATGGTTCCCGCGCGAGATGGTCCCGTGCGAGCCCAGCAGATCTTCGGTCACGCCCAGTTGGTTATTGCCGAAGCCCGACGACCAGCTCACCAGCATCTGCTCCGGCTGATCCAGCGTGACATCCATCGTGTCGGGCACTTCGCGGCCATCGTTCCATAAATAGATTCCGCCGCTCATAGTCGCCGAGCGCGGAATCTGCAAGTGGAGCGCCTTATACCAGAACGCGAGTTGCTGGCTCATATTTTCGGACACGTTGCCGCCCGAGTAATCCCAGAAATAGCGCCAGTGGATGAAACGGTTGGCGTCGAACTCGCTCGCGCCGCCCTCAGCCGCCTCTCCGGCAAACGCATGCCACGCGACATTCCGCGGATTCACGTCTGCATTGAGCAATGCGGGGCGCGCCCACTGGGCCTTGCCCCGCGGCGTATTGCGATAGTTACGCATCACCAGCGCGCTGATTTGCCCCATGCGGTCGGCCGGCGTCAGGAACTGCTCAATGTCCGCGAGGTGCCCGAAGGAGCACGCCTGATGACCCACCTGGACCACATGCTTGCCGCGGTCCCGCGCAAACGCCGCACGCATGCTTTTGACCTGGTCCAGTGTGTTGGCCAATGTTTTTTCCTGATATACGTGCTTGCCGGCATCAAGCGCGGCAGCGAACTGCTCAGCGTGCTGATGCGGGGGAGTGGCGATGACGATGGCGTCGATGGAGGAGTCGTCGAGCACGCGCCGGTAATCGGCAAAAGTCGCTGCGTTCGGCGCGAAAGTCGCCGCCTTTTCGAGGCGCTTGGTGTAGACGTCGGCGAAGGCCACCACTTCGGCGTTATCGCAGACCCGAATCTGATTCAGCAGTTCCAGGCCGCGGTCGCCCACGCCGATAATGCCGACCCGCAACCGGTCATTCGAACCTAGTGCTCGCGCGGGGACGGCTGCCAGGGTCCCGGCGAGTCCGGTCGCGACTTTACCCAGGAATTTGCGACGGGAATCCATCTAAATTGAGTGTAGCAAGGCCGGCGTGAGGAGCGTATACTAAAAAAAGATTGGAGCCGGATATCCGGCTCCGAATGATGCTGATCACAGTCGCCTCCTTTCCGCCGGGGAAGGGTTTCCCTGGCTTGCAGCCAGCAGGCCGGGTCAGTTCCGGGACGCCTAGGACCGCCCCCATGAACCAACTCCACTCCGTTCGGAATCCTCACGCTTTTAGTGGGCAACGGCCGGCAGATTTCTTTTTCGAATTGTTTGCGCGCCGTTGACGCCGCGCCCGGCCTGAATCCATGCTGCCTTTTAAACTGATCTATCATGAGGGCTACGACCTGAATCTGGGCGGCCACGTGTTTCCATCCCAGAAGTACCGGATGGTGCGGGAACGCCTGCTCGAGGAGAAATTCGCGGAGCCGGAGGACTTTATCCAACCCGAGCCGGCCACCAGCGAAGATCTGCTGTTGGTGCACGCGCAGGGCTGGATCACTCGGCTCTGCGAAGGAACGCTCAGCGGTGCAGAGCTGGCGATGCTCGAAATACCCTACTCCAAGAAGATGGTGGATGCGTTTCTGCTGGCGGCGGGCGGGTCGATCTTAGCGGCGCGCCGTGCCTTGCAGGATGGCGTCGCGTGCAATATCGGAGGCGGGTTTCATCACGCTTATCCGGAACACGGCGAAGGCTTTTGCGCGATTCACGACGTCGCGGTCGCCATCCGCCGGATGCAGAAAGACGGATTGGTGGAGCGCGCCATGGTGGTGGACACCGACGTCCATCACGGCAACGGAACCGCCGCGATCTTCGCCGATGATCCGTTCGTCTTCACACTCTCGATTCATCAATATCACAATTACCCGCAGTTCAAGCCGCCGTCCGATGTGGACATCCACCTGGAGAACGGCGTGGGCGACGACGAGTATTGCCAGCGCCTGGGAGCCGCCTGCCAGAAAGCGATGAACCAGTTCCGTCCGCAACTGGTGATGTATGTGGCCGGCGCGGATCCGTATCACGACGATCAGCTTGGCGGACTGGCGCTGACCATCGAAGGACTGAAAGCGCGAGACCGTTTGGTGTGCGATCTCGCCCGTGATCGCCAGGCCGCGATCGCAACCACTTTCGCGGGGGGCTACGCCCGCGATATCGAGGATACCGTCACCATCCACGCTAATACAGTGAAGGCTGTATATTCTTCTGGCGGGGGAAAGTGATCGTCCTGAGAGGAAACTCGCCATTAACGGTACCCCCACGCTTCCCCGCTTGGAGTTGTCCTCCCTTCCCTCTTTTTTTCTTGCAGAAGAATAAATTACGTGCGACAATGGCCGGAGTTTTGACGCGCCCAAAAGGGGCAGGAGTTGGGATTGAAACGCCCTCGGAGGGGCTTCCGGCCTGCCACTAAGCGTGTCAAACCATGTTGTAGATTTAAGCGTCCCGGCATGCCGGGAATGGAACAGGAGATTTCAGTGAGAGAAAAAGGTGTAGTGAAATGGTTTAACGCCGCCAAGGGGTATGGATTTATCCAGCGCTCCAGCGGCGAAGACGTCTTTGTCCACTTTTCGGCCGTGCAGATGTCCGGATACCGGACCTTGGAGGAGGGCGCCGAAGTGGAATTCGAGGTGAAAACCGGGCCGAAAGGCTTGCAGGCCGAGAACGTCAATCGCCCCTAAACGCTCTCCGCCGAGCGCGAGATTCCAGCAATTTAATGAGAGGGCCCCGTTTCCGCGGGGCCTTTTCTATTGCTGCACTGGTTTTATCCCGGGTACACCCCACTTCGCTACAATAGCCGCATGCCGTTCGCGCGATCCTCGAAATCCCGCAAACCGCCAACGCCGCTGGATGTCGAAGGACTCCTGGCCTATTCGGCGCGAGTTCTCGCAGCGCGCGCGCAGACCACCTCTGAACTGCGACAGAAGTTAAGCCGCCGTGCCGCGCAGCGCGGTGATGTAGACGAAGTGATCCGCCGTCTGAAAGAAAATGGCTACCTGAACGACCAGCGATTCGCGCAGTCCTTCGCTAACTGGCGGCGCGACAACGACGGCGTCGGCAAAATTAAAGTTGTGCGCGACCTCATGGCGCGGCGGGTTGCTCCCGAGCTTGCCAAGAAGACCGCCGAAGCCGTGTATTCGGGGACCGACGAGACTGCTCTCATCGAGCAGTACCTGGAACGCAAATTTCGCGGCAGAGACCTGGGCGCGCTGCTCCAGGAAGAAAAGCATCTTGCATCCACATTCCGCCGCCTGCGGACCGCCGGCTTCAGCGCGGGCAGCGCCATCCGAGTTCTGAAGCGCTACGCCGCCGAAGCCGAGCGCCTGGAAGAAATAGGCGATGACGAGCCGCCCGAGTAGGCCCGATCTCAGACCGACAGGAGCCGGTCAAAGAACGACCGGTAGCGCCGCAGGGCGACACGCAGATCTTCCGTCGAAACGTTGTCGTTTTTGTCCCATTCGGCTTCCAGTTTCTGCCGCTCGCTCGAAAACACTTCAGCCAGGCGTTTGATGGCGCTGGCGACCAGTTCATCGGCTTGTTCCACTGCCTTGCGCGGCTCATCGACAAAGCCGATCTGGATCTTTTCCCAGCGTGAGCGGAAGTCTTGGGTGTCGTTCGCCGCAAATAACGGCTCATTGGGTTCGGACGCCCCATTCTTAGGAGCGGCCGGAGCTGGCATCATCGGCGGGCGGTTCGCCACCGCCGGATCGGCCGTCGACAGCCGATCGCCTGCGCGTTCTTCCCGTGTCTCAAGTTCTTGCGGTGTCATCTTCTTACCTCCACTGGTTGGTCTACTCGTTGTTCCAAAAGATCTTCAAACAGAGCACGGTAGCTGACCATCGCTTGGCGAAGATCCTCAGTGGTGCTTTGGCCTCTTCCGTCGCGTGTCGCGATATCGTGCGCCGTGCGATAGTTTTCTACGACTCGCGGGTGGTCCACCGAAAGATCCGCGGCATTCTGCTCAAATTCGCTAACCGGATAGCCTCGCCGCTTCATCACGTCCTGCACCAGGACATCGGCGTGCTTTACCGCGGCTTGCGGATCGTCCACAAACAATGACTGCTGCGCGCGCCAGTCTTCCGCATATTTGGCTCGTTCCTCGCTGCGAAGCGAGCGGATGTTGAAGTTAGCCACGCGCTTTTCTCGTTTTTCCAGATCCGATTCGGCGTGCGACCGGTCGCCATGCGTATCGATCGCTTTATCGTATTCAGGGCCAAACTTCGAGCGCAGATCTTGCGTTCGCTTCTTCTGCATGTACATCCACACGGCCGCGCCAATCGCGAGAATGGCGACGACGATAAGGATTATCATGCCTGGAGTGAGGTTGCTTTGACTCATGTTCGCGTTCCTCCAAATGCTCAACCGTTCGGGAAGCGCATGTGCTACCCGGAGGCCATAGAGCAGTTTCGGAACCAAAGAACTAAGTCCAAATTTATCGCTGGATGCGCTGCGCCAGCATTATTTCACGGTCTGTAATTTTGACGACCAGTGGTTAACAGGATGTCATGGCAAGAAATGCGTGTGCACTAATTGCCCTTGCCAACCGCGGTCAGCAGCTCCGCTTTAAGTACCTTCCGATTGTCGGCCGGGTAGTGGACCGGAATGATCCTCTCCACGTCCAGCTTGAGGCGCTGAATGTTGGCCTCCAGGTTTACGGTTTGAGGGTTGATCGAGGGCGGCGTCCGCGTGAGCGTCTGCGCGGGCGGATTGAAGCCATCGGCTTCGAGTAACACCTTTTCCTTGGGCAGATAAACCAGAAGCATGCCATCGTTATGCCCAAAATTCTCCTGATGATAGAGCTCCATGACGTGATTGCCGTCGGTCATGATTTTCTTATCGGCCACCGTTTCGAATTTCGGCTTCTTGGGATTCTGCGACAGCCTGTCCGGAACGATGGTATGCGGATTCGTCCAGATCTTCTCGTAATACGGCTTGTTGATCTGGTGTGTGACCACGATGGCGCCCTCCGCCACGTATGCGCGCAAGCCACCCGAGTGATCGAAATGATGATGGGTGTTAATCACATACTTGATCGGCTTGTTGGGAATCAGTTTCTTGGCTTCCGCCATCACTGCTGCGCTGCGCTGATCGCCCTGCCCGCCTTCGACGATCACGATGTAGTCTTTGAAATCCACCGCCAGCGCCGCATAGCCGCCCAGGATCAGAAATACGCCATCGCTGATTTTTTCCGACGATGCCGCTTGCGGCGCAGCCGGAGGCGGAGCGCCCGGGCTCGGGATATTCGCAGGCGCGTTCGGCTTTACATCGGTCACGGTGAGGTCCAGCACCGGGTATCCGCCCTGCTTCTGAACAATGTGCGTTGGGAATTTCACGCCGCCGAAGTCTTTGTAATCGGAGAACGCAGCCTCAAACGGCATATCGCCCAGCACGTTGTTGTCGATCTTGGTCTCCACTCTTTCCACCAGGTTGTCGCTGTTCAAGTAGCCTCGAACCGCAGCCTTATTGGCGCCCGTGAAGGACAGCACCGTGTACTTCTTCCCGCCGATGGTCTGAGATTTCACACTGGCGTCGCTAGCCGCCGTGACGGATCTCAGAAAGGAGTACGGCAGCGTCATCATCAGCTCGTCGCGCAGAGCGCCGGCTTGCGGCGAGCCCGCTGCCACTGCCTGGGTTTGCGTCTGTTCCCCGACAATCGGCTGTTGCCCGCCGCCGTGGGGAGGGTTCTCAAACTGCGTCCGGATCCTCTGCATGCGCGAAGCCGGCGCGTCCAGATCGACTACCCGGTTATACGTCTTGACGTTAAACTTAGGCCACGGCAAATTCGGATTCGCGGCCTGCCCGATCGCATAATCGAAGCCCGAGCCTGAATACTCGACCGTCTTCAGATGATCCGCTCCCAGCGCCTTCGTGGCGGCATTGATTACCGTCTTGGCGTCCTGCTCTGTCCCAGCCGACCACGCCAAGATGGCGAAAATCGGAATAGCAATCATCCAACTGCGATTCATGTTGACCTCCAGGATCAAGGTCAGTATATAGCACTGACCCGCCAGGAGCATCGGCAAAGAACCGAGACCGAGCCGCCAGTCAGAACTTCACTTTGGGGGCTTCGCGGGCGGCGCCTTCGGCCTTGAAGTAGGCGTCGTTGCGATGGAAGCCGAACATCGACGCGGCGATGTTCTTGGGGAATATCTCGATATCGGTGTTGTATCGCTGCACCACCTCGTTGTACTTGCGGCGCTCGACCGCGATCCGATTCTCGGTGCCCGCCAGCTCGTCCTGCAGGCGCAGGAAGTTTTCGTTGGATTTCAGGTTGGGATAATTTTCCACCACCACCAGCAAGCGCGACAAGGCCGAATCGATCTGACCGTTGGCCGCAATCTTTTCCGCCGGCGTCCGTGCACCACCCAGGGCCGCGCGTGCATCCGCGACCGATTGAATCACCGCTTTCTCCTGCGCGGCAAAACCCTTCACGGTCTCCACCAGGTTAGGAATCAGATCGGCGCGGCGTTGCAAAGCCACGTCCACCTGCGCCCAAGCGCCGTCTACGGCATTTTTCTCGGTTACCAGCTCATTGCGCGAGCCTACCAGGCTTCCGCCCAATACCAGCACCAGCAATACAATCACGGCGAGTACGCCTAAGAACACTTTCATTTGTGATCCTCCATCCGGTCGACATATTCGACCATCCTGCGAATGAATTCCAGATATTGCGCAAACAACTCCACGGAGTCGTGCGTTTCCAGGACATGCTCCGCGCCGGTCTTGCCTTCGCGCAGATCCAACAGCAGATCCAACGGACTCGATGGCAGCGCCAGCTTCTCCCGCATCCGGTGGACCGCGTCGCGCCGCCCCCCCGTTACTTCGATTCCGCCCGCCGCCAGCGCATGCCGCCCCAGCGTGCAGAAGGTGGCCACCGAGTCCACGCACAACTTAAGCAGCGCCGCCGGATCCGAAAGAATTTGCGCCCCCTGCTGTCTTAAACGGAGAAGCTTCGCCCGAAGTTCATGCTCAATCTGCGTGCGGTAATGTTTGGTGTCAACATGCAGATGGGCGATGACATCGACGCCGTGCAGCACCTTGCGATGATCCTGCATATCGCGGAACTCGATGGGGAAGCTGTCGGCGGAGCTGTGGGCCTCCTCCTCGGTCATGAGCAGCGGTGAAGGATTTCCCAGTCCGCGCCACCAGCGCAGGATTGGTTCGCCCTCGCCCAATTCGCGCGGCGTGATCTGCTTCAGCACGCACAGTACGTTGAGATCCGAAAAATTCGCGTCATGATTACCGGCCGCTCCCGACCCGTAGAGCACCACCGAGACCAGACGGTCCTGATAGGCGTGCGTCAATTTGTGGACCAGCTCTTTGAGTTCTTCCATATGGATTGCCGGCGAGGCTACCAGCCGCCGGATGCTCCTCCGCCCCCCGAATCACCGCCGCCAAAACCGCCGAAGCCGCCGCCTCCGCCACCGCCATCGTAGCCGCCGAAGCCGCCTCCGCCCCAGCCGCCCCGGCCACCCCGGCCGCCCATCATGTTACCGAGAATCATTCCCGTCAGGAAGCCAGTGCCGCTGCCGCCCCTGCCGCTGCGCCCCAATAGCCACAGCAGGAAGAACAGCCCCAGAAGGATCAGCGGAAATGGAATCGAGGGCCCGCGTACCACGTGGCCGGTTCCAGGCAGCGGCTCCGGGCCGCCCAGTTCCACGCCCTTCGATTGCGCGATCATCGCGCCCATCTGTTCGGCGGCCGCCAGCAGCGCTCCGCCGTAGTTGCCCTGCTGAAGGATCGGCCGGATCCGGCGCAGAATACCGCCGGCGGCGCCGTCGCTGATAATCGGCTCCACGCCGTAGCCAATCTCCGCGCGGCTCTTGCGATCCTTGATCGCGAGCATGATGAGAATCCCTTCGTCCTTGCCCTTCTTGCCAATGCCCCACTCGCGATACAAACGGTTAGCCGCATCCTCTATGGGTTCGTCATCGAGGGTAGGCACTAGGACGATCGCCATTTGCACGCCGGTCACGCGCTCCAGATTCGCGCAATAGGTTTCGAGTGTCAGTTTGCTCGACGCATCCAGCGTGCCGGCGAAGTCGTTCACATAGCCGGTGGGCTTGAGTGCCTTAGTATCCAGGCCCCAAGCGGGCAGCGCCGCCAGCGCGAGTACCACCACCCACGGGGCGAACTTATGGAGATTTTTCATTCAATCGAGGTGAGCTGGATCTTAGCCCTCGAGATCCTGGCGACGGACGCGGAACCCTTCCAGCCGTCCTAACATGGCGACCGCCGTCTGCTGCGGATCGAAAAACTGTTGAGCCAGTTTCTGCACATCATCCGCGGTGACCTTCTCGATGCTCTCCAGCATCTCGTCCAGCGAAAAGAATCGCTGGAAATACAGTTCCTGCCGCGCCAGGTTACCCATGCGGCTGGAGGTCGATTCCAGGCCCAGTACGAACGATCCCTTCAGATGATCCTTGGCGCGTCGCAGTTCTTCCGGAGTCACCAGATGATCGGTGATTTGGCGCATCTCGTGCACGATAGAATCGATCACCTTACCGGCCGACTTCGGCGACGTCCCGGCGTACACCATCATGCAGCCGGCGTCGTGATACATGGTCAGCTCGGAGTAAACCGTGTACGCCAGCGCCTGCTTCTCCCGAATGTTCTGGAACAAGCGCGAACTCATCCCGCCGCCCAGAATCGCATTGAGAATGTAGCAGGCAAAGCGCTCCCGATGCGGCATCGAAATCGAAGGAACTCCCAGATACAGGTGTACCTGTTCCAGCGAATTCTTCTCGCGAAACACCAGCGGCGCATGCGGCCGCGGCCGGCTGTCGGCCTTGGGAAGGGCACGCCCCTTAAGGCCGCCAAAATGTTCCTCCGCCAGATGCACCAGTTTCTTGTGCGTAAGACTGCCGGCCGCCGTGATCAGAATGTTCTGCGGAGTGTAGTAACGACGGTAGTAACGCTCTACGCTGTCGCGGTCGAAGCTGCGGATCGTCTGGCGCGTACCGAGGATCGGCCGCCCCAACGAATGTCCCTTCCAAAAATTGCTGGCGAAGATTTCATGGATGAGGTACTCAGGGTTATCCACATCCATCTTGAGCTCTTCGAGGATGACACCTTTTTCCTTCTCGATGTCGCCCTTCTCAAATAAAGGGTTCCGCACTAAATCGGAGACAATGCCGAAGGCATGCGGCAAATGCTCATCAAGCACCTTGACGTTGTAGCTGACCAGTTCCTTGGAAGTGAACGCGTCCAGACCGCCGCCGATCGAATCGACTGAGCGCGCGATCTGTTCGGCGGACCGGTTTTTGGTCCCCTTAAACAGCATGTGCTCGATGAAATGCGAAATGCCGGTCTCCTCAAGAGTCTCCTCGCGGGCCCCCGTGCCGATCCACACGCCGACAGAGATGCTGCGCACGTGCGGCATGCGTTCGGTGACAACGCGGACGCCGTTAGGGAGCACGGTGCGTTCAATATCACGGATTTTGTGAGGGCTCCGGCTGCGGCTGGTCATGGATATCTGCATTTTTATTGTACCGCGCTCGCCGAATGTTACACTAAGATTGTGCGGCAACCTATTGTAGGGATGGAACTTGCCGATATTATGGCGGCTCTCGGCACGCTGTCTGACGCCCCGCCCGCGTTTCGAGCGATGCAATTGTATGATGCCGTCTACCGGCAGCGGGTCGCGGATATCGCCGGAATTTCCAACCTCCCCAAACAATTACGAGAGCGGTTGGCCGAGGAGTTCCCGATGGGTCTGCCGGCGGTGGAACGCCGCTACCATTCCAGCGATGGCACCTGCCGTTATTTGCTGAAGCTCAGCGATGGCAAGACGGTCGAGACCGTTTGGATGCCGATCGACGAGGGCGCTGGCCGCGCAACCATCTGTATTTCGAGCCAAGTCGGCTGTCCCGTCGACTGCAAATTCTGTCTGACGGCGCTGCTGGGACTGGAGCGCCACTTGACGGCTGGAGAAATCGTCGGTCAAGTGCTGGTAGCCGCCGGAACTGCGCCGGTAGAGCGCCTTAATATCGTGATGATGGGCCAGGGCGAGCCGCTTCTCAACCTGGTGAATGTGCTTAAGGCCTCGCGCCTGCTGATGGATCCCGCGGGCATAGGGCTTTCGCCCCGGCGCATCACGCTTTCGACCTCCGGCATCATTCCAAAAATCGCCGAACTGGGGCAAGCTACGCTGCGGCCAAAGCTGGCGATTTCGCTCAATGCATCAACCGAGGAGCAGCGGCAAGCGCTGATGCCGATCACGCGCAAATATCACCTCAAGGATTTGATGGAGGCCTGCCGCGCCTATCCGCTGCGACCTTGGGAAAAGCTGACCTTTGAATACGTGCTGCTCAGGGGTGTGAACGACAGCGATGCCGATGCGCGCCGCGTAGTCCAGTTGCTGGTGCGGCTAAACGCCAAAGTGAACCTGATCGCGCTAAACCCGGGTCCGGGAATTCCTTTTGAGACTCCCGATCCGGCGCGCGTTGCGTCTTTCCAAGCCATCATTCGGCGGTCGCTGCCATGTTTCATCCGCACGCCGCGCGGGCTGGACGTTTACGCCGCCTGTGGGCAATTGAAGAGAATGGAGACGCCGGCACTGTCGCAGATTCAGTAGGCAAAACAGCTAGAGCAGCTCTCCCTGCAAGACAGCACTCCGAGCCAGTGTCGTATAATCGAGTCTTGGCGCTATCGTCTAACGGTTAGGACGGAGCCCTCTCAAGGCTTAAATACGGGTTCGATTCCCGTTAGCGCTACCAACCTTACTCTTTTGCTTCCGCGAGTTACGTCAGAAGAACACGCCCGCCATGTCCACTCATGTCCACTGAGCGCAGGTAAACGTCACTGAACCGGCAGTCCGATGACGGCGTCCAGTTCTTCAACGGCGCGGAGTTCATCGACGAATCCATCCCATTCTTTAGCAGCGCGTGCATCGTCGGTTGGGATCGCGTGCGAGTAGATCCGGGCCGTGATACTCGGGTCGGCGTGACCAAGGCGTGCGGATACTGCAGCCAACGGCACACCGCGTGAGAGCAGGTGTGAGGCGTGGGTGTGACGCAGGGTGTGGAAGCTGGCGTCCAAGATTCCAGCCTTCTGTAATCGGCGCACGATGGTCTGCGAGACCAGTGCCGGGTCGAGGAAGTCTCC
>DATJEI010000099.1:0-17714 GCA_035496735.1 Bryobacteraceae bacterium | reverse complement strand
TGCGCCGCCTAGCCACTCAATTGGAAAAGCTAGGGTGACATCGCGGCGACGGCTTCACAATATAGCATGTCTGCACGGCTGAAAAGATCGTAGGGGTTTGTTGAGTCAGGAGCAACTTGAGTCCGACGCGGTTAAGGTTTGTGGGCAGATCCCGCCATCCTCACTTCCGGGAAGGGCACGCCCAAAGGTACACCGGAGATGTCGAAGTCATTAAAATGACAAATGAGAATCTGGCGGTGAGGGTGGGATTCGAACCCACGGAACCCGCAAAGGTTCAACGGTTTTCGAGACCGCCCGATTCAACCACTCTCGCACCTCACCGGCACTTCCAAAGTAGCGGATTCACGGGCCTGAAGCAACTTTCGGTGTACTGATCGCCGGCTCGGCGCTAAGACAATTTCAGCACTCGCTCCATAGCGAGGCGCGCTTCGCGGTCGGGATCGCCCTCGACTCGGCTCTGGTTATTGAACAGCATGGTGTCGCGCGATGCGGCCGAATAGGCCGGCCACTTCGGCAGCCTCGCGATGTTGGGATTTCCGGTGCGTGCGAACGCCACCCACGACGCGCTCACTTTTTCGGCCAGCGCGTAGGCTTCCGGCATCTTCGAGATGAGCGGGCCCGCGATCTTAATGTTGTTAAACACGAATTGAATTTCGATGGTATGCGGCGAGCGCATGTGCCCGCCGCCCTCCGGCGTTTCCCAATCGAAGCGGTACAGATACGCAGGCGCGCCGCCCTGCATCGCCTTGCGCTTGCCCAGTTCGCGCGTGTACGTGCCGCGCGGATGATCGGTGGCGATCAAAATATACAAGTCCCACGGCGTAGCGTCCGGATGTGTCTTGCGGAATGCGTCGATCACGGGTTGCGGGTCCATGCCGAGGCGCTCCGCCGCGCGCCGCCTCAACCCGGCCTCGTCGAGAGAGAGTTTCTCGGGAGTGGGCTTGTCATACAGCGTTTCCTCGGTGCGCGCCCATCCGATCAGCAGCGGAATTTTAGCGGAGAGCGCGGGCGCAGCCGGGTCCCACGGCTGGCTGGGCAGCGCCTTACCATCCACCATCGGCGAGTTCGCCACGCCACCCGGTTCGCTCAACGGAATTTTCTTCAAGACCTCGGTATTCGCTGCCAGCAAACGCTCCATCGGGACGTTCTGCAGGTCGCGCGGCTGGCCCGGCTTCAATCCAAGCTCCGCGAGCAGCAGTTCTGTCGCGCGAATCGCCTGCTCGGGAGGGGTCAAGCGCAACACGGCGCCGCTCTCGATAATGGCGCGATGATACAGCCCTTGCGCGCCGGGCATCGCCATCAACGTTGCGACCTTGCGGCCGCCGCCCGACTGGCCGAATATCGTTACCAGATTCGGATCGCCGCCGAAGCGCGAAATATTGTCGCGCACCCATTCGAGCGCCGCGATGGTGTCCAGCATTCCCACGATGCCCGACAGCGCGAAGTCCGAGCCCGCTTGCTCGCCCAGATAAGTGAAGCCGAACACATTGAGACGGTGATTAATTGTGACCACTACCGCGTCGCCGGTATGCGCGAGATTGGTGCCGTCCAGAATGTGCGCCGAACCCGTGCCGGTGGCGAACCCGCCGCCGTGCAGCCACACCATCACGGGCCGCTTTGCGCCGCCGCTCATGGCCGGGGTGAACACATTCAGCACCAGACAATCTTCGCCCTGCGGAGGGTCATGATAGGCGCTCACCTGGGGCGCGGTGGGGCCGTAGGCAAGTGCGTCGCGAGTGCCGGTCCAGGGCTCAGGCTTGCGCGGAGGCAGGAAGCGATTCTTGCCCGAAGTGGGCGCGCCGTAGGGGATGCCCTTGAAGATCTTGATATCCCCGGCGAGCGTGCCGCGCACCTTGCCGGATGCAGTCTCGGCGATGACGCTGCCGCTCTCCGCCGCGTTCGCGAAGCGCAGCAACGGCGAAGCCTGCGTGGCCGCAAGTACGGCGGAAGCGTGTTTGATAAAGTTTCTTCGATTCATTCCTGGTCCTCGCACACAAACACCGCGGATCGGGCGGTCGTCATAGCTATCCTTTAGACCATACCGCGCAGTCGCGTGCAAGCGGTTAAGACGCTGCGAATCTCAGATCGATCCTGCCCACGGGGCCGAAGTCGGCGACCAGATGGTCGCCGGGCCGGGCGTCGTAGATATCGGTGGTGACGCCGGTGGTGACATAATCGCCGGCCTGGAAACCGATGCCTTGCTGATGCAGGCGGTGCACCAGCCACTGCAGCGCGTTCAATGGATGTCCGAGGACGGCAGCGCCGGAGCCGCGCTCGATCACCTTTCCGTTCAGACTCAACTCCACCGCCTGCGCGGCGAGATCCAGATGACGCCAGTCGGTAATCAGTGCGCCCTTGACCCAGGCGCCATGGCACGCGTTATCGGCGATGAGCGAGGCAGCGCCGACCGTGGTCCAGCTATGAAAACGGCTGTCGACGATTTCGATGCCGGGCAGGACGCCGCCGAGCGCGTCGGCGATTTCATCCCGATCGACCGGCTGCGCGGCGGCAGGCAGGTCCCGCGCGAAGCGAAATGCGAATTCGGATTCCATGATGCGCATGAAGAAATCACCGGGACGGATCAGCGCCGGGCTATCGAAAGTGGAGTTGGAAAGCAGCCGGCCGTAGAACGGCTCCGGCATGCTGAGGAAGCGCTGCGCGACGGCGTTGGTGCAGGCGATCTTGTAGCCGATGCAGTGGCCGCCGTCGTGCTCGTTGAGGCGTTCGATTAGCCGCGCCTGGCACTGATACGCTTCAGGCGCGGTAGTGGGGCGCGCGCCGGGCGGGAGTTCATGGAGGCGCACACGCTTGAGGCGGGCATCCAGCAGAAGTTGGGATCCGGAGTCGAGCATGGAGTAATTCCACACGATAGCAGAAGACACTCGCCGACTTCACAAGGGCGGATGGCGTGACATCATATATGGATGCCGCGCGGCAGGCGGCGTACATCCACATGTCCATCAGCCCTCTTGCAGGTCAACCGGCGGAATCAGCCAGCCTTATCGATCCGCCGCGCTTGATTGCCGATTACTACGCCATTCATCCCGATCCGGCCGTTGCCGCGCAGCGTGTCTCTTTCGGAACTTCGGGCCACCGCGGGAGCGCCTCCGATGGCTCGTTCAACGAGCAGCACATTCTGGCGATTACACAGGCGATCTGCGCGTACCGCGAACAGGCGCGGATCGGCGGGCCTCTGTTCCTGGGAATCGACACGCACATCTTATCCGAGCCGGCGTTTGCGAGCGCCCTCGAAGTACTGGCGGCGAACGGCGTGGAGGTGCGAATCGCGCCGCCGCGGCCAGGGCCCGCAGGCCTGGTGGACGTGGACTACACGCCAACACCCGCGATATCGCACGCGATCATTCACTACAACCGGGGCGAGGCGCAGAATCGCAATGAGTCAACGGCAGCGGCCGACGGGGTCGTGATCACGCCCTCTCACAATCCCCCCGAGGACGGCGGATTTAAATACAATCCGCCGCATGGCGGCCCGGCCGATAGCGGGATCACAAAATTCATTCAAGACCTGGCCAATGCGTTGCTTGAAGGCAAACTGGCCGGTGTAAAGCGCATTTCACTTGACGCCGCGATGAAGGCAGCGACCACGCAGCGTCATGATTTCATCGGTGAATACGTTTCCGGGCTCGGCACCGTGATTGATATGGGCGTGCTGCGCGAATCCGGAATCAAGATGGGCGTGGATCCGCTGGGCGGGGCCGGCGTTCACTACTGGGGTCCCATCGCGGAGCGCTACGGATTGAATCTGGAAGTGGTCAATCAGACGGTGGACCCGACGTTCCGCTTCATGACGCTCGACTGGGACGGGAAGATTCGCATGGACCCGTCGTCGCCTTACGCGATGCGCGGCTTGATCGGCCTGAAGGACCGCTTCGACATTGCGTTTGCGTGCGATACCGATCATGATCGTCACGGAATTGTCACCAGGAGCTCCGGGCTGATGCCTCCGAACGAATATCTGGCTGTATGCATTTCCTATTTGTACCGGCAGCGCACGGGATGGCCGGCCGGGGCCGCGATTGGCAAAACTGTGGTGAGCAGCAGCATGATCGATCGCGTGTCGGCGGGCATGAACCGGAAGGTGTACGAGGTCCCGGTAGGATTCAAGTGGTTCGTGGACGGGCTGGTGAATGGATCCCTGGGATTCGCGGGCGAAGAAAGCGCCGGGGCGTCGTTCCTGGCGCGCGACGGATCGGCGTGGTCAACCGACAAGGACGGCATCATCGCCGCGCTGCTCTCGGCCGAGATCACGGCGCTCAGCGGGAAAGATCCGGGCGAGATTTATGCCGGCCTGTGCGAGAAATACGGACGTCCCGTTTATGAGCGCATCGACGCGCCTGCCAACGCGGAGCAGCGTGCGCGGCTGGGCAAATTATCGCCGCAGGACATCACCGTTTCAGAACTGGCCGGCGAAAAGATTGAGGCTGTGTTGACCGCGGCGCCAGGTGATGGGAATGCCATCGGCGGCATCAAGGTGGCCGCCAAAAGCGGATGGTTCGCGGCGCGCCCGTCGGGAACCGAGGATGTCTATAAGATCTACGCTGAGAGTTTTCGCGACGCCCAGCATTTGAAGCGAATACAAGGCGAAGCGCAGGAGATGATTGCGCAGGTTTTGCAGTCCTGACGCGGAATTAGGGGCGGAGGGCTGAACGCGGTAACCTATATATCACGGCTGTATCTAACTATGATGAATGTCGAGTTAAACAAGCCCTTTGAATCCATCGAGAGCGCGCACGAGTTTGTCGCTCTGCTGGAGGAGAGTATTCAAGAAGCGGCGGACGACGTTCGCGGACACCTGCGGGATGCCGAGGCGGCCGGTGACGAACGCCAGGTGCGCGCGCTGAATCTGGCATTGTACAAACTGACGCAACTCGCCACCAACATGCATAAGAGCCGGCGGGCATTGAACGATCTGCGCAGCATCCGGCGGCTGCTGTTTACGGAACGCGAACTGGACGAGGTCCCCGAATCAATCGAGATCGCTAAGCGCGCGGCGACTTCAATTTGAGCCCGCGGCCGCCGGCTGCGGCGCGAATTGAGGCACACTGCTCAAATCCGTGTGGAAGGCGACGTTGATGCGATTCCACACGTTGATCAACCCCACGGCAATCGTCAGGTTGGCGAGTTCGGCCTCACTGAAGTGCTCGCGGGCGCGCTGATATAAGTCGTCAGGAACCGCCTGCCCGGCGATGAGGGTGAGAGCTTCGGTCCATTCGAGCGCGGCCCGTTCGCGCGGCGTATAAACGGGAGCGTCGCGCCATCCGCTCAGCAGGTAAATGCGCTGTTCAGTCTCGCCCTTGTGGCGGGCTCGCTTGGTATGGAAGTCCAGGCACCACGCGCAGCCATTGATCTCGGATGCGCGGATGGAAATCAATTCCCGCAGCTTTTCTTCCAGGCCGGAGTGCGCCAGGTATGCCGAGACCGCCAACAGTTTCTGGTAGCCTTCGGGTGACGCGGCTGTGTGATCGAGTCTTTGCATGTCTTAACCTCCTATTTGAGAAACACGGCTCGCCGGATGTAATCCAGCTTCGGAAAGTGCGGCTCCAGGTACGCATTGGTGCCATTTTCGACGCGGTTGGGATCGATGTATTTCCCTTCGGGCATCAGTTCACCGTAGCCTGAATAAAACTTGTCAACCACTTCCATGCCGGAGATCACCTTGGCGAAGGGCACGAAGTTTTGCGCGTCGAGCGCGGCGTTGTCGGCCAGGTTGATAAAGATCTCTGTGGCGCGGGTATTGGGATCGGATTGCGCGAAGGCCAGCGTGCCGCGCAGATTCTTTTCCTTGGGCGGATCGTCGAGGATGAAGTATTTGCGCCAGCGATCGTGGACATCGTAATCCTTATGGACGCCGAACTGGGCGACGAAACCGGGGACCACGCGGAAAAAACGGTTCTCGTCGAAGTAGCGCATATTAACCAGCTCATGGAATCGGTCGACGCCGCGCGGCGCCCAAGCCCTGGTTGCTTCGACCACGAAGTCGCCTTGGGAGGTCGTGAACTTCACGCGAAAGACGTCTGGCACCGCTAGCTTGTCGCTCTTCTGGCACGCGGCCAGGAGCAGGGCCGAGGCCGCGGTGACCAGGATGCGTCGGCGTCTCATTTGGCGGCGCGTTCGAGATGAGGGCGGTCCCATTGGGCCAATCGTGCCCCGGCTTCGTACGTGCTTTCGCAGAAGTCGAGTATCGCTTGGTCGGGCGCGGGCGCCGTGCGGACGTCGCTGTACTTCAAGATGAACTCGCCGAGCTGGCGATCCCAATAAGCCGCGGCGGGGTGCACTGGTTCCGCGTCCAAGCCGGGCGGGCTGGGCGCGCTGTACGCGTAGAACGCAGCCTCCCTGAAGCGGCGGTCGCCGGGCCAGAATCCGCAACTGGTCACCTCGTGCGAATAGGCCTCGCGCGTCACCCGATCGGCGCCCTCCTTTGGGGGAGCGGCACGGCCGGAAAAGCGCGTCACGGCCAGATCGAAGGAACCCCAGAAGAAATGCACCGGACTGCACTTGCCCAAAAATCCGCAGCGGAATTCTTTAAAGACCCGCTCACACTGGATGAGGATGCGGCGGAAGCGGTCGACATACTCGGCGTCATAGGATGCGTGGTGCCGGTCCTGATCGAAGGGGGTCAAGTCGTCGAACTCGCAGGGCACGCGATTGATGTGGGCTTCAATACCCAGGCTGCGCAGCGCACTCATGTATTCGGCATAGAAATCGGCAACCGAGCGCGGATAAAGGCGCAACGAGCGTTCCTTGCCGGAGCTGGTACGGATCCAAAGCTGGTGAGCAATGAAATCGAAGTCGACCGCGAACGCGCCGGTGGCGTCCGGGATGGCCGAGGTGCTCAATCCGCGCGGCGTCACATACAGCGGCACGTTCCACCAGTGATTTTCGAGCGGCGTAAGCGCGAGGCGGGTCTTGCCCACGATCTGAGTCCACATGTGGAGCGTGTCGCACGTCGCCTCCCATTCACCGAAAGGCAGCGCGGGCCAGTCGGCCACCTTCGCGATGGGAACGGTAGGGTTAGACGGATTCAAGGACCACCTCGTCGACATAGCACCAAGCCCAGTCCTCGCCCGGTTCTAGCGATTTCACGATAGGGTGCTTAGTGGCGTGAAAGTGTTTGGTGGCGTGCTTATTCTTGGAAGAATCGCAGCAACCTACGTGGCCGCAACTCAGGCACAGGCGCAGGTGGACCCATTTATCGCCCATCTTCAGGCACTCTTCGCAGCCGTGCGTGCGCGGCTTTACGTTGTGAATCTGATCGAGGTGGGAACAACCATTCATGGCTCCATCTTAAACCTTGATCTTCAGCAGGCGGGCGGCGGTTTCTCCCAGGATGGCACGGCGGTCGGCGTCGCTGAGGCCCGGCGTCTGGAATACTTGATCGACGGTGGTGGTGCTCCAGGGAAAGGGATAGTCGGTGCCGAGCATGATCTGGCTGGCCCCGCATTCGGCCACCAGATGACGCAGGCCCTCGGGGGTGAAGATGATCGAATCGAAATAAAGTTGCCGCAAATATTCGGAGGCATGCTTCTTTGCGCCGTCGCACGCGCCGGGCGACCGGACGCAGCCATAATCGGAACGCCCCGCGTAGGACGGCAGATAGCCGCCGGCATGAGGCGCGCAGATTTTCAGCCCTGGGAAGCGATCGAGCGTGCCGTCGAAAATCAGGTGCGACAAAAAGATGGTGGTCTCGAGCGGATTGCCGATGACATTGCTCAGATAGCCGCCGCCCGCGAGGCGTTTGCCGAGCTCCGGGATACCCAGCGGGTGCATGAAAACCAGACAGCCGAGTTCTTCGGCTTTCTTCCAGAACGAATCGAACTTGCGCGCGGACAGTTCGTCTCCGTTGACGTGACCGCCGATGCCGACCCCGCGCAGGTTATGCTTTCTGACGCCTTCTTCCAACTGTTGGGCGGCGAGGTCGGGATACTGCAGGGCCACTGAGGCGAAGGCGACAAAGCGATCCGGATACTTGGCGCACAGCGCGGCGAGTTTTTCGTTCTGCAGATCGATCACCCGGCCGGCGAGGTCGCGATCGAGCGTGTACCAATTGGGGTTTATGCTGAGGGCTTGCATGTCGGTGCCCCATTCGTCCATGGTTCGGAAGCGCGCGGAGGCAGTGGCGCCTTCGATGACCGAAGCATCGGCTGGTTCGAGCTTCAAGCCCATGAGCGCCCAGGCTTCCGGGATGATGACGTGCGCGTGAATGTCGATGGTAGTGACGCGCCGTCCGCCCACTGTGACTTGACGGCGGCGCGGCGCGGCGGTCTGCGCACGCGATTGACGGCTGAGTAAATGACAACCGGTGAACATCACTCCGGCGGTGGCGGCTGCGTCTTTCAGGAACTGCCTGCGGTTGGACATGGGCACCTTCCCGTGCAGTCTATCATCGATTCGCGACACGATCGGCCAGTCGCCGCCGGCATAAATATTGAAGCGTCCGCCGCGAACCAAACCGATCGACCTTATGCCAAATCTGAAGGTTGTTTCGATGGCAAGACTGGAGGCAGCGCCCGCCGCGATCTTCGGCGCGCAGCGCGCTATGAGAGGCACGATCACGGCGCCGGAATCGTCCACGCGCGGGTTCGCGCTGCCCGCTCGATCTTCGGGATGGAAACGGTGAGAATGTTCCGTTTCATTGCGCTGAGGAGCGATTCAACGAGATGACAACGCTTTTTGAGGCGGGCGTGTTGATTTTGTTCCGCCACGCGCCGATGGGGACGAGCACCGGGCCGGCGCCGTGACGGCCCAGATTGCCGCGCAGCGATCTGTATCGGTTCCGGGCGTAGGCGTGCTACTCAGGAAGGACGTCGGCGAATACGAATCCGTCGCGCTCGACGATTTCGCCCATGCGCACTTCGATGGGACGGGAGAATACCGGCGCGTCATAAACGAAGGTGTGGAATTCTCCGTTCTCGCCGCACGGGTCGACGCCAGGGGGCAGGGAATCGAGCAAGGTTTGATCGTAATCGCGGCCGGCGAAGGCACGGTCGACTTGAGCCGGGTCGACGCAGGTGATCTTTGCTTTCACGCCGGCGGCGATCATATCGCGCGCCAGTTGCGCGGTCGGGATTTCCCATACCGGAAACAACGGTTCGAGGCCGGTGCCTTGTAGCTGGCGCTCGCGGTAATCGCGAATGTCCTGTAAGAACAGGTCACCGAAGGCTACCGCGGTGATGCCTTCGGCTATGGCGCGCTGGCACACGCCGCGCATGCGTTCTTCATATTCGGCGTTGGAACAAGGCCAGGGCAGGTCCACCGACCATTGCGGGATTCCGGTGCGGGCGGCTTGCGCGTCGACCAGCGCCCGCCGCACGGCGTGCATGGCGACCCGGTCCGCCGCGGAGTTGAAGCTGGTCAGCAGCGCGACGACTTCGATTTCCGGTTGCTGCCGCAGCAGATGCAGCGCCCAGACGCTGTCCTTGCCGCTGCTCCAGGAGAGAAGCATCCTCTTCATGCGTGGTTCGCCAGTATGGGCGCCATGCGCCGCCAGTGCAGATCTTCGGTCGGGGAATCGAATGAGACGCCATGCAGAATCTCGGCGAGGATCTCGGCGGATTGCGCGATCCTTATGCCGGAGCGATTGAAATACAGATTGCCGTCGGCAAATGCCACGTTGCCATTGCGGACGGCTCGCAGATCGCGCCACCACGGATGCCGTTCGAGCACGGACTGCTCGCGCTCGGCGCGCTCCAGGTTGAAACCGCAGGGAGCGACGATCAGATACTCGGGATCTGCCTCGCGAAGACGTTCGGCAGGGATGGCGGTCGAGAATTCACTCGGGTGTCCCAGCAGCGGTTCGCCGTTGGCGATTTCTATGAGTTCGGGACCCCAGTTGCCCATGGCGAAAAACGGATTGGTCCATTCCAAAAGAACCACGGTCGGCCGGCGCAGATGGCCGGCCCGCTGGCGCACGGTTTCTAAGCGCTGGCGTTCGCGCTCAATCACGGCGGGGGCTCGTTCAGGAACGCCGAGCGCTTCGGCGACCTGCGCTATGCAGCGGAAAATTTCCTCGATGGTCGCAGCCGAAAGCGACAACTGACGCGCGGCGAGGGCGCAGGCGTCACGTTCTAGATCGGCTGGCGTCACGGCGCACACGTCGCAATGCGATTGCGTGATCACTAGATCCGGCTGCAAGCGGCGGATCAGTTCCGTGTCGATGTGATAGAGCGGCTGGCCCGCTTGCAGACGGCGGCGGACTTCGGCGTCGATCTCTCCGCTCGAAACGGAAACATCGAAAGCCGGCTGACTGCACGATGGAAGCTGACGCACCCAGGAAGGGTTATCGCACTCGTGCGACCGTCCCACCAGCGCCTCGCCCGCACCGAGGGCGCAGACCATCTCGGTGGCGCCGGCCAACAGGGAAACTACGCGCACGCTAGGCGGCCTGGTGCGCCGGATGGAAAGAGCGCTTCAGCAGCGCGTAGCCGCCGAAGAGCGCCAGAGTGTAAACTGCGTCGCCCAGGAATTGATTCTGATAGAACGGGATCGCGGCTGTGAAACAGGTAGCGAGGCCCGCCAGCGTCATCGGATACATCGCGCTGGTGGCCCACACCATGAAATTGGTGATGAGGAAAAACGACAGGCTGGAGCCGAGCGCCGCCGCTGCAATCGCGCTTGCGCCGCCGCGGTTGCGCGTGATCCGGCCGAACAGGACTGCAACCAGCGCCGCCCCGTACACCCACCAGAAGCCGCTATGGAAACCGAGCACCAAGTCACTCAACGCCAGCGCGGATAAAGTGACCAGAATTCCAGTGGCGGCCTTGCTGGCCTGGTAGCCGGAGAACAATCCGATGGCCATGAGGGGCGTGAAATTCCAGGCATGCGGCAGCAGCCTGGCAGCCGCGCACAGAACTACCATCGCTATCCACAATCGTTTTCCGTTTTCCATGGCTGATCTCCTACAGGTTATTGTAGTGCACTGTGGGCCGGGCAAGGGTGCGGCTCTCAGTCGAGTTCGAACGCGCTCTCGTAATTCCGTTTAAGGGCGGGGTCCTGGTCTTCTTTGCGGAGGAAGCAGTTGCCGATGGCGAGCGCCTCAATGCCGGTGCCCATGAAGCAGTGGAACGCGTCTTCCGGCGTGCACACGATGGGCTCGCCGCGCACGTTGAAGCTGGTGTTTACGATGACGGGGCAGCCGGTCAGGCGCTCGAACGCCTTGAGCAGCGCGTGATAGCGCGGGTTGGTCTCCTGATGCACCGTTTGGACGCGCGCCGAATAATCGACGTGAGTGACGGCCGGGATGTCCGAGCGCGGGACATTGAGTTTGGCGATGCCGAAGAGCTGCTGCTCTTCTTCCGTCATGACCCTGCGGCGCGCTTCGGCGACGTCTGCCACCAGCAGCATGTAGGGGCTGTCCGTATCCAGGTTGAAGTATTCGCCCATACGCTCGCGCAGCACGGACGGTGCAAACGGACGGAAGGACTCGCGAAACTTCACCTTCAGATTGAGCACGCTCTGCATGGTGGGGGAACGGGCATCGCCTAGAATGGATCTCGCGCCGAGAGCTCTCGGACCGAACTCCATCCGGCCTTGGAACCAGCCGAGCGCTTTCCCTTGCGACAGAGTACACGCGCCCGCGGCGGCTAATTCGTCTTCATCGGAAAACGTGGTGAAGCGCGCGCCGACGCGGCGCAGGCGATTCTCGATGTCGTCTTGCGAAAAATCCGGACCCAGGTAGGAGCCGTGCATCGTGTCATTGGACTTGCTCACTTGCCGCGGCTGCTGATGGAACTGATGGTATCCCGCGAGCGCTGCGCCAAGGGCGCCACCGGCGTCTCCGGAAGCCGGCTGTATCCACAGATTCTTAAAACGACGGTCGCGCAGAATCTTTCCATTGGCTACACAGTTCAGAGCGACGCCGCCGGCCAGGCACAGGTTGGGGATGCCGGTCTCCGCCGCGAGCGCCCGCGTCATGCGCAGCATGATTTCTTCGAGCGCGGCCTGGACAGAGGCGGCCAGGTCCATGTGCTGCTGCGTCAGCAGTTCGGAGGGTTTGCGCGGCGGCAGACCGAACAGCTTGTGAAAGCGCTGGTTGGTCATGGTGAGACCAGTGCAGTAGTCGAAATAATCCAGGTTGAGGCGGAAGGAACCGTCGGGTTTCACGTCGACCAGATGCTCGAAGATCTTGCTGACGTATTTTGGCTCGCCATAGGGCGCTAGGCCCATCAGCTTGTATTCGCCGGAGTTCACTTTGAAGCCGGTGTAGTAGGTGAAGGCCGAATATAAGAGTCCCAGCGAATGCGGAAAATGAATCTCTTTCAGAATTTTGAGGGTGTTTCCTTTGCCGTGCGCGACCGACGTGGTGGCCCACTCCCCGACGCCGTCCATGGTCAGGACCACGGCTTCTTCAAAAGGTGAGGGAAAGAAGGCGCTGGCGGCGTGGCTCAAATGGTGTTCGGTGAACAGGAGTTTCCGATTCCAGTCCTGAGCCGGATCGAGCTGCTTGAGCTCATCCTGAAGAAAACTTTTCTGGAACAATTTCTCGCGGATCCACAGCGGCATCGCCATCCGGAAGGAAGTGTAGCCGGAAGGCGCGAACATCAAATAGGTTTCGAGCAGCCGTTCAAATTTCAGGAAGGGCTTGTCGTAAAAGACCACGGAATCGAGATCGGCGGGGCGCACCGCACCCTGTTCCAGACAATAATCGATGGCGTGCCGCGGGAATCCGGAATCGTGTTTCTTCCGGCTGAAACGCTCTTCCTGAGCTGCCGCGACGATCGCGCCGTCCACCACCAGAGCGGCGGCGCTATCGTGATACAGCGCGGAAATTCCCAGGATCTTCATGGGTTCCGACTAGAACAACGTGTAGATGAACGGAGCGACCACCGAGGTCTTCGCGAGGATGAGAAGCGCTCCCAGCAACAACATCATCACGAAGATCGGAAGCAGCCAGAGCTTCTTGCGATCGCGCATATAGGACCACAATTCACCAAGAATGGACACGGGTTCTCTCCTGAAGAGCGATTTCTTAGAACTGCTTTGACATACTGGCTGGCTCGGGCCCCGGCGGATCGCGCGGGATCCAGTAGCTAACGGCCTCCGGGGCGGCCCGCAAACGCAGAAAATCTTTCCCCATCCGGCGCAGCACCCAACCGAACGGAGCGAAAACCAAATAGAAAAAAATTCCCAGGATGACGGGATTCGTAATCTTGTGCAGCAGCATGCCCAGGGCTGTCCAAGCCCGGTTCAGTGGGCCGAGGACTTTGGGCGCCAGAACCGCCGCGAACAAGAAGACCACGCTGCAGGGAAGCGCCCACCAGCGCCACGCGTGGCCGCGCAAGAGAGGCAGACCCGCCACCAGAAAGAAAAACCCGGCGAATACCAGACCGAAGGTGCGGTTGGAAGAGCGCCGCACGGCATCCGGCCGGCTGAAGCTTTCGTGAGTGCCGGTATCGTGAGCGCCGGTCGCGCGAGTGTCCGGCACATGGGTATCCGTCACATGGTTATCCGTCATTGGGTCTTGCCGGGTGCTTTCGCGGATGTCTCGCCGGCCACAACCGGATATTTGTCCGACACTGCTCGGGCGGACTCGACGCGTATAGGCTCAATCCATCGCGCCAGCAACTGGTTCAGCGCTTGGGAGGGGTGTCGATCCGGCTGCCGCAGTTTCGGGTCGTTAAGCTCGGGACGGTCGCAGTCGACGTACGCAATGCGTTGCGCCTCGAGAAAGCGGCGGTAATCCGGGCGGTCCTTGGGGTCCAGATCGAACAGGATGACGGTGAATTTGCCGCCCTGGGCGCCCACTAGACGATTCATTTCGATCAACAGTCTCTGGGTCGTCCGCCGCTTTACGCGGACCCGCATGTAGGATTCGAAGATCTGTTTATACTCCTGCACCATAGCTACCAGGCGAATGTGGCGGCTGAGATACCACACCACATCGCCTTCGGAGCGCCCGCCTTCTATGCGATCCCCGGACACCCGCGCGTAGGGATAAAAGCAGCCGGGTGGCGAGGGCTTCATGATTCGCAGGAAAGAAGGATCGCCGGCGTTGCGCTCTTCGTGAAACCCGTTGAACAAGTAATACACCGTGGCGGGTCCATGCACCGACCGCTGCATGGCCAAGTACGACTGGTAGGTTCCGTAGAGACCCACGCCGTAGTTGGAAACCGCCAGTTCTGGATGGCGCTGCTGCACGATCCAGGGAAGCGTCTCCGGATCGGAAAGTCCATAGCCCTGGATGAACGAGTCGCCAAAAAAGAGGACTTGCCGGGTAGCCGGCCCAGCGGGCGGCGGCGGATGCAGGGAGGTGGCGCGCCGTCCTCCGCTCCAGTTGGTGTACCGAAACAAGCGAGGGTCGGGCGGAAAAGACAGGGTAAACGTGCCCTCGCGAGGACTCCAGCCAAGGTCCTGGTCGCAATTATATTCCGGGTGCGAGCCGCCAAACGCCGGATCCAACCCCCACCAGTCGGGGTATCCTTCGAGCCAAAGCATGCCTTCGGCGCCTGCCAGTGATACCACCAGTGTGATAATGCGCGCTGCGATTATGACGGACCTTCTGGGAGGGTTACTGGACTTCACCATGCGCAGTAGATGTATCGACCCGGCAAGCTAAATAGTTTAGAATGCAGCGCTACCGAAGCAGCATATTCAGTCTTATGCCGTCGCATGACTGGAGCCGCGGGCATAAAACGACACTTAGTACCTATCCCCCCAACGTTGCCTCGTCGATCCTATGGTTCTAAGGGAAACTACGTGAATCCAGTCAGGGTATTCGCTTGTGAAGCGCAGCCGATCGTGCTCGAAGGCTTGGCGAGAGTGCTTGCGCAGGACGGCGAATTCGAATATGTGGGCGCGGCGGCCACTCTAGCTGACGCTTTGGATGCCGTGCGCGAGCGCCAGCCGGATGTTCTGCTGGTGGATCAAAGCGCCGGGCTGAAGCAGATCTTTCAATTTGTCTCCGATACGAAAAGCACCCGGCCCCGCTGCTATCCCGTCCTGTGGATCAATGAATTGGCGGAAATCGATTGCTTCCGCGCGCTGCAATTGGGCGCACGCGGCATCCTGAAGAAGTCGGCCACGATCGCCGCGATCAGGACCTGTCTGCGCGCCGTTAGCCAGGGCGAGGTGTGGATCGAGAACTCTCTATCGGACCGCTCGGTGAGCGTTCTCGACCGGCGCTCGGCGCCGCGCTTGACGCCGCGCGAGAAGGACATCGTACAGCATGTCTGCGGCGGCCTCAAAAACAAGGAAATCGCAGAGGCGCTGGCCATCACTCCCGGCACGGTGAAAGTCCACCTGATGCACATATTCGAGAAGACCGGCGTCAAAGACCGCTTTGAACTCGCGGTACAGGGGCGGCGCTTGTTGGGAACCGAGCAGGAAGTTCCGTCCGGCGACATCCGCGCCGAAAAAATCTTCGCCTGAGCTATTCATCCCAGCTGCTAAAGTGACCAGCCGTAACTGGCGAATAGGTAAACAGGCCCACACTGTCCCGATGACCCCGCCATCCACAATCGAAACGACGATTGGAAAGCTGCCTCCCTCTGCCTCCCTACAGGATGGGTCGGGGAAGCGCTCTGCCAAGCGCATGGACGCGCTGCTGGCGCACCGCTGGGGACGCCTGCTGATTCCATCGCTTTCGGACTTCCTGTTTATCGCGCTGATTGCCTGGCTTTTCATGAGCAGCGGCGCGCATGGCTGGCAATCCTTGCTGGCGGACGCCGACGTCGGCTGGCATATCCGCACCGGCGAGTATATTCTCGATCATCACCAGGTTCCGCATCACGATTTATATTCGTTCTCCAAGCCCGGCGCGCCGTGGTACGCCTGGGAGTGGCTGACCGACATTATTGATGGACTGCTCTACCGCTGGGCCGGATTGAAGGGCATCGTGCTGGCAGCCGGAGCGCTGATCGCCCTCTTCGCCACTACTCTGATGCGCCGCATCGTCGACGCCGGAGCGCATCTGTTTGCGGCGCTGCTGGTGACGCTGTTTTCGGTGGGCGCTGCCTCCATGCACTTCCTGGCCCGGCCGCACATATTTACGCTCTTGCTGCTCTCGATTTCGATGGCAATCATTGAAGCCGGCCGCAGGGGCGCCAATCCCGCGCGCATCTGGTGGCTGGTGGCCATTACTTTGGTCTGGACCAATCTGCACGGCGGATTCCTGGTGCTGATCGGGCTGCTGGGTTTGGCGGCCATCGGCGCCGCCGCCGAAGCCTGGCTCCAGAGGCCGCGCGGCGGGCATCCGGACTGGGCTCCCGCACTGCGCTGGGCGGGAGTTGCGGCGGCGTGCGGAGCGGTGTCGTTTGTGAATCCTTACGGTTGGGAATTGCACCGGCATGTCATCCAATACCTGCGTTCGGACTGGATCCGGAAAGTGGTGCAGGAATTCCAGTCGCCCAGTTTCCGGGACGAAAACATGCTGCAGTTCGAGGCGCTGCTGTTCCTCGGACTCATCACCGCCGGCGCGCGCTTGCGCCGCGGCCAGGTGATCGACGGGCTGTGGATCTTAGCTCTGGGATACATGTCGCTTTCGAGCGTGCGCCACGTTCCGATCTTCGTAACCGTGGCGGGTCCCATGATCGCGGTCGAAATGACGCACTGGTGGAGGGCCTGGGTGGCGAACTCGTCCAAGCAATCGGCGCTAGGAATTCTGAATCAGATGGGCCGGGACATCGTGCCCGGTTTTCAACGCTTCACCGTCTGGATGGCGGTTGCGGTGGCATTGCTGGCCGCGAGCGGCTCGGCCATAACATGGCCCCAGGATTTTCCTTCGCTGCTGTTTCCGACCGCCATGGTCCACACCCACCAGCAAGAGATATTGCAGGGGCGGGTGCTGACCACCGACCAGTGGGCAGACTACCTGATCTACCTCCATCCGGAGCAGAAGGTGTTCGTCGACGGGCGCAGTGACTTTTACGGCCCTGAAATCGGCGAACAGTTTCTGCAGGTCATGCGCGGGATGCCGGGCTGGGAAAAAGTGATGGAAAAATACCGCTTCAATCTGGCGCTGATACCGGTGGATACGGCGGCGGCGCAGCTGTTGAAGCAGCGTCCGGAGTGGCGCGTGGTGGCCGATGACGGTAAGACGATCCTCTTAGTTCTCCGCAAAACGGAACCGCAGGGGACCTAGGTGCGGCAGGGACGGAACTAAGGTTCTACGAAGAGACGCCAGTGTGCCGACCAAGCTAATGAAAACCACCGACTCAGCCGAAGTAGTTAAGGGGAGCAATAAGAGATGAAGTCGGAGAATCCCAGTCCGCGCAAGACCGCCGCGGGCCGTGGAAGGAGCAGCGTCGGTATCCCTCATCTGCCGATGGAGTGGATGGATCCGATGAGCTGGCGCCTGCCCTCGGGCAAAGCGCTGGCCGAATTCGCGTTGCAGACCGGCTTTCTGGCTCCGTTGATTATGCGTGCGCCCAAGGGCAAGAAGAAACCGGAGACATCGGATATGACGATGAATCCGGGTGTGAGGAACCTCCCGGTGACCAGGGACCAGGTTAAGGAGGCGCCGGCGCGTACGGCGTCGTTTCGGTAAAGCGAATGAGCATGCAGGTATGGATCGCGATCGCGGTGGGCGTGGCGGCGGTGATTGACGATCTGGCGCGGCGTCATATCGCCAACTGGATTCCGGCGGCGGCGCTGGCCGGCGGCTTCGGATGGCAGATCGGGCGCGGCGGCTGGCAAGGCGCGGTTACAGCGCTGGCCGGCACGGCAGCGGGATTTGCTGTGTTTTTGATTTTTTATTTGCT
>DATJEI010000098.1:0-7336 GCA_035496735.1 Bryobacteraceae bacterium | reverse complement strand
ACCATTTTCGATTATCCGCACCTCTGGGGCACGCGCCGCATCGGACCGGATCTCTCGCGCGAAGGGTCGGTGCGCTCGGCGGACTGGCAGTTGTCGCACCTCTATGCGCCGCGCTCCTTGGTGGCAGATTCGATCATGCCGCCGTTTCCCTGGTTGTTTGCGGGCGCGCCGGATCGGCCCACGCAGGAAGCCCGCGACCTGCTGGATTATCTGGAAACGTTGGGCCGGGACCGCGCGCTGGCAGCCCCCGAAGGCGAGGCCCATGCCCTGGCTGCGTGCATCAACTGTTCGGACGACGAAAAGCGCTTCGCGTTCGCCCCTGTGGTTCTGAATGCGAATCCGGCGCGGGCTCGGCGTCGCGGCGACTCCGCGCGCCTTGTGCCGTCAAACGATCTGGTCCGCGGGCAGCAGGTCTATGCGCTCTACTGCAGCACTTGTCACGGAGCGCGCGGTGACGGCGATACGCCGGGCGCGGCGGGGTTGCATCCGCGTCCCGTGAACCTGACCGAGCAGGAGTACACTTTGGGCCGCCTCAGCTTTTCTCTGTGGAATGGCGTGGCTGGCACGGCGATGCCGGCTTGGCGCGAGCTGGGAGTCGACGATTTATCCGCAGTCGCTCGTGTGGTGCGGAACTTTCACCAGGCGCAATCCGAGCCGTCCATTCCGGCTCCGGTGCTCGCCTTGGGCGAGCGCGTGTACACTGCCCGTTGCGCGCAGTGCCACGGAGAGAAGGGGGACGGGAATGGCTCCGCGGCCGGCCAGTTCCCCATTGCGGCGACGAATTTCCAGGCGCAGCGCCCCAGTATTGCAGCCAGCCTCCGCGCTCTTCGTAACGGCATCGAGGGGACGCCAATGGCTCCCTGGACGAACGAGTTGTCGGAAGCCGAGCTCTCCGCTGTGGCGTATTTCGTCCGCGGATTTTGGGCCGGAGGTTCGAACCAATGAACATGCATGACGGCATGGCCGGGCCAGTGGCACAGCTGCCGGCGATGGACCTCATTGTCGGGCTGGCGGCTCTGTTCGCGGTCGTGTTTTTCGCGGCATGGCTGATCTCGCCGCGCCTCCGCGCATGGGTGGAGCGGCCCAAGTATCGCTTTCAGGCAAATGTGAGAAGCTATGATGAGATGCAAGGCGTGAGACCCGCGCCCGAACCCAGGAGCCCCAGATGAAGCCTCCGGCCGAGTCCACTACTTCCTCGCGCGGCATGGGAATGGTGGTGGCAGTGTGCATCGCGGTGGGCGCGATTTCGGTCGCGGCGACCATGGCTTTCGGCAGAGTCTCGCCTGCTTTCAAAGGCGCCGGGCCGTCGCCCTCGGCGAGCTCGACCAGCGAAGAATATGGCCGGCGCCTCATCTCGCAGACTCCTGAATTTATGGGTCCGGATGTCGCCGACCCTAAAATGCGCCACATGGACAGCCGGCTGGCTTGCGCTTCCTGCCACATCGGCGCGGGCCTCGAACCTGGCAATCTAAGTCTGGCCACCGCGTTCACCAAGTATCCGCGAATTTCACCGCGCAGCGGCGGGAACGAGACCATTGAGGATCGCATCAACGGCTGCATGATGCG
The DNA here is from genome assembly GCA_035496735.1 of Bryobacteraceae bacterium. GTDB lineage: Bacteria > Acidobacteriota > Terriglobia > Bryobacterales > Bryobacteraceae > Palsa-187. Next base: position 5,770 of record DATJEI010000098.1, on the reverse strand, counting down.
CAGCATGAACGGCCGCGCGCTGCCCGAAAAAAGCCCCGAGATGCTGGCAATGGTTGCCTATCTCCGCTTTCTGGCGGATCAGGACGCTGCCACCGGAGCAACCCAACGCAAGGCGCACGAGCCGCCCGCCTTCAAAACTCCCAGTCGCGCCGCGGACTTGAAAGCCGGCCAGAAAGTTTTCGATAAGCGCTGCGCGGCCTGTCACGGGCCGGACGGATCGGGGCTTGCTGCGGCGCCCGACCTGGTTCACGGCTACGTGTTCCCGCCGCTGTGGGGCCCCAATAGTTTTAACGACGGAGCCGGCATGCACCGCGTGCTGACCGCCGCCCGCTTCATCAAGGCGCGCATGCCGCTGGGCAGCGCGGATTTGAGTGACGACGACGCCTTCGATGTCGCGGCTTTCATCAATTCGAAACCGCGGCCGGAGATGCAGGGTCTCGACCGCGATTATCCCGACCGGACCAAGAAGCCGGTCGATACCGGATATCTGCCCTACGCGGATTCCTTCCCTCTGGCACAACACCGCTTCGGCCCATTTGCACCGATCGAAGCCTTCTACAAACATACGGCGAAACCGTCCAAGTGAGATTAGTGAAACAAGGAGCGAATCCATGATCAAAAAAACGTTCAGCAAAACTTTTGGAGCCCTATTGGCAGTCGCCACTCTGGCGGGCGCCGCCACGCGGCCGGATATGTTGGTCACCACCGACTGGCTGGCCGAGCACCAGAGCGATGCGAAGATCGTCATCCTGCACGTCGCCGCAAACCGCACCGCCTATGATGCGGGGCACATCCCCGGCGCGCGCTTCGTGGGGCTGCCGCAGCTGGTAGTCAACGGAAACGGGGTTCTGAATGAGTTGCCTCCGGTCGCGGATCTTAAGAAGGTGCTAGAAGCCGCCGGCGTCTCTGACGATTCCCGGATCATTCTCTACGGCGATGCATCCGTGCTGCCGGCCACCCGCGCCTACTTTACGCTGGATTACCTGGGCCATGGCGATCAGGCCGCGCTGCTCGATGGCGGCCTGGAGAAATGGCGCGCCGAAGGACGCCCGCTCACCAAGGACGCGACGCCAGCCGCCGCCGGACACTTCACGCCGCATCCGAAGCCGGAGCTGGTGGTGCAGATCGACGAAGTGAAGCAGCTGTCTGCAAAGCCGGCATCTTCGCGATCCGCTGTCCTGTTGGACGCCAGGCCTGCCGCTGACTTTAAGGGTGAGAAGGGAGAGCACATTCCGGGAGCCGTGAACCAGTTCTGGATGGAGAATCAAACCACGCACGAGAACCAGGCGCTGAAGACGGACGCGGACTTGCTCGCCCTCTATCAAAAGCTTGGCGTTACTCCCGATAAGCCGGTGGTGACGTATTGCCATAGCGGCATGCAGGCGACACAGGCTTACTTCACCCTGAAGCATCTCGGCTACGACGTGCGCCTTTACGACGGCTCGATGTCGGAGTGGACTGCCAAAGGCGCGCCGGTCGAAAAGTAGCGCGAATTACCCGAAGCAAGCGATGCGACGCTTGGTATATGGCTTCGACGGAACAATCCCGTTGGGGAACACAAGCTGAGATTCATCCCTTGACTCTTTCGGCACGGACGATGAATCTGTTCGGAGCTGCACCGACGAAGTAGAAGGGATGACACGTCACCAGTGTCAGAACCTCGCCGCCAGTGGGATCCAGAACTGAAACGTCATCGGGACTTACGATTCTTGTGGAAACCACGCGGTAGCGATACTCGCCCTGTAACGTAGTAAGCGTGATCACATCGTCCTTCTGAATATTTCGCAACGGCCGGAAGAACGTGTCGCGGTGTCCGGTGATACCCACGTTTCCGCTTTGCCCCGGCAGCGCCGTGCCGGGAACGTGACCGGCTGCCCTGCGGAGAATTTTCCCGTCATCTCCTTCGACGACCATAACCGATAGGCCAAGACGCGCGATTTCAATGCGGCCGACAAGACCGCTCATTTCGGCAGCCGGTGGGAGCTCAGGCGGTCTGAGCAGCTTCGCATGCAGTGAGGCGGCGCTTGGGACGCGCTGCTCCTCGAGCAAACGTTGCAGATCGCGGCTCTCGCGCTCCTGAAACTGATAAGTATCCACCAGAACAAAGGCGCAATAACCCAGCATTGCCGCGGCGCTGGCGAACAATACAACTTGCGACCATCGCAGGATTCCCATCAGCGATTTTTTCGGCACAGCCACTCTCATTTCGCGTCCTTGACTGTCTGGTCATTTCCGGCAGCGATGTAGCCGGCGCGGGTACGGACCGACAGCTTCCCCTGCTCCCCGGATTGTGCCGTAACCCGGATCTTATGGTAACTACCCGGCTTTCTGTCTATTGAGGAGTATCCGATAGTGTATTGATCCCGAACGTCGCGGGCGATACGCCTGCAAATCTCCGTTGTTTCGCTCAATTCGGAGGGGAAGAATGCTTCCCCGCCGGTCTCGTGAGCCAGGCGCCGGAGCACCCTGGGATTCCGGTCCGGATCACCTTCATCGAACACGCCAATGGTATAGATCACGGCGTTCGATTGCTCCGCCAATTTGAGCACTTGGTCTAGATTGGCGTGACTCGCGTTGTCTCCGCCATCACTGATGACAATGAGCACCTTCTTATCCCACTCGCCTTTCCGCAAGCCTTGGAGTGCCTCCACGATGGCGTCATATAAGGCAGTCAGTCCCGCGGGAGGCGAGTTTCCTATGGCGCTCCCCAGCTCATCTACGTTGCTGCTGAAGCGCATGGAACCCGGCAGGCCGAGGGAAACTTTCTCGTTGAAGTTGACAACGAACATCTGGTCCTCAGGGTTGCTGGACTGGACGAAGGCCCGGGCGGCGCCGGTCACCTGGTCTAGTTTTTCGCGCATGCTTCCACTGTGGTCAACGACCAGGCCGATGGTGACGGGCGTGTCTTCGTGCCGGAAAAACCGGATGGGCTGGAGAGCGCCGTCATCGTAGACTTCAAAATCGTGCTGCCCAAGGCCAGCGACAGTATGACCCGCGCGGTCGCGCACTGTTGCCTGCAAGACCACCAGGTCAACCTCAACCGCTATACGGAAATTTTCCTGGTCTTCACTCTTGCCGGCCGGCGCAACTTGGGAGATGGCAAATCCGCTGCTGAGGACGAAAAGAAGGACCGGGAGCACGACCGCTTTCGCAATCCCATGCTCTCGGTCTAAGTTTGACTTTCTAGTCACGTGATCCCCTTCTAGCTTTCGGCCGTGGCCTAATCTGTGTCAGGCTTTAATAACTGGCTTACTGCCCAGGAACCAAAGTGGCTCTACAGTGCACGCACTCGCACAGCCCGGAGGGTCAAGCCCCCTCCCAACGCCAGCAAACCAATCAGCCCGATCAGCGGCAACGGACTTGCGCTCTTCGGCAGTTCCGGCGCGGGCTTGGCTTGCGCCACCAGCGTCTCCGCAGCCGGCGGAGGCGTCACTGCTTGTGCCATTTCCACCTCTCTTCCCGACGGCTCAACTGCCGTGACGGGAGCGCGTTGCAGTTCGGCGATGATCCGCCGCTCTTCTGGCTTCGGGGCTTCCACGGTTACTGTAGCCGGCATTTCGAGCACGGTTGTGTTGGTCGATTTCGCCATTTCGACGGCTTGCGCTTTGGGGTAGACGAATTCTTCGCCCCACAGCTTGCCAGGATAAAACCATGCACGGAGCGCCTGCGGCTGGCCAGCCGGCCGCTCCCGGAAAGTGATGACTGTATTATTCGTCGGAGTCATCCGAAGATTCGGGATAGCCAAGATGGTGGCATAGATGGTCGTACCCTCCTTGTTAAAGATCTGGACGATATGACGATTGCCCTCCGACGCCGCTACTTTAAACATATACGTGCCCGCAGGTAACACGCCAAAACCTGGCTGATGGACCGCCGGAATCTCTACAGGTCCACTAAATGTAATTTCGGTCTTCTTGTCCCATGTGTCCGCCTTGGCATTCGGTGAGAATGCGGCGCCCATGAGCGCAAGACAAAACACCGTTGGCATTGCTCTAGAGAACTTCATTTGCTTTCCCTCCTTTACTACAACTTCAATAAGCCGCTTCTGATCGCGCTTGGTGGTTACTCCACGCGCTCTCATATTTGCGTATGTGCATTCTTGAGGCCATGACCACACGGCGGCTCGGAACGCTATTGATATCTGCAACCTGTGGGAGTCAGTCTCGGCAGCAGCCTGGTTGCAGCTCTAAGGCCTGATGGGAATGCTGGGGGAAATAGCCCATCTTTGACCATGGGTTGCCGCATAGCACTCACCGGCTTCGCCAAAGGATAGTGCCAGATATTCGCCCGGCGACCTCCGCGGCATCGGCCTAGCGGTTTACCTTCCGGTGCGCGGAACTTCGCAAGGCGTCCGATGAAGAGAGGTGGCTGAAGTTGAAAAATGAGGCGAGCCTCCAAAAACTCAAGTGGCGCTGCGGTCAGCGTGTCATCGAGCATCGTGAAGGAAGGCGCCTGCTTCCGATTATGACGGCTGACCGGCTATCGGCCGCTGAAGCTGCACCACGATTTGTTCGAAAAATCGGGCCGCCACTGCCCCGGTAGTTAATTCGCGGTGCCACGACATTGACAGCACTGCCGACCTGCGGGCAAAGCATTGGCCATCCAGAACCATGGCTCTTTCTGCCACTCTGCCAAAGGCGAACTGTAGGGGCCAGGAGCTTTTCGCGATGATACTTTCCACGCCATACTTAGCGGGCGAAGTGACACAACAGCTCCCTCCGCGAAAGCGCACCCATAACTTGGGGTGAAGGCCCGTCAGGCGAGCCAGCGCCACAGTAAGCGTGGCAGGAAACCGGCTCAATCTTTTCAACTGGGGATCGTTACCCGGCGCCGTTGCCAGCCGCACTAACGCGGTCGCGATGCCCTCTAAACCTAGTTGATCGGCGTTGCGAATGATGCTGGCATAAGCCATGTCCAGGTCGCCATCGACAAATTCGGCCGCGACTGCCATGTCAACCTGCTCAAACTGCACCCACCGGTAGCCGCCCAGCCCTCGGTAAACAATTCGATTTACCTTAGGATGGTCCCGCAGAGCCCGCGCAATCGAATCGACAACAAACGCCGTATAACTGGGTTTCAAAAGTCCTGCGGCCTCGCGACGAGATCGTTCTAACTCCACCTCCGTGAAGTCCACCAGCTGAGAGAAGGACACGACATCCTGCGCGCGCCATTCATTGACCAAACCCTTGTGAGTACTGAGGTAGCGATTTCGCGCCAGGAATCTATAGGAATCGCTCATGAACCTTATCCTAACTTTATTTTCAGTTGATTAGGCCCTCTCCATTCGGGTCGGAACCAGTCGGTAATGTTTGCGCAAATAATTACAGAATGACTTCGCGAAAATGGTTGATTCGCCGGGCGGAAGGATCCTGAAATGGAACCCGAATTGCTATTTGCTACGCGTAGTAAGTTATGGAAACCGTACAACGCCAGTATTGCCTCGACATGATGAAGGTGAGTTGGGTGGGAACGGATGGATTCAAGAAATCCGATTGTGCGATTATTCTTGAAATCGAACCAGCCGGCGGGCTTGTCCAGACTGCCGTCTCCATTCCTTGTAACTCAGAGATGACGCTAGATACGGGGCTCGGTTTGGTCCAGGGACACGTGATCAGCTGCGAAGAAGACCCTTATGGCTACATAGTCAACTTCGCAATCAAAGATCATGCCAGAAACTGGTTTCCGGAATACGTTCCACCCTTCTTGCACTCAGCCGGCGGCCGCTAACGCCCAAGCCCTACTGCCTATCACCGGTATGTGCTGAAGGGAC
>DATJEI010000097.1:0-2033 GCA_035496735.1 Bryobacteraceae bacterium | reverse complement strand
CCTCAATCTTTTTTTGGGACAAAGTCCGAAGTGATCCCGCGCCATCGCGGGGCTATCTGGTTTCTTGATCTCGCCAGCGCGTGGTTGAGACCATGTCAGGGAACTGGCAGAACCAGCCTGCCGCCGCGCGGCCCTTGCGTCGGCGTGCGCTGCTAGCAGCCTGTCGGACTTAGCGGATTATATGACGCACCCGGTATGATGGCGCAATTGATTCGCCGGCTGGGTGAGCTTGATGAGCAATTTCCGGGAGTTTGACCGCGCGACGGCGTTTCTGCTTCCGCCGTCGCTTGATGAATGGCTTCCCGAGCGGCATCTCGCGCGGTTTGTCGTCGAGGTGATTGACGGGTTGGACCTGTCGGCGATGGTAAAGAGCTATCGTGGCAGCGGGTCGGCCGGCTATCATCCAGCGTTATTGTTGGGCCTGTTGGTTTACGGCTACACGACGGGGGTGTTTTCGAGCCGCAAGCTGGAGCGGGCGACTTACGATTCGGTAGCGTTCCGCTTCATCGCCGCGAACGATCATCCTGACCACGACACCATCGCAACGTTTCGGCGTCGCTTTCTCGAGGACATCGAAGCGTTGTTCGTGCGGGTGCTGGAGTTGGCGCGTGAGATGGGCCTGCTCAAGCTTGGCACGGTGGGCCTGGACGGCACGAAAATCCACGCCAATGCCAGCCGGCACAGCGCGCTGTCCTATGAACATGCCGGCAAGATCGAGGCCCAGTTGAAGGCCGAAGTGGCCGAACTGCTGGCGCGGGCGGAAGCCGCGGATCAGGCTGATGTGTTGGATGGCATGTCGATCCCGGAGGAATTGGCGCGCCGAGAAGAGCGTTTGGCGAAGCTTGCCGAGGCGCGCGCCAAGCTTGAAGCCCGCGCCAAAGAACGCTTTGAGCAGGAGATGGCCGAGCACCGCGCCAAGTTGGCAGCGCGGGACGAGAAGACGGCGGCGAGCGGCAAGAAGCCCGGCGGCAGACCCCCTGCACCACCGCTTGAGGGGCCGCAACCCAAGGATCAGATCAACCTGACCGACGAAGACTCGCGCATCATGCCAGTGGCGGGCGGCGGGTTTGAACAGTGCTACAACGCGCAGGCAGTGGTGGCGACCGAAAGCCTTCTGGTGATCGCGACGGACGTGGTTCAGGCGCCCAACGACAAGCAGCAGATCGCGCCGATGCTGGAGAAGGTCGATGCTTTGCCGGAACAGCTTGGCCGGCCCGAAACGCTGTTGGCCGACAACGGCTATTTCAGCGAGGCGAATGTGATGGCGTGCACGGCGGCCAACATCGAGCCGCTGATTGCGACCGGGCGGCAGCCGCATCATTCCTCCTGGCGCGAACGGTTTGCCGCGCCGCCTCCGGCGCCGGAAAACCCGACACCGGTCGAAGCCATGGCCTGGCGTCTGCGGACACCGCAAGGCAAACAACTCTATGGTCTGCGCAAGCAGACCCCGGAGCCGGTGTTCGGCATCATCAAATCGGTGATGGGATTCCGCCAATTCCTGCTGCGCGGGCTCGACTGCGTCCGCGGCGAGTGGAGCCTCGTCACCATGGCCTGGAACATCAAACGGATGCATGCGCTCAGCCTCGGCTGAGCGCTTTTGATACTCGCTTGGATCGCGGCCTGGTATCTTGAAACCTTCCGCCGGCCATCCGCAATCGTGCGATGATTTTCAGCAAACTTAACCGCTCAATCCGCAGCAGAATTGCTGGCACATAGAAATCAGGCCCCAGTCCGACAGGCTGCTAGTCGCCCTCGTCATTGAAAATGACGGCAACTTCTGAATCTCTGTTGCTGCAAGGCAGCGATGGAGATGATTCGTGGTCGGGAAAGAGATTGCCGTCAAGAAGTACGTAGTGCGGTTAAGCGCGGAGGAACGCGCCCAACTCGACGAGTTGATCCGCAAAGGCAAGCGTTCCGCCCAGCTGCTGACGAAGGCCCGCATCCTACTGAAGGCAGACGTATCGGAACTCGGTGAAGGCTGGAGCGACAGCCGGATTGCCGCGGCGCTGGACACCAGCATCGCCACTATCGAG
>DATJEI010000096.1:0-6088 GCA_035496735.1 Bryobacteraceae bacterium | reverse complement strand
GAAGGGAGTTTTGACGACCTGCTCATACGAGCCGGGATTAAAGATTTCCGATTCCATGATCTCCGTCACACGTTCGCGTCCTGGTTCATGATGAACGGTGGCGATCTTTACGAGCTTGCTAAGATTCTCGGCCACTCGAATGTCAAGATGACCGAACGCTATGCCAAGCTGGCGAGGCAGCATATTGCCAGGACCGGCAGCACGGCGCGGGAAATCTGGAAGCAACTGGATGGGACTTGCGACAAGGCGAACGTCAGTTGACGATGTTCGCGTATAGTTCGCGCGACTGAAACCTTAGCTCTTTGGCTGCCGCTAAGCACTTTAGAATGTGGTGGCCAGGGACGGACTTGAACCGCCGACGCCAGCCTTTTCAGGGCTGCGCTCTACCAACTGAGCTACCTGGCCTAGAACCTCAGAGCGAATTCCCTCATTGTAACACTGGCTGGCGGCCGGCCACTTATTTTTCGACTCCTGCCACCGCCGCGCTTTCACGGAAGCCACGCGCCTTACGGCGCCAAGCCCAGAGCAGGATGAGTCCGATCACGATGAGCCCGGCCGATAAACCCATCCACAAGCCCACCGCTCCCAGCGATTCGCGAAAACACAGAAATACGCCTAACGGCAGGCCCAGGATCCAATACCCGGCGAAGTGACATAGCATCGGGGTGCGGGTATCGCCGGCGCCGCGCAACGCTCCCGTCGCTGTAATCTGCAAGCCGTCGAAGAGCTGAAAGAATGCGGCGACGCGCAGTAGCGGAACCGCGGCCGCGATGATCGCAGCCTCCGGCGTAAACAGGCGCGCGATCGCCTGCGGAAAACCGAGGAGCAGCAGCGCCGCCAGCGACATCACGCTCGCGCCAAGTGTCAGCGCCGTCCATCCGGAGCGCGACGCACCTTCGGGATCGCGTCTTCCAATGGCATGTCCCACGCGCACCGCTGCGGCCGAACTGATTCCCAGTGGCATCATGAAAGTGGTCGAGGCCACCGTCAATGCGATCTGGTGTCCGGCGAGAATCTCGGCACTGAGTTTGCCGATCAGCACGGTCACGGTCGCAAACACCGACATCTCCAGACCAATTTGCCCGGCGGCGGGAAGTCCCAGTTTCAGCAGCCTGGCGATGCGGCCCCAATCCGGCCGCCAGCTCACCAGAAAGGCTTTGGAATCGCGCAGCCAGACGACGAGGACCATCGCTGCCAGCATGTACACTCGCGAAACGCAGGTCGACCAGCCGGAGCCCTCCGCACCCAGCCGGGGAGCTCCAAGATTGCCAAACACGAAGACCCAATTACCCGCGGCGTTCACCAGATTTGCCGTGATCAGGATTAGCAGGATCGGACGCACCACCCCGGTCGATTGCAGATAACGCCGCAGGCAGAAAAACAACAGAAGTGGAGCGGCGCTCCAGTTCAGGGCGCGAATGTAGGGCGTCGTATCGCGCAGCACGCCCGCGTCGATGCCAAATGCCGCCATCAAGGGAACGAACAGCCACACAGCGGCCATCACGCCGGGAATCAAAAATAGCGCCAGCCAAACACCGCTGACCAGTGAATGATGACAATCATCCAGATCGCCCGCGCCAAAGGATTGCGAAACCAGCGTGTCGAGCCCCAGCAACAGCCCGCTGGCGAAGATCGCGATCGCGTAAAAAACAGAGGTGCCGAGGCTGACCGCGCCGATCGCGTCCGCGCTGACACGGCCGACGAACATGGTATCGACGATCCCCATCGCCATCCAGCCGAGCTCCGTCAGCACCAGCGGAGCGGCCAGCGCGAACATGGCGCGCAGCTCGGATTCGCGTCGGGTCATGGATCGCCGCGCATTTATTTTCCGATGCAGAAGGTGGAAAAAATCCGGTGTAGGATATCGTCCGCCGTAGTGGCGCCGGTGATGCCATCGATCGGCCGCAGCGCCGCGTACAAATCCAGCAGCAGCATCTCATGCGGGATGCCGTGCGTGGTTGCGGTGCGAGCCTGCTCCAAGGCTTCCCGGGTTTCCTGCAATAACTGTTCGTGGCGGAGACTGGTGATGAAACCGCCTTCGTGCTCCAGCCGCCCGCCCGGAGCGATGGCGTCAATGATGGCGCGGCGCAATTCCGCGAGGCCCTCGCCAGTGAGCGCGGAAACGCGCAGGGCGCCGGATGCGTCGGCCTGCACTGGCAAATCGCACTTGTTCCCGGCGACAAGACTTTTTCCCTGCTGCTGGGCTTTTTCAATCAACTGCCGATCCGCGGTGCCAAGTGGCGCGGAGAGATCCACCACCACCACGGTCAAGTCGGCGTCGGCCATCGCCTGATAACTGCGCTCGATGCCGAGTTTCTCGACGACGTCCTGCCCGGAGCGAATGCCCGCCGTGTCCACAAACTTGACGGGGATCCCTTCGATCACCGCCGTCTCGGACACCAGATCGCGCGTGGTGCCGGCAACATCGGTAACGATGGCGCGATCTTGCTCCAGTAGCCGGTTGAACAAACTGCTCTTGCCGACGTTGGGACGGCCGACGATCGCCAATGTGAATCCCTGATGCACCAATTTGCCATAAGCGAAACTTGCGATCAGTGCACGCACGGCGGACAGCACGGGATCGATACGCCGCAAGATCTCTTCGGGCGCCGCCACACTGATGTCATCCTCGGCAAAATCGATGCCTGCTTCCAGCAGCGCGATTAATTCCAGGAGTTGCTCCTTCACCGGTTTCAAACGTAGCGAAACCGATCCGCCGATTTGCTGCGCCGCGATGCGGGCCTGGTAGAGTGTGGTCGCGTCGATCAGATCGCGAACCGCTTCCGCTCGCGGCAGGTCGATGCGGCCGTTGAGATAGGCCCGCAAGGTGAACTCGCCGGGTTCAGCCAGACGCGCTCCCGAAGCACAGGCGCGCTCCAGCGCAAAACGCAGCACCACCGGAGCGCCATGACACGAAATCTCGATCACGTCTTCGGCGGTGTAAGAGCGCGGAGCTGCGAAATACGTCACTACAACGTGATCCACCGCATGGCCGGCCGCATCCGGAAGCTCCGCCAGCATTGCCGACCAGGGTTTCCAGGAGCCCGTTTCAGAAGGCGGCGGAAACCGCAGCATGGCCTCCGCGATGGTCCGTGCTTGTGGTCCGGAAATGCGAACGATGCCGATACCGCCCCGTCCCGGCGGCGTCGATACCGCGGCAATCGTGTCGTGGAGCTTCACTTACACTAGCGATGATCGCGGCGCGGGCCGCGCGGACCGCCGCGTGACGGACCGCCCCGGCGGTCGCCATCGCGCCCGCCCCTGCCCCGATCGCGGAATCCCGGCCTGCCACCCGTCGAATCCAGCTCCGGACGAGGCTTGGGCGGGATCACCGGCTCCGGCAGCGTCTTCATTTCCGCGGGCACGATCACCACCTGGCGAATCGGTCCTTCGCCCACGCTTTCACTGCGCACATCGGTCTCATCCCGCAAGGCCAGATGCAGGATGCGCCGCTCGCGGCTGTTCATGGGGCTGAAGTGAAACGGCTGGCGCGATTTCTTAACGCGGTCGGAGGCGGCCTGCGCGCTCATGCGCAGCTCTTCGATGCGCAGGATGCGGCGATCGTTGGCATCGAAGCAGATCCGCGAATGCTCCTCGGGAGCCATGCCGATGGCTTCCATGGTCAGCTGCTCCAGCGCCAGCAGCAGTTCGGCCTTGTTGCCCAGCAGCAAGTCCACGTCCGCGCCGGTGAAACGAACCATCAAGTCGGGGTTTTCAAAATCCGGATGCGGCGTCTCGCCTTCGGCTACTGTAAAGGCGAGTTGAAATCCGGCGAGTTTAAGAACCTGTTTGAGGAATTCTTCTATGCGGGGTCCTGTATCGGCGACCGTATATTTCTTTTGGGCCAACGTTTATTTCCTGCCCTTCTTCATAGGAACCGGCGCCGCCACGGGCGCAGCGGGCATGGTCTTGTTCAGGAGCCACTGTTGCACGATGCCCACCACGTTGCCGGTTAACCAGTATAGTACCAATCCCGCCGACGCAAAGTAGAACATATAGCCGAACATCAGCGGCATAAACATCATCATCTTCGCCTGCGTGGGATCCACGCCCGGCTGCGGCGTCATCTTCTGCATGGCGAATTGCGTGATCACCAGCAGGATTGGCAACACGTGAATCGCCAGCGCTTCGGGCTGCGACAAATCAGTTACCCACAGCCAATGCGAGCCGCGCATTTCAATCGCTACGCCCAACACTTTGTAGAACGCCCACAAGAACGGCAATTGTAACAGCATGGGCAGACACCCGCCCACCGGATTCACGCCGTTCTTTTTATACAGATCCATGACTTCCTGGTTCTGCTCGGTCTTGCGCGGGTCCTTCATGGAGATGCCCTTGTATTTGTCGTTGATGGCCTTGATCTGCGGCTGCAACGCCTGCATCTTCTTGGAGGATTTCATGCCGGTGATCTTCAGCGGGAACAGCAGGATGTTGATCGCCAGCGTCACCAGCACAATGGACCACCCGTAGTTGTGGGCCAAATGATCCGAGGTCCAGTTGAGAACCAGGAACAGCGGCTTCGCGATTACGCCGAAGAAGCCCCAATCGACCACCTGCACCAGCTTCGGATTCACGGTGCGCAGCAGGTCTGTGTCCTTGGGCCCGACGAACAGCGAAAGCGAATTGAGTCCTTCGCCGCCCACGCCGACGCCCACGCGCTTCTCGTCTTTGCCGTCCGCATCGGGAACAGCGTCGGCAAAGGTGGTTACCTCCACCGAGGGCTTGTTATCGCCCGGCAGGAATGCGGCTGTGAAGTAGCTGTCTTCGATTCCTATAAACGAAAATTGTCCGCTCGCGGAAATAGGGCCGTTCTTCGCATCGCTGGCGGCTTTCTGATACAGCTTGCTATTGGGCAAATCATAGTACAGGGCGTGCTGAATAGAAACCGGGTTGCGCACCGTCGGATCGCCAAAGCCGCCGCGCCAGGTGAGCAGGTGCGGGACGGCAGTTCCGTTCTGCGTGATCTCCGAGGTGACTCCCACCAAATAGCTTTTCTGCGTGAAGCGGAAAGTCTTCTTCGTAAGCGCCCGACCGTCGGAAAATTCGAAAGAAACTTCGAGTCCGTCGCCCGAGCGGGTGGTCTTAAACAGCGCGGTGTTGGGATCCGTCGCCGGCGTCTGTCCCTTGAGGTCCACCGCGAAGGGCGCGGGAACGCGTCCCAGGCCAGGCTGGTACACCAGTTCGAGCGGCTTATCCGCGTGATCCTTATAATCCTTAAGAACCCAGCTTCGCACCACCGCGCCGCGATTCGAAAACACCACGTGATAGACGTCGGTATCCACCGCGACGGTCTCTTCGCTGGCCGCCTGCACCGCGCCCGCGGTCTCTGCGGCTTTCTGCCTGGCGCTCGAAGGAATGACCGCTTCCGGTTTTTCGACCGCGGCCGGAGTCACTGGCTGCGCGCTTTTGGCCGCGCCTTCCTTGGTGGCCGTGGGCGCGGGTACCGGCTTGATGAAATACTGGCTGACCAGCAGCACCAGTCCCACCAGCACCAGAGCAATCAGCAGCCGCACTTCCATGGTCATATCTTTTTTCATACCGATTGCATACCCAATGCGGCCCTAGCGGACGGGATCGAATCCTCCTTGATGAAACGGATGGCAGCGCAGCAGCCGCATCGTCCCCAGCCAGATTCCTCGGACCACGCCGTGTTTTTCCACCGCCTGCAGCATGTATTCAGAGCAGGTCGGGTGGAACCGGCAAGCCGATGGCAGCGTCGGCGAGACCCATCGCTTATAGATACGTAATATCCCCACCACTAAGGTCCGCATTTTTCGATCACCTTCCGCAACGCCCGCTCGATATCCGGAAAGGACGCGCCCAGGGCCGCGCGACGGGGGTTGACCACGATATCCCACTGCGGTCCAATCTCCGCGCGATGCAGCCGGAACGCTTCCCGAATGCGCCGCTTGATCCGATTCCGGACCACCGCTCCACCGATCGCGCGCGGCACCGTAAGCCCCAGTCGAGCCGTGCGCCGGGACGGGTCCGGGTTGGCCAGGCAAAAGACCGCGAACAGGGGACCGGAAAAGCGGATACCGTTATCATAGACGGCTCGAAATTCAGCAGAGCGCAGGATCCGCGAAGC
>DATJEI010000095.1:0-27762 GCA_035496735.1 Bryobacteraceae bacterium | reverse complement strand
GCAGACCGGCAAGACGCTCTACATCCTGGATGAGCCGACCACTGGACTCCACTTCGAAGACGTGCGCAAACTGCTGGACGTGCTGCACAGCCTGGTCGCTTTAGGCAATACTGTCGTGGTGATCGAGCATCATCTGGATGTGATTAAGACGGCCGACTGGGTGATCGACCTGGGGCCGGAAGGCGGAGAGCGCGGCGGACATGTAGTCGCCTGCGGGCCACCCGAGGAAATTTTGCGAGTGAGCAAGAGTCACACCGGGCAGGCGCTGAAGAAGGCCTTGCGCGGCGGAAAAGCGGCATGAGTAAATACGCCCATGAGTAAATATGCGGCGGAGCCGCTTTCGTTCGAAGGCCTGAAAACCGTTCCGATCGCCGAACGTGGCGGAAAAGTAATGATCGACCACTTCGCGCGGCCTTACCAAAAGGGCGACGGAGTCGCACGGCTGCTGGGCTCGCTGCCGAAACTGCTCGCGGCAGATGTGTTCCGGGGCGTGATCGACGCGCTGCGGCGAGCCAAGGCTCAGAAGCGCGCGATCCTGTGGGGCCTGGGCGGTCATGTGGTGAAGTGCGGGCTGGCCGACGTCATGGTGGACCTGATGCGGCGCGGATGGGTGACGGGTTTCGTGATGAACGGAGCGGCATCGATTCACGATTTCGAAATCGCTATCGCGGGCCAAACCAGCGAGGACGTGGAAGCCGTGCTGCCGGACGGCCGCTTTGGCGCGGCGGAAGAAACCGGCCGCGAAATGAACACGTCGATTACGGAGGGGGCGAGCGACGGGCTCGGCATGGGGGAGGCCCTGGGACGGCGTTTGGATGAATTGGCGCGGCCGGAGTTTGCGCCGCACAGCATTTTGGTGTGCGCGTACCGGGCCGGCATTCCGGTGACGGTGCACGTGGCGGTGGGGGCGGATACTCCGCACACGCATCCGGCGGCAGGCGGGGCAGCGATCGGCGCGACTACGCATCATGATTTCCGGTTGCTGTGCTCACTGGTGCGCGGGCTGAACGATGGCGGCGTATATTTGAATGTGGGTTCGGCGGTAGTCTTGCCGGAAGTGTTTCTTAAGGCGGTGTCTGTAGTGCGCAATCTCGGCTATCCACTCACGAACTTCACCACTGCGAACTTCGATTTTCTGCAACATTACCGGCCGAAGCTGAATGTGGTCGAGCGGCCGCACGCCAAATCGGGCGGCCAAGGATTCGCCTTGACTGGCCATCATGAACTGATGATTCCGCTGCTGGCTGCGGCGCTGATTGAGGGTGAATCCTGACGACCGCAATGCCAGAACGCCGCGAGCCCATTTGGGGTTATCGAGACTTGGCGCTGTTTCTAAGCGCGGTCTTGCCGTCACTGGCTCTGGCTGCGCTGCTGTCACGAGCCAGCCGCATGGTGGCGCCCGCCTGGTTCTTCAGCGATGCGGTACGCACTCTGGTATTCCAGTCCTTTATGTACGTGTTCCTGCTGGGCGCCCTCTACTTAGTGGTTGCCTGGCGCTACGGAGAGCCGTTCTTGACCTCATTGGGATGGACCTTTCCGATTCCGCATGCGTTTTTGCTGCTGACGGCCGGGCCGGCTCTTACCGTCGCGCTTTCCGCGCTGGGAGTAATTCTGCGCGCGCCGCAGGATAGCTCCCAAATCGAAATCCTGATCAAGAGCCGGGCCTCGCTTGCGGCGATCATCCTGTTCGGAGTGGTTCTGGCCCCGATTGTGGAAGAGATGCTGTTCCGGGGATTCCTGTTGCCGCTCCTGGTGCGGTCGATGGGGCCGTGGCTGGGGATCTTGCTCACGGCCGTCCCGTTCGCCCTGCTGCACGGCGTGCAGAATCAGTGGGCCTGGCAGCCGGTGCTCCTGATCGGAATCGCAGGAATTGCGTTCGGCTACGTACGATACAAGACGGGGTCGACGACAGCAGCGATTCTAATGCATTCGGCCTACAATGCTATGGGTTTTTTGGGGTACACACTCACCCACTGGCGGACCTTGAGCTAGAGGCTGCGATAGTTGACCAGCGTGACGCCGGACTCGGCCAGCGCCGTGCGGACTTCCGCAGCAGTAAGAGCGCGCAGTTCACGCTCGCGGCTTTCCTTTAAGCGGGTGCGAGCGCCGCGAAGTTCTTCGCTGCAAATTCCGGGATGGCACATGAATTCGGTAGAACCCTCGGGCAGGGCCCGAATCAAATGCACCAATTCCGCTGCGTCGTAGCGGCCCGTGATCTGGAATCCCGCGAAGTGATCGGTAGACCGGCAGCCGTGGCGGTCGAGTACGCGCGCGAAGCGGTTTCTGACGACAACCAAAGCCTGGCTGGTGGCGCGCTGGGCCCACCCGATACGGGGCCGGGTACCTGGATGGAACGGGAAATCGAAGGGGCGGCGCACCCAAGGGATTTTGTACTCCTGCGACAGGCGCGCCACGGCGTCGAGCACCGGAGGCAGCAAGTGCGTGTGCTTGTGCGTATCCAGATGCGTGGGCTCCAGACCCGCGTCGAGGATGCGCCGCACTTGCGCGTGCAATTGTTCATAAATGCGAATGCGCCCGAGCAGCATGGCGCGGATAAGCTGAGCCATGGTTACGGGAAAAGGCGGCTCGCCGACCAGAACCAGGTGAACGCCGATATCGAGGGTAGGATTTTCGCGCGTGAGACGAACTGCATCGTCAAACGCAGCGCCGGTGGCCATCAGCGTGGTGGAGGTGAGGATGCCATAGCGATGCGCTTCGACAATTCCTCGATTCACGTCGCGCGTGAAACCGAAGTCGTCGGCGTTAACCACCAGTTGGCGCACGTTAGAAAATGGCGAGCTTGATACGCAGGAACTTCTTGGGGTTGGCTCGGAAATCCTTCATCAGGCCGTTGACCTCGCGTGTCGTGCTGTCGAGATTCTGATACAGCGACGGGTTCACCAGCAATTGTCCTATGGTGCCTTGGCCGCTGTTGATTTTATCCAGCAGGTTGTCCAGGCGGCCCATGGTGGCCTGGAGCTGGTTGTGTAGATCGTCGCTCTTGAGCAGCTTGCCGACGGTGCCCTGCCCCTGGTTGATGCCTGCAAGCAACTGCCGAACATCGGCGATAGTGGCGCGGGTGTCGTCATAGAGAGCGGGGTCTTTCATCAGCTTGCCAATGGTGCCGTCGCCCTTCTGGATGTTGTCAGCAAGATCGTTCACGCGGCCCAGCGTACCGCGAAGATCGGTGTAGAGGCTGTCATCATGCATGAGTTTGCCGAGGGTGCCTTCCTGGGAATCCAGGGCAGCGATCACCCGGTGGGTTTCATCAACAATACCAACCACCTTTCGGTACAGCTCATCGTCGGAAAGTAACTTGCCGATGGTCCCATTGCCCGCCTGAAGCTGGTCGATGATGACGTCGAGCTTCTTGAAAATTCCATTGAGAGAAGCAAGAGTGCTGTACCCTTGCTGAACTACATCGTCGAACTCGCGGGTATCCAGGCTCTTGATCTCGGCGCCCGGCTGGATAGTCGCGAGATTCCGGCCCTTCTTGATGTTGATGTATTTGGTGCCCAGCAAATTCTCGGCGGCGATGGCGGCCTGGGAGTCCACCGGAATCGAAGTAAAGTAGCGGTTATCCACTTCCAGCGTGACGCGCACGATGCGGTTGGGCTCGCTCGATCCGGAAAGTCCCACATTGGCTACTTTCCCAACGGTGATGCCGTTGAGGCGCACGGGAGCGCCGTTGGCAATGGCGGCGGAATCATCCAAATAGGTATACACGTCACTTCGCTTGGTGAACAGGCCGGTAGAGCTGGTCATCAGAAAGACCAGCACGGCGAATATGCAAAGCGCCGAGATGGCCAGCAGCCCGACCTTCAGTTGGGCCCATCGCTTCTTGGTTTGTAGCGCCATAGATCCCTAGGAACTCCCCGGACGCGCGAATTTCTGTACGTACGAATCGGTGCTGGCGCGCAATTCGGCTTCCGAGCCTTCAAAGAAGAGGCGGCCCTCCTGCATGACGAAGAACCGGGTGGTCAACTGGCTGCTCTCCGCACGCTCGATTTTCCCACTGCTCGGATTGTAGCGAAAATTGGCCATCAGGTGCCCGTCCTGGTAGCGGTGGGTGATCATGATGGTGGCGGTATTGCGTATATCGCGGCCTTTGAGAATCAGGTTGATGATCAGGTTGGCAGTGATCGGGTCAAGGCCTGCGGTGGGTGAATCGTAGAGTACCAGCTGTGGAGCTGTCACGATAGCGCGGGCGATCCCGGCGCGGCGTCGCATGCCTCCGGAGAGCTCGCTGGGAAATTTATCCAGGGTGTGCTCGAGTTCGACGAAGCTCAAGGATTCTCGCACGCGCCGGTCCACTTCGTCCGGTGGCAGGGCATTGCCGTTCTTGTAGACGGCATACTGGTTAAGCAACGGGTAGGCAACGTTCTCCGCAATGGTGAGGGAATCGAACAGGCCGCCTTCCTGGAACAGTATTCCCACTTTGCTGCGCAGCCCGTATAGCTGGCTTTCCTTGCGGCCTGTGACTTCTTCGCCAAACAACGAGATGTGGCCGGAATCCGGCTTGACCAGCCCTACCGCAGTCTTGAGCAGCATGGTTTTGCCGCTGCCGGCGGCGCCCAGCACAACCCGCGTCTCACCAGCCCGCATCGAGAAAGATACGTGCACCAGCGCGGGTGTGCTGCCGAAAGCGAGATTGACGTCATCAAATCCAACAACTACCGGAAGCTGCGCGGGCGATGATTCGGCGTGGATCATGATGTTCGCTATCCCAAATTCACAAACAACGGATCCAGCAGGGAGGTGATGATGAAGATCCAAACCGAAGCCACCACCACCGCCTTGGTAGTGGCGCGGCCAACACCTTGCGTGCCGCCGGAGGTATTGATGCCGTAATAGCAGCCTACCAGTGCGATCACAATCGCGAAAAGAAACGGTTTCAAAAGGCCTTGAGTGAGATCGTTATATTCGAGAATGCGCCATGCCGTACTCCAATACTGCGAGGTAGTGATGTTCAGCATGCCGTAAGCGATGAGCCAGCCGCCGATCAGCCCCAGAAAATCCGCGATGATGGTGAGCAACGGCAGGACCACGGCCATGGCGATCAGGCGGGGGGTCACCAGCTTCTGGATGGGGTCCGTGCCCAGGGCGCGCATCGCGTCGATCTGCTCCGTGACACGCATGGAGCCCAGTTCGCTAGCGATACCACTGGCGTTGCGTCCGGCGACCAGCAGAGACGCCAGCACCGGCCCTAGTTCGCGCACCAGCGTGATGGAGACGATCTGTCCGATTTGCCCCTCCGCGCCGTAGGTGGAGAGAGCGCGCGACATTTGCAGGGCCATCACCACGCCGCTGAAAAAACCGATCAGGCTGACGATGAACAGAGAGCCGACGCCGATGGCATCCATCTGCAGCAGAATGTCGTCGGCGTAATGCGGCGAGCGGATGATGTTGCGGAACGCGCGGCCGCTCAAGTACAGAAATTCCTGGAACGTCTCGACAGGACCCTTCAGAAAGTCGAGCAATCAGAGTCTCCCGGCGAGAAGGATGCTGGCATGGTTGATGTTAATATGAAAACGCAAAATGAAGGGCCTCACCGACATCCCCGGCATCATAGTGGGCCATGCATCCGATTATGACGGATTGACGGGGTGCACGGTGGTGCTATGTGAGCAGGGCGCGGTGGCCGGGGGTGACATTCGCGGATCGGCGACGGGCGTGGATGAATGGGACGTGCTGAGTCCATTCCACGTCACTCCTATGATTCACGGCGTGGTGTTCTCGGGAGGCAGTGCTTTTGGCCTGGAATCGGCCAGCGGCGTGCGCCGTTTTCTGGAGCACAAAGGAGTTGGATTCAAGACCGGCGCGGGACCGGTGCCGATTGTTGTGGGCGCGATACTCTACGACCTCGGCGTTGGCAAAAAGGGGGTGCGGCCTACCCGCGAGATGGCGGAAACCGCGGCGGCGGCCGCCACCGATAAGGCGGTGGTAGAAGGCGCTGTGGGCGCGGGAACCGGGGCAACCGTGGGCAAGATTCTGGGGATCGACCATGCGATGAAATCCGGCGTGGGTTCGTGGACGGTGCCGCTGGAGGGCCGCAATACCGGCGTGATCGTTTCAGCGCTGGCGGTGGTGAACGCCATCGGCGATGTGCGGGATCCAGCAAACGGCAAGATCGTCGCGGGCACGCGCAGGACGGCCGAGAGTGCTCCGGGCGAGGCGAATTTTGCCGACAGTGCGCGCCTGATGAAGAGCATGGGGCCGACCGGGTTCACACGCGAGAACACCACCCTGGTAGTGGTGGCGACCAACGCCGCGCTCACCAAAGTAGAGGCCACCAAGCTGGCGCAGCTCGGCCAATTAGGCATGGCGCGCGCCATTAATCCGGTGAACACGATGTCGGACGGCGATCTGGTCGTGGCGATGTCCTGCGGGACTTCCCGCGCTCCGATTGACGCGCTGGGCGTAGCCGCCGCGGAAGCGGTAGCGGAAGCGATCCTGCGCGCGGTACGCATGGCGCCGCCGCTCGGCGGATTGCCCGGTTTGAAGAAATGAGTCTGAAGAAGTAGGCGCCGTTTGCCGGAACTACCCGACGTCGTGGTTTACATCGAGGCTATCGAGAAGCGCATCCTTCGGCAGAAGCTTGAATCCGTACGCATCGTAAGTCCGTTTCTGCTGCGTACCGTCGATCCGCCGCTCGAAAGTACCTATGGCAAGACCGTGACTCACCTGCGCCGGCTGGGCAAGCGGATTGCGATCGGCGTGGAGGGTGGTTCCTGGCTGGTGCTGCACCTGATGATCGCAGGACGCCTGCATTGGCGGGCGCGCGGAACGAAGGTGTCGAAGCCTCGGGGCGTGGCGGCTTTCGATTTTCCCAACGGGAGTCTACTGTTGACTGAAGCCGGATCGCAGAAACGGGCATCGCTGCATGTGGTGGCGGGCGAGCCCGGCCTGCGCGCGCTCGATCCGGGTGGATTGGAAGTGCTCGACACCGATTTGGAGCGCTTCGCGGCTGCGCTCACGTCCGCCAATCATACTCTGAAGCGGGCGTTAAGTGATCCCCGCCTGTTCAGCGGTATCGGCAACGCGTATTCCGACGAGATCCTTTTCGAAGCGCGGCTGTCGCCTCTGGAGTTGACGCAGAAGCTTTCGCGCGAGGAGATCGCACGGCTGTTCGCGGCCACCCGCGCGACGCTAACTGGCTGGGTCGATCGCCTTCGCGAGGAAGCGGGCGCTGGCTTTCCCGAAAAAGTCACGGCCTTCCGGGAGGGCATGGCAGTTCACGGCCGCTACAAGCAGGACTGCCCAAGATGCGGCTCTAAGATCCAGCGAATCCGCTACGCCGCGAATGAGACGAACTACTGTCCCAAGTGCCAGACCAGCGGAAAACTGCTCGCTGACCGAGCGCTGTCAAGGCTTTTGCGTGAAGATTGGCCGGGGACATCGGAGGAACTTGAATCGCTTACCGTGCGCTGGGCAGAATCACCTTAAGATCGCTGCGACGGAAATCGCGGTCAAGAGTCAGTAACGCCCGGCCTTCATCCTTGGCGAGAGCGTAGGCGAAGCAGTCTCCCAGGTTGAGGGGATAGCGAAGGCGTGCGCCCGCGGCGATTTCAGCATGGCGTTCGGTGGGAGGAATCAGCCGGATCGATGAGGTCTCGATGGCTTCGCGAATATCCCGATAGGCCGCGGGTTGCCGGTCCTGAACGAGAATCAGCACTTCAGCGTAATTTACCGTGCTCATGGCCAGATCGCTGGAATTCGTCTGGAGATGATCCAGTACCCAAGGACCGCTTTTCTCATTGAAGAACACAGCCAAAAGTGCAGAGGTGTCTACGACCACAGATCATCCTCGCTGCGGAACCGCGGCTTGGGATTCAGCGGAGATTTCAATCCGAGCCCCAACCAGGAACGATAGTCGGAATGGGAGGAAGCGCGAGCCTTGGCAACGGCCTCGTGCACGGCTTGGCGGATCGCCTCGGATTGTTTCGCGATCCCCTTCTGCCGCATGAAACGGCGAAGATCGCGTTCGAATTCCTCAGTGACATTGAGGTTAAGCTGCCTCATACAGACTATTATACAGCCCAGGGCTATATATGGAGGTTAGGCAGCAGCAGCGACCCGAATCGGAATCCCATGATTCGCGAGCACCGCTTCGACATCTTTCTTCATCAAGCGCGAGGCGTCGTAATCCACTGTAATCTTGTCGAGCGTGGGAGCCACCTGGACCCGAGCCATGCCGTAGGTTGCATGCACTTGGGCGATGTTTTCAAAATCGTCGTCGCTCAAGGGCCGGGTGAGACCGTAATGTAGCGTTACTTTCGTCATCAGTTTATTCAGGATATCAGTCCGGGTTGGAATCCGAAATGTTTTCCAGCTTCCACAGAATCTGGCGCAGCATCCCCAGCCAGACCTCGGCGTCGTGTGCGTTCAATTGCAGGCGGCGCACCAGGCGGCGGATCTTCATGCGTGTGGAGCCTTCTACGCGGGCGTGAACATAGCCGGAACGATCGAGGATGGTTTCGAGTAATTCAGTGATGCGTTCGATATGAATTGCTGCCGCCGGGCGCTTAGCATCGGGCGCGGTTTTAGCGGCGGCTGGGCTACGGATAATCTCGTAAAGACACACCGCCACAGCCTGCCCCAGGTTCATGGAGCCATGTTCTTCCCGCGTGGGAATTCGCATGAGCCAGTGGCAGTGAGACATGTCTTCTTTCGACAAACCGAATTTCTCGGAACCGAATAGCAGGGCTACTGGCGCCCCGGCAAGTTTCTTGGCGATGACTTTGCCTCCGTATTCCAGACGCCTCAAGGGATGTTCCAGCACGCGAGGCCCTATGGCGGTAGTGCCGACTACCAGCGCGCAATCCGCCACGGCTTCGGCAACGGACGGATACTCGCGGGCTTGCTCCAGCACAGCGTGAGCCTTCACGGCCGATCGGGCTTCGCGGAAAGCAACGTGGTACGGGTTCACCAGCCGAAGCTCGGAGAAGCCAAAATTGCTCATGGCGCGGGCGGCGGCTCCGATATTCAGAGGATTGCGCGGGGAAATCAAGACGATTCTGAGTGGGCTCACGGCGTATGCGGCGGATCCTCATCGCGGCGGACAGCGTCGAGAACGCCGTTAATGAACGCGACGGATTCCTCGCCCGAAAACTGGCGCGCGAGTTCCAGAGCTTCGTCGATTACCACGGCGGGAGGCGTTTTCAGCTGGTTCATCTCGTAGGTGGCCAGGCGCAGGATGTTGCGATCCACCACCGGCATGCGCTCGATGCGCCAATGCGCCGATTTCGCGCTGATTCGCCGATCAATTTCCGCGGAGCCGGCCGCGGCGCCGCGAACCAGGTCCTCCATGAACTCGTCGGGAGGAGTGCGCTGGGGATCGTCTTCCTCCGAGCCGAGAGTTTCATAGAAAGAAGAAATGGCGTCATCGATCTCCTGTTTGCGCTGGTCCCATAGAAACAAGACCTGCAACGCGCGCTGGCGGGAGCGATGGCGGGCGGGCATAGCTTAGAACCGCGCCATCTCGATCGCGGTCATAGCGGCGTCGAAACCTTTGTTGCCCGCCGCGCCCCCCGCGCGAGCCTCCGCCTGCTCCCAATTGTCGGTAGTGAGAACGCCGAAGATGACCGGCACGCCGGTTTCGAGACCAACCTGTTGTAATCCGCGCGCCGCTTCGCCGGCCACATAGTCGAAGTGCGGCGTATCGCCACGAATCACGGCGCCCAGCGCGACGATGGCGTCGAAGCCGCCACGGCTGACCAGTTTTTTTGCGGCGAACGGAAGTTCAAACGCCCCCGGAACGTAGAATACCTGCTGACTCTTGGCGCCCGATTTGGTGAAGGCTTCGCGCGCTCCGGCCAATAGCTTTTCCGTGATGGCACCGTTGAAACGCGCGACCAGAATCGCGAAGTTGAGGCCCTTCGCGTCTAATTCTTGAAAGCTGGGAGAATCCGCGGACATCGTGGGATAATTGGGGTTCCGGCACCATCTTACCTCAATGGATCCATCTCATATCCGCAATTTCTCTATCATTGCGCACATCGACCACGGCAAATCGACACTGGCGGACCGCCTTCTGGAGTTCACCGGCGCGCTCAGCCAGCGCGAAATGATGGCGCAGGTGCTGGATTCGATGGACCTCGAACGCGAGCGTGGCATCACGATCAAAGCGCACGCAGTGCGCCTGGATTATAAAGCGAAAGATGGGCAGGAATATCAGCTCAACTTGATCGATACGCCGGGCCATGTCGATTTCAGCTACGAAGTGTCGCGCAGTTTGCAGGCGTGCGAAGGCGCTCTCCTGGTAGTGGACGCATCGCAGGGCGTCGAAGCCCAGACTCTCGCAAACACCTATCTGGCGCTGCATCACAATCTGGAAATTATTCCGGTCATCAATAAGATTGACCTGCCGTCGGCCGAGCCCGAGCGGATTCGCGAACAGATCGAGAGCGTGATTGGACTGGACGCCAGCGAAGCAATCCTCGCCAGCGCCAAGAACGGCGTGGGGATCGAAGAGATTCTAGAAGCAGTGGTGCACAAGGTTCCGCCGCCCAAGGGATCGCCGGACTCGCCCCTGCGGGCGCTGATCTTCGATTCGTGGTTTGATTCCTACCGTGGCGTCATCATTCTGGCGCGCGTGGTCGATGGCCGCGTGCGCAAAGGCATGCAGATCCGACTGTGGAACAACGGCAGTGTTCACGAGGTAGAAGGTGTCGGATATCAATCGCCCAAGCCGATCCCCTGCGATGAGCTGGCGGCCGGCGAAGTCGGATTTTTGTTCGCCACCATCAAAACCGTTTCGGACGCGCAGATCGGCGATACCATCACCAACGATGCGGATCCGGCCGCCGAGCCGCTACCCGGGTTCGAGCCGCTCAAGGCCATGGTGTTTGCCGGCCTGTATCCCGTCGAATCGCACGAGCATGGGTTGCTGCGGGATGCGCTCGAAAAGCTGCGCCTGAACGACAGCGCGTTCACCTTTGAGCCGGAACATTCCGCAGCGCTGGGCTTTGGGTTCCGCTGCGGCTTCCTGGGCCTGCTGCATCTGGAGATCATTCAAGAGCGTCTGGAGCGCGAATTCGAGATCGACCTGATCACCACGGCGCCGGGTGTGCGCTATCGCGTGACAGCCACCAATGGAGACGTGTTTGAGATCGACAATCCGCAAAAATTCCCGGACCCCAGCCTGATCAAAGAGATTGACGAGCCGATCATAGACGCTACCGTGATCACACGCGAAGAATATCTGGGAGAGATCCTGAAATTGCTGGAAGAGAAGCGCGGGATACAAAAGAAGTTCGAATATATCGGCTCCGGCCGCGTGATGCTGCTATATGAGATGCCGCTAAATGAAATCGTGCTGGACTTCTACGACCGCTTGAAGTCGGCCTCGCGCGGCTATGCCTCGCTCGACTATCATTTGTCCGGCTATCGAGCTTCCGCCTTGGTCAAACTGGACGTGCTGGTGGCGGGTGAGCCGGTGGATGCCCTTTCGATGATCGTGCACAAAGAATTCGCCTACGAGCGCGGCAAAATACTGATCGAGAGACTGCGCAAGTTGATTCCGCGGCAGATGTTCGAAGTGGCGCTGCAGGCTGCGATCGGCAACAAGATCATCGCGCGCGAAACCATCGCGGCCATGCGCAAGAACGTGCTCGCCAAATGTTACGGCGGCGATATTTCGCGCAAGCGCAAGCTGCTCGAAAAACAGAAAGAAGGCAAGCGGCGGATGAAGCGCGTGGGCCGCGTCGAAATTCCGCAGGAAGCCTTCCTCGCGGTGCTGAAAGTAAGCACCGGCAGCGACAGCGAATAGGGTCAAACTACCAACACTGGAACGTCATAGTCGCGCAGGCGGGCATCGTGTGTCATCAGGGTGAGCGACTCGATCTTGGCTTGGGCGATGAGCATGCGGTCGAAAGGATCGCTGTGGCGCATGGGCAGCGCACCCGCAGCCAAGGCATGCGGTACCGTCACGGCGAGAGGCAGCAAGTTGTTTAGCGCCAATTGTTCTTCGATATTTCCGCGAAACTCCAATTTTCCGAGGGCCATCTTGATGGCAATTTCCCAGACCGTGGCTGCACTCACGTAGGACCGTGCGCTATCCGCAACTGCCTTGCGAGCCGCTGAGTTTAAGCGGCGACTATCGGAGAGCCACCACAACAGGATGTGAGAGTCGAGCAGAAGATTCACGGACGCTCGCCTTTGAAGGCGGCCAGAACTTCATCCGGCAACTGGTCAAAATCCCGCGCTATGCGGATCTTGCCCTTCATGGATCCGGGCTTGCGCTGGGGTGGCGCTTCTTTATACGGGACTAGGCGCGCGACCGGCTTGCCTGCCTTGCCGATGATAATCTCCTCTCCTGCCGCAACTCGCTCGACGAGCTTCGAGAAATGGGTCTTGGCTTCGTGGATATTAGTCACGTGCAAGTATTCCTGACTAAGTTTAGTCTAGTCCCTTCAAGAGGTAGATGCCAACGCCGGATTTGCCACCCACTACTCCGGCCTCCAGGCAGGTGTGCTTGCCGATTGCTCTTGGCCTCGGTCGAAATCGTTATGCATGTGGTATTTGCGCCCGGCGATTGTCGATCCCGGCGATCGGCAGCTCAATTGCTGTATCTGATGTCGTTAGGAGGGCGTCATGCCCACGACCGAGTTGCTACCGCCGTCAGTGAGTAATGATTCTAAGCCAGTTAACCCGATCGCAGGTGCCAGGGCAGCGCAGCCGATGCCACCGCCCAAGCGGATTTTGGCCACGTCAAACCGCCGAAGGTGGCTGCTGGCAGCCAGCGTGGTGGTGCTTCTCGCAATCGGCGCCTATTTCTATTTCCGGGGTTCGGCACAACCGTCGTACATCACCGCCGTCATCGGTCGCGGTGACATTGAAGCCGCAATCACCGCCACCGGCACCGTGAACGCAGTCAAAACAGTGCAGGTTGGCAGTCAGGTGTCCGGCAACATTCTCACTCTTTACGCCGACTTCAACACCAAGGTAAAAGAGGGGCAACTGGTTGCCCGCATCGACCCGGCTATCTTCCAGGCGCGCGTCGACCAAGCCCGTGCCGCGCAGGACAGCGCCAAGGCAGCCGTCGTCAGCGCTCGCGCCTCGATTGTAAAAGCAGCGTCGGATATCGCCGGCGCGGAAGCCAACGTCGCCAGCCAGAAGGCCAACTTGGTGCGGGCGCAAAGCGCGGTGGCCGATGCCAAGATCAAGAATGGCCGCCGCATCGAAATGGTAAAGCAGGGGCTGATTTCCCAGGAAGAGGCTGACACGTACCAGTCCACCTACGATCAAGCCGTTGCCAGTCTCGACGCCGCCCAATCCGCCGTGACCGCGGCCCAATCCCTGGTGGCCTCCGCCCAGGCGGCAAGAGACGTAACGCAGACCCAGTTGGACCAGGCACAATCGCAGGTGAAACAAACCACCGCCACTTTGCAACAAGCCCAACTAGATTTGGCGCACACACAGATTCTCGCGCCGGTAGACGGCACCGTGATCTCGCGCAATATGGATGTCGGCCAGACGGTGGCGGCCTCCTTCCAGGCGCCTACCATTTTTCAGATAGCGCAGGACCTGACCAAGATGCAGGTGGATACCAACGTGGATGAATCCGACGTCGGGCCAATTCGAGTGGGCCAGTCCGCCAATTTTACGGTAGATGCGTACCCTGGGGTGACTTTCCCCGGTGAGGTCGCTCAAATCCGTCAGGCACCCATCAATGTACAGAACGTGGTGACTTACGATGTGGTGGTCGCAGTGTCGAATCCCGACCTGAAGCTATTCCCCGGCATGACCGCCAATGTGAGAATTATCAACGGAGTGGCCCGGCACGCGGTGCGGTTGCCCGTGGCGGCCCTGCGCTTCCGTCCACCGGACGCCGCCACTCCCGCCGCCGGCGCCGCCAAAGGCCAGGGCAAGACAGGCCGTCGAGGCACAGCCAACGGCGCGCAGGCCCAGCAATCGATTTACGTTCTCGAGCAAGGCAAATTGAAACGTGTGCCGGTTAAACTGGGCCTTACCGACGGTAACTATAGCGAAGCTCTCAGCGGCTTGAGCGAGGGCCAACTGGTAGTGACGGGTGCGGCATCAACCAACAAAGCCGCCGCCCCCGCAGCTACTCCAGCGGGTCCTGGCACGCGCCGGATCGGGTTCTAGGAGACACGCCGTGTCCGACTTCATTCGCATCGAGAATCTGACCAAGATCTACACCTTGGGCGACGTGGCCGTGCACGCGCTCGATGGCGTCTCCACCACCATTGATCGGGGCAGTTTCGTCACCATCATGGGGCCGTCGGGATCCGGGAAGTCCACCTTCATGAACATTCTGGGCTGTCTGGACCGACCCACTTCCGGCACCTACACCCTCGACGGCGAGAACGTCGGCGATCTGGATCGCGACCAGCTCGCCGACATCCGCAATCGCAAGATCGGCTTCGTGTTTCAGCAATTCAACCTGCTGGCCCGCACCACCGCGCTTGAAAATGTTGAACTCCCGCTGCTGTATAGTGCGGAAGGCGTGGACGCCGGCCACCAGCGGGCCTTGAACGCGCTACGCATCGTGGGCCTTGCGGAACGTGCCGATCATCGCCCTAACCAGCTCTCCGGCGGGCAGCAGCAGCGGGTAGCGATCGCCCGCAGCCTGATCAATAACCCGCGCATCATCCTGGCCGACGAGCCCACTGGCGCGCTCGATTCCCGCACCAGCGTCGAGATCATGGCCATTTTCCAGCGGTTGAACCGGGAGCAGGACATAAGCATTATCCTGGTGACGCACGAGACCGACATCGCGCAGTATGGCGAGCGCATCATTACCTTCAAGGATGGCCGCATTGTCAGCGATCAGCCCGTCCGCGACCGCCTCAACGCCGAGCAGGAACTACAGGGGGAGGCGGTCGCATCATGAAGAAGATCGTAGCGAGCATGAAGATTGCGTTCGGTGCGTTGCTCATCAATAAGCTGCGATCGGCGCTGACCATGCTTGGGATCATCATTGGCGTGGCGGCGGTGATCGCGATGGTGGCCGTCGGCGCAGGGGCGCAAGTGCGCATTCAGCAACAGATTGCCTCCATCGGCAGCAACATCATCATCGTTCTCTCCGGCAGTGTCACCAGTTCCGGAATGCGCATGGGCGCGGGTTTTGCGCAAACCCTCACTGAAGACGATGCCAAGGCCCTGGCTCGCGACTGCTCCGGCGTACAACTGGCCACTCCCGTCAGCCGTGGCGGCGCGCAAGTAATCTACGGGAACAACAATTGGGGCACGCAGATCCTGGGCACCACTCCGGACTATCTGAGTATTCGCGATCTTAAGATCGCGGAAGGCCAGCCATTCACTACTGCTGACGTCGACGCCGCGACGAAAGTCGCCCTGCTGGGGAAGACCGTGGTCGACAACTTATTTAGCGGTGAAGACCCCGTCGGCAAAGTGATCCGTATCAAGAAAGTGCCGTTCACGGTCGCCGGAACCTTGGTTTCCAAAGGCCAGTCGCCCACTGGCCAGGATCAAGACGACGTGATCCTGTTGCCTATCAGTTCAGCCAAGAAAAAAGTCCTGGGAACGAGCCAGGCCAACGCCGCTAGCGTGGGCCAGATCATGGTCCAGGCCCGCGAAGGCATGTCGGTTATCGCTCAGGATGAAATGACTAACTTGCTGCGGCAGCGCCATCATATCCAGGGAACCCAGGACGACGACTTCAGCATCCGCGACATGACCGAGGTCTTCAAGGCCCAGGAAAGCTCGGCTAACGTGATGTCGATTCTGCTGGCGGCGATCGCTTCCGTCTCGCTGGTGGTGGGCGGCATCGGCATCATGAATATTATGCTGGTCTCGGTGACGGAACGCACGAAAGAAATCGGTTTGCGCCAGGCCGTGGGCGCCAAGACCAAAGACATCCTGGCGCAATTTCTAGTCGAAGCCGTTACGCTGTCCGTGGCCGGAGGCGTCGTTGGAATAGTCTTGGGACTGACCGTCAGCGCCCTCATTTCGTACTTTGCCGACTGGTCTACCG
This sequence comes from Bryobacteraceae bacterium, assembly GCA_035496735.1. GTDB lineage: Bacteria > Acidobacteriota > Terriglobia > Bryobacterales > Bryobacteraceae > Palsa-187. The sequence continues at coordinate 11,801 of DATJEI010000095.1, read as the reverse complement.
TGGTCAGTCTGGGATCGATCTTGCTGGCGTTCGTGTTTTCCGCCCTGGTCGGCGTGTCGTTCGGATATTACCCGGCGCGCAAAGCCGCTTTCATGGATCCAATTCAGGCACTCCACTATGAGTGACGGCCGGCAACGGTTGCTAGCCACTCAGCGCGAAGTCCGGTAAGTGTCCTTCAGTAGATCGTCCATATCGAACAAGCGGCCATTGGCAATGACGCGCTTCACGTGATGCGCGTTGGCGACGTCCTCCAGCGGATTGCCTTCGACAATCACCAGGTCGGCGAGCTTCCCCGGTTCGATGCTCCCGGCGTCGAGGCCGAGCGCCTTGGATGAATTCACGGTTGCGGTCCGCAGCGCCTGGTAGGGAGTCATGCCCGCCATGACGTAACCTTCCAGTTCGCCGTGAAGATTAAAGCCGTTGGGTGTATCGGTACCGGCGACGATCAGACCGCCGGCGTTCATCACATCCATCACCATCTTGCCGGCTCCCGATACGGTACCGATAGCGGCGCGAGCTAGCGGATGCTGAACCAAATCCTGCATCCACTGCGGATACAGCTTGAAGCGCGGATCCTGGCGCATGCCAGGCTCCCTTGCGAACAGCTTTCCCATGCCTGGATTGGAGATCATCGGGCAAAGAATCCGGCCGGACTTGCCGAATATCTGGATCACATCTTCATAGCTGCGCTGCAGCGTCGCGATCTTGGGGGAGTAGCCGCGGCGGCTGGTGGCGCCGACATGCTCGGTGCTATCCACGCCGAGGAAAGCGGCCGGATAGATTTCGTGAGTGGCCACCGGGATCCCGATCCCATGGGCGAATTCCACCATCCGCTTTTGTTGCAGGTCCGGCAGGCGGACGTAACTCTTCAGCAGATCGAGTTGCAGATCTTTCGCGCGCTGCAGTTCCATCTCCAGATGTGCCGGACTCGAAATCGCGATGCCCATCTTGTAATAGGTCCGCAGCCACTCAAACAGCCAGCCGGACGCATAGACCCGCGGACCCGGCCGCACGCCCGCCTCATTCGCTTCACGGTCCTCGGCGGCTTCATAAGGAGTGTTACCCGGGCTGCGCACCGTCGTGATTCCGAACGCGAGCCAGGCGCGGCCCTGCGCTTCGCCAAAATCCTTTTGCAGGTGCGAATGGTATTCGATCAAGCCCGGCATCACATACAGATTCGACGCGGTCGCGTCGACCACCGCCGCGCCACTAACGCTGAAGCCGGCCGCATGGGGCGCCACGGTCTTAATGCGATTGCCTTCGATCACGATATCCACGTCGTTGCGGGCGCTTTGGCTGTTGCCGTCGACCAGATGCGCGGCGTGAACGACGATGTGGCCCTTCGGTATATCCGGCGTGTACTTCAGGTCGAGCGGGATAGTCTTCACTTCGCCGGTCTCGATGTCGACCGACTTCAGCTGATTGCCCAAGCCCTGGTAAAGTATGCGTTTCGAATCACCGAACCAGCTTGGCGCGTGAGCGCTCTCGATGGTCACATGGCGCGGCGGTCCCAGCGGTTCTCCCGATGGCGTCACAGGCCATACCGCAAGCACTCCTTCATAAATCGCCGCCATCTTGGTGCCATCCGGCGACCACACCGGCCCGCATTCGCCGCGGGAGTCGATGGAAAGAGTTGGTACCGGCGCGTACCATTTCTCGTGCTTTTCAGCTCCGCCCTGTGCGGACATGGTCAGAACCTGATTGGTCCCCTCGCGGAAGCGTTTCGAATAGGGCGCCGCCATCGCTAGCGCCAGAGTCTTCCCGTCCGCCGACCAGGTTGGCGTTCCGGGGGCGAAGAGGGAATCGTGAACTTTGGCGACCTGCCCGCTCGCGACATCGATCACCGAAACGTTCGACTCGCGCCACATCGCATTCACGTCGAAAAAGGCAATCTTCCTGCCGTCCGGCGACCACGTTGCGCCCTGCGGCTGCGTAGTCATGTGCGTAAGCTGGCGGTCGCGGCCGGTCTTCATGTTGCGGATCCACAACTGCAGAAGGCCGCCGCCCTTGTCGGAGGAATAGACCAATTGACTGCCATCCGGTGACCACGCCGGATCGGTGTCTAGATACTTATCTTTGGTAATATTCTCCGGCTTGCCGCCCAGCGGCATTACGTAGATATCGCCTACAGCCGCGAACGCAACGTTCGTGCCATCCGGCGAGATGACGGGCCGCACAATGCCCACGGCCTGGCGCGGCGCGGCGGAATCGAAGTCGCGCTTATGGGTGTAGAGCGTCGGAGTGACAACCAGGGTTGCCTTGAAATCAATGGTCTGCACATCGCCGCCGTTCACCGAGCGCTTGCGGATCTTGCCGTCGGAAACGTAATAGAAATCAGTCGTCGATGCCCAGGAGGCACGGAACGCGAATGCATTTTCACTTCCGGTTAGAGGCTTGCCATTCACTTCAAGACCGCTTCCGGCTGCATCAGAGTGATACACGATCTGGCCGCCGGGCCCCCAGGAGGGCGCATCCACATGGCCGGCCGCGGTCAGCACCTTGCGCTCCTGGGCATCGGCGACCGTCACCGCCCACAGGCCTCGCCCGCCATCCCGCGTCGACGCGAAGGCGATCTCCTTGTCGTCGGGCGACCAGCTAGGCATGTAGTCTTCCGCCGGATTGGTAGTCAGTTGTTTGAACACTCCCGTCTTCAGATCCAGCACCCATATGTTGTAATCACTGCCCAACGGATTGCCGCGATCCGAGGAAAAAGCGATTCTAGTTCCGTCATGCGAATAGACCGGCTCGCGATCGTCGAACGGACCCCATGTCAGCTGATGCTGCTGACTTCCATCTGGCGCCATCGCCCAGATATCATAACCGCCGTCGCGATAGGCAAAATAGGTGATCCATTTTCCGTCGGGCGACCACACCGGCTGACGCGCATCGTTAAACAGATCCGTGATGCGCTTGGCTGTGCCGCCCGTCGCCGGGAGAGTCCAGATGCTGCCCTGCATATCGACGGCGAGAGTCCGGCCAAGCGGTGAAACCGCCACGGACATCGAAGTCCCTTCACTCACCGTCACGTTGACGGGTCGCTTGACGTTCTGGGCGGCCAGCGTAACCGCCGCCAGAGCAATCACGGCATTGAAATTCAAGGTCCGTCTTCGCAAGGCCGCACCGCGGGATGCAGAGCTCACCGGCCCGCTCCCTGAAGCGCGGGAGTCGCGGCTTTCGTCAGGCTCGCGTCCAGCGCGCCGATGAAATTGTCTACATCCGTCCTTCCGATATTCAGAGGAGGTGAAATCCGAATGACATTTCCGTCGAGGCCGCCGCGCCCGATCAGCACCCGGCTCTCGCGGGCGGCTTCCATCACGCGCAGTGTCGCGGCCGTCGCGGGCGTCTTGCTGTTCCGGTCTTCCACCAGTTCGATGGCTTGCATCAGTCCCATACCGCGCACATCGCCGATCAGCGGATGCTTCTCCTGGAGTTCCAGCAGCTTATCTTTTAAATAACCGCCTGTCTCTTCGGCGTTCACGCCCAGCCGCTCGTTTTCGATCAAATCGATCACGGCCTTGGCCGCTGCGGTCGGCACAGGGCCGCCGCCGAAAGTCGAAATCGTCAGCTTCTTCACGCTGTCGGCAACCTCTCGCCGCGCCGCCGTCAGACCGATCGGGAAGCCGTTCGCCAAGCCCTTCGCGCTGGTGATAATGTCCGGCGTCACGCCCCAATGTTCGATGCCCCACCACCGGTCACCGGTCCGTCCCCAGCCGGTCTGCACTTCATCGCTGATAAACACCCCGCCGTGCTCGCGCACCAGTTTTGCGACGATTCCGAAATATTCCTTGGGCGGCGTAATAAATCCGCCCACTCCCTGGATCGGTTCCGCGATCATTCCTGCGATCCGTCCCGAGGTTGTGGTGCGGATCAGTTCTTTGACGTCCTGCGCGCAACGCACCTCACAACTGGGGTAAGTGAGTCCGAACGGGCAGCGGTAGCAGTAGGCGTTATGCGCAAACGTGATGCCCACCTGAGTGGCAGGACCCACCCGCCAGTTCGCTTGGCCCGTGACGCCCATCGTCAGCGACGAACGGCCATGGTAGGAATGCCGCAAAGCAATAATCTCGGAAGACCGGGTGAAGCAGCGCGCCGCCAGAATCGCCGTTTCGTTAGCTTCCGTACCGCTGGTGGTGAAAAACGACTTCCAGCCTTCCCCCGGAGCGATTTGGGCGATCTTTTTCGCCAGTGCCGCTTGCGGTTCAGTCGCAAACACAGTGGAGACGTGCTGCAACTTGTCCACCTGCGCATGCACGGCCGCGTTCACCCGATCATTGCAGTGGCCCACGCTGACGGTCAGGATGCCGCCGAAAAAATCCAGGTACTGGTTGCCCTCGGAGTCCCACACGAATTGATCCTTGGCGCGCGTGAGCACCAGGGGCTCGCCATAGTAATGGAACACCGCTGGAAAGAGGTGCTCCTGATTCGCCAGAATGATTTCGTCTTTGGTCACACTGACTCGAAGTCAGTCTAACATGGCGCACCCGAAACCATTTTCGTGGACACACCACTGGCGCCTGGCGCCTGCTCGTCTCTAGAATGACCTACGCGCTGTTTCGATGCGTGCCGTTTTTGGCGTCGCGAATGATATGCTCAGCCGCGCGAAACGCCAGCGCCTGGATCGTCAACGTGGGGTGGTTGCGGCCACCGGTGACAAGATTGCTTCCGTCCACGATAAATAGGTTCGGCACATCGTGCGCTTTGTGGAACTTGTCGACCACGGATGTCTTGGGATCGTTCCCCATGCGGCAGGACCCGCGGTTGTGCGCGCCGCCGTGGCTTTCGCTAACTTTAGGCGCCCAGACTTTCTTCGCTCCCGCGGCTTCCAGAACTTCGATGGATTTCTGGCGGAAGAACTCCATGTTCTTCACGTCATCGGGATGCGCCGAAGAGGTGATGCGCATGGCCGGCAGGCCCCACTCGTCCTTCACGTCAGGGTCGAGGTCGACGCGGTTCGTCTCCAGCGGCAATTGGGTGACGAAGCACGTGATCGTCATGCGGTGATTGGCCTCTTCGCGCAGCGCCTTCTTGTATGCAGCGCCCCAGCGCGGCGATCCCGGCGACAACCCGTTGAGCCCCAGTTCGAGCGGAGTCAGATATCCGCGAGCGGTCATGCGTCCGCCGCCATAGAATCCTCGTTTCGGATCCGATGGCACGTAGTCCACAATGCCGGCCCCGGAAATCACGCCCTTATATTCGTTCAACGGATGTTCAAATAACGCACTGGCGCTGGCGCCGTTGCCGAACATGACATACTTTCCAACCACGCCGTTGGAGTTCGCCAAACCATCCGGGAAGCGCGCCGATTTCGACAGCAGCAGCAGGCGAGCTGACTCGGTGCCGTTGGCGGAGAGAATCACATTCTTGGCTTTTTGGCGCACTTCGCGCTTCTGGGCGTCGAAATACACTACGCCGGTCGCGCGACCGCTGCTATCCACCGAGATCTCCCGGACGTAGCTCTTCACGCGAATTTCGCACCTGCCGGTCTTCACGGCAACGGGCAGCACCGTGACCGCCGAACTCGAGCGCGCCTTCACTTGGCAGCCATACCCGGAACAGATTCCGCAGTTGACACACGCCTGGCGTCCCATGTAAGGCTGCGAAATAATTGCCAACGGCCCCGGCACGACGGTCAATCCCAACTTCGACGCTGCGGTTTTCATCAGTGCCCCCGAGCTCTTCAAGGGCATGGGCGGAACCGGATAATCTTTCGACATCGGAGCGACAAAAGGCGAATTTACGCGCAGGCCGGAAATACCCATTTCCCATTCGGCTTTGGTGTAGTAAGGCTCTAGTTCCTCGTAGGTGATGGGCCAGTCCGCCATACCGGTTCCGGAAGGAATGGTCTGGTCATACGACGCTTCGCGAAACTCATAGGGGAGGTGCCGCCAGCTGCTGCTGCCGTAGGTCACCGTGCCACCACCCACTACACAGCCATAGCTGTGGTTCCCCGCAACCGCCTTTTCTTTATCGTTCTTGCGAAATGTGTTGCGCTGCGTCTGCGGATTGCTCATCAAACGATCGTCATCGCTGAGATTCCGCTGCAGCCACTCGTCTTTGTTGTATTCCTGTTCGCGGCCAAACTTTCCCCACCCGCCCTGCTCCAGGACGACCACGGAGAAGCCGGCGGTCGACAACTCCTTCGCCATAATGCCGCCGGCGGCGCCGGAGCCGATGATCACGAAGTCAACCTCTGCTGATGGCCGATACTGTTTCATATTTTTCCTCCCCGATTCGCCGACATTTTCAAATATTCCGCGTCATAGTAGCCAAACGGCGCCTTGTGGTTGAGGGAGCCGTCATAGCCGATCAACTGCCAGCCTACTTTGTCGTGGTTGCCGCCATTCTCGGGCCGCGCAAAGAATCCAATTACCGTATGCATCCGGACCAGGTTGAAGAACGGCGTCTTCTCGATCTCGGTGAGCACTTTTATCTGCTGATCCGAAGTGAGCGCCGAGAATTTCCCGGCGTTCGGAAACAGTTCCTTCGTCTTCGCCTGAAGATCCAGCAGCCCTTGCGTGTAAACCGGCTGCCTCTTCTTTTCGAAAGTCGTCAGCGCCCGGTCAATGAAGTACAGGCAGCGGGCCTCGCGTGCGCCGGGAGTATCATCGGTGGGGATGATCTGGTCCGCCATGGCCTCGATCTCCGCGGCTTGCTCTGCCGTGAAGAAGGCCAGCTTGGGAGGCGCACCGCCTTCCGACTTGCTCGCGTATTGTTGCGCGGCAAGAATGTCGTGGTAGTGGGCCGCAATCCAGGCGGCGTTCAGGGTTCCTGCCGACTGGATCAGGAATGCCCGTCGTGATTTTGCTTTAGCGCTCATGTAATCTCCCTTCCTGTCTTCAAACCCAGCTTCCGCCCGGCTGACGCCGGCGCTGAAGCGCTAACGTTTCGAGTACTTCGTCACTCCGCGCAGAGTGTTCTCCGCGGCGTATAAATTGCCCGAGGGGTCGGCGACAATGCCTTCGCCGGCCGCTCCGTCCGGGCTCTCCGTCTGATGACCGGGTACAAATGCGGCCACCTTGCCGTCCTTGGCGCTGCCGATGCGAATGCCTTTCTTCCATCCCGGATGATTCGCGGCTGTCGAGTCGGCGTCGATGACATACAGCTTATCGTTTTTATCAATGTATAGACCACTGGGACGCCCGAATTGGCTCCATTGGGCGAGGAACTTGCCGTCCAGATCGAAAATCTGCAGGCGGGCATTTCCGCGATCACAGACAAACAGACGGCCCCTGGAATCGATCGCCAGCGCGTGAGCGTTTCTAAACTCGCCCGGACCGGTGCCCAGCTTTCCCCACTCTTTGATAAACTTTCCATCTTTGGAAAATTTCACGATGCGGGTGATGTAGCCGGGCGGCGCGTTCGGATTCTGACCCGAATGCCCATCGGCCACGAAAATATCTCCGTTGGGCGCCGTGACCACATCGGACGGTTCGTTGAAATGATCAGGGCCGCCTCCCGCGACACCGGCTGTGCCCAGGCGCATCAGAACCTTGCCGTCCGGAGACAGCTTGATCACCTGGTCGCCCTTGGTTCCGTCTTTACTCGCGGCGGCGTCCGCCACCCAGACATTGCCGTCGCGATCGACGTGCAAACCGTGGGGGAATACGAACAGTCCCGCGCCAATGCTCTTGATGGGCTTGCCGGTGGCCAGATCCAACAGATGAATCGGCGGGAGATCCGAGGTCTCGCAGGAATTGACGCCGCAGCGATCAATCGCCCAGATTTCGTTGTGCGGGCCGATCTCGATGCCGGCCGTCGAGCCCCAAGTTCTGTGATCCGGGAGAACGGCCCAATTCCGAACGGCGGCTTGATAAGGATCAGGAAGGCCGGCGGCGGGGTCGGTCGCGTCCTCGGCATGAACCACAATTGCCAACCCAAGATAAAGGATAGCCGTCGTGGTGCGCCACAATCCTAGCTTTGAGAAGTGCATTAGCAGGCCACCCGTTAGATTACTCTAACTGAGACCTCAGCGCCAGGGGCCGCCGGGGAATCAATTGCTCACTCAGCCTACTTCGGGGTGCGAATGTAGCGCCTGAGCCTTGCCCGCATCATCCACCAGACGTGAAGTCTGGCTTTTCAGCCTCCCCTAATCCAAAATGAGAACCGGAGATCGTTTGGCAATGTCAGAATCCGTTCCTGAAATAATAGAGGCGCACTGTCCGGATTGCGGCGGAGTACGCAACGCCTACGTTCGAGGCAAGCACGTTGTCAATTGGTCAGACAATGATTCGCCAGTCTCATCAAGTGATACTGCCATGATTCTTGAATGCTGCGGCTGCAAGCGGCTGTTTTTTAGACGTGATTACTGGTTCTCCGAGTGGGAGACGATGGGGCAAAACCCCTGTACTGGTGAGTTCCAAATTGAAGGCGGTGTCGAGACAACCTACTGGCCCCCGCCTGTGAAACGCAAGCCACCTGACTGGATCGAGGATGTAGTACACACTGACGAGACGCTTGGAAAGCTACTGTCTGAGATGTATACGGCATTGAACAGCGACCTCCACGTGCTTTCGGCAATTGCAGCACGGACAGCCTTCGACCGGTCTTCGGAACTCTTAGGGGTCGATGCAGCTTTGAACTTTAGCGAAAAACTCGACAAATTGGTCGAAATCGGAAAGGTCAGCAAAAACGAGCGGAATACTCTCGACGTCCTTGTCGACGCAGGCAACGCTGCAGCGCACCGAGGATGAATGCCCAAGCCTCTGGAAGTAGACACGATGATGACTATAGTTGAGGCCTTTCTGCATCGCGCATTCATCTTGGGCGACGGAATTGAGAAGCTCAAAGCCGCCATGCCGCCCAAGCCAACGCGCCAGAAGAAGGTGTAGGGCTCGTCTTCAAGAAATCGAATACGCGACCGGCAAAACCTTGCTGCCCCGACTTTCGACAATGCGGGTAGGTGTTGATACACTTGACGCAAGGATCAAGGCAAGCAGTTGGTTACATCGCTCATTACCATATTGATGACCGCTGGGCTTCTGGCCGGATCTGGTCAAGTCGCCCAACAAAAGAAAAAACTCGATCTCCCGTCATGGTTCATTGAGTCCTACGACGGCGGCGTTATCACAGTCAAACATGCTGGCAAGACATACAAGGCCAAATGTGAGGGCCACCATGAATATAAGCCGAAGGCTACGGTCTACCCTACTTGCACTATGGCCATCTACTCAGTTGGGCGCGTACTGCCGCAAGCTACCTTTGACGACCTCAGGTTCCTTGTTATGCAGATGTTTGAGTTTTGGGGCAGTCTCGGGATACGAGAGAAGGACGAGGTAGAGACGTTTACGATCACGTCAGTAACGACGAACCCTTAGCAAATGTTCGCGCGTTAAGTATAAGTAGAGGTGCCACGCAGTCCTGTCGAGCAATTGTGTGGGGGGTGCGTCTAGGGTCTCAGTTCGTCCGCCATCGCGTTGTCGATAAACGCGCGGGTGGCGTCCCAGGAGGGATTCGATTTTCCTTTGATGTAAGTGGTCTTTACTCCGCCATCCCAAAGGTCCGCCAGTCTCTCGCCGGTCTGGCCGTCATAGAGACGGCGCGAATAGTCGTTCTTCAGTTCTACGAAACAGTGATTGGTTTTGGGTAGTGGGACAACTCAGTTGGATGAATAACCGAAGATGCAGAATCGTTATTGAGGAGTTTAGCCCCCAATTCGGCACACTTTGAGCGGAGGTCGAATTGTTCGGCTGCGCTTGAAGCGATGCGTTGTTGCCTATCACATCCCGACCACATGAGTATTGCCGCAGCCCAATAAGCAGCCTTCATCCGTGACCAGTTTATCTCTTGGCTTCCTGGCGAGCAACAGTCTCTCGCGATAAATCCACTAGATAAATCGGCTCGGCGGGGAACCCGAACCGTCGCAGGAATTGATGCAGCGGTGGTTCGTTATCGTGCAACATTCGGAACCACAGTAAGCGAACGGGAGTATACTATTCGGGAATTGAAAGCCGACGGCGCAGATCCTGCGCTACGGCTTTCGATCAGGAGAGAATCATGCTGTTCTTGACGCTGTTCGTCATGCTGCTGGCGCCTGCCGCCACGCTCTGCGCGCAATCCGCGGCTGCGAAGAACCTCGAAATGTATTGGATCGACGTCGAAGGCGGCGCTGCCACTTTGATCGTCGCGCCATCGGGCCAATCGCTGCTTATTGATACCGGATGGGCGGTGGGCGATCGCGACGCCAAGCGAATCTACGCCGCGGCCCAGCAGGCCGGGCTCAACCAGATCGATCGCCTGGTGCTCAGCCACTACCATGCAGATCACGCAGGCGGGCTGGCGGCGCTTTCCAAAATGATCCGCATTGGCCGCTTCTACGGCCGCGGCGACGACATCGAGAAGGAAAATCAGCCGTGGCTCGACAGCTTCGTGAATGCCTCGCAGGGACGGCGAACGATAGTGAACCCCGGCGACACAATTCCCATTGCGGGACTGGAAGCGCTGGTAGTTGCCTCGGACGGAAAGCTTCTGGACCGCCCGGTGAAGGGCGGCGGGCCCAATCCGTTGTGCGCCACCGCGGAAGAGAAGGCCGCGGCGGGTCCGGAAAACCAGCGCATGGTGGGCATGCTGCTTACGTTCGGGAAATTCAAATTTCTGGCCCTCCTCGACCTCGACTGGGAAAAGGAGATGGAACTGGTGTGCCCGATGAACAAGCTGGGCCAGGTCACCGTCTATCAAACCAGCCGCCACGGCTCATTTGACGATGCCGGCTCACCCGCGATGCTGGGCGCGATTCGTCCGCAGGTGGTGGTGATGAACAACGGCCCGCGCAAGGGAATGGGACAAAAGGATGCGACCAAGTCCAACAACCCTCCCGGCAAGACAGTGGCTCCGTACGAGCGAAACACCTATCTGCGGCTCGCATCCACGCCGCGCGTTGAGGGGGTCTGGCAGAGTCATCTGTCGCTCCTGGATCCCGATCCTCATCACAACACGGCGGAGAACATGATCGCCAATCTGGAAGAGACTGCGGATTGCAAAGGCAACTGGATCAAGGCCACCGTTGCGTCCGACGGCAAATTCACTGTCACTAACGGCCGCAACGGATTCAGCAAGTCTTATGTGGCGCGCTAGCACCCCCGGCGTTGGGGAGCAAAGCTGGAGAGTTCCGTAAATCCAAGCAGTGCAGGAACCTATGTAGTGTCGATCCTGACCGCGTCAGTTCCTGCGCAACCACGCCCCAGTTCGGCCTAAGGTACTGCTAGTACTTTCAACAGAGGAACTATCGAAAGATAGAGGCATGTCATGGCAAACAGGACTTGAAGTCCTGGACTTCTGCTTCTATAGTTGGTATCAGTAGGAACCGACTAGGGCGAAGACCTTAGGTCTATTGTGTTTCTTACAAACTCTGGAGGAGGAATCAATCAATGAGGAAACGTGGAATAGGGGCAGTCTGTCTGATGCCCGGACTGGTAGCGCTGTGGTGTATGATCCCCGCAGTTGCAAATGCGCAGGTTACGGTTACTTCTGTACAAGTGACCGTATCGAGCGGAACTTCAACAGCAGTGTGGTGTGACACTTCACTCGCGTGTCCCGCTAAAATATGGAATTTAGGCGCTTCAGGAATAACCGTTGGCGCCGGTGAAACTCTCGTTTTGACGCAGACCGGCGAAATTCCTGGCGTCGGTGGCAATTTCGATACCAGTGATCGTGCGAAGGCAACAAGTCCAACTTTGGCGGAGTGTACTGCGGCGGATCCCTGCACCGTAACGGTTGAAATCAATGGCCAAGTGGTCTATACCGCTTCGGCGGGAAATCCCTTAAATTTCTTCAACGGGGATACTTCCGGTAACCAGACTGTCAAC
>DATJEI010000094.1:0-9345 GCA_035496735.1 Bryobacteraceae bacterium | reverse complement strand
TGCCGCCTCTCCGGTCCCGGCATAGGTTTCAATCGTTCCGGTATCGAGGTGCAGCCGCCGGATGCGCTGATTGCCGATATCGCAGATCAACAGCGTGCCGTCACGGTCAAACAAGATGCTGTGAGGCTGGTTCAATTGGGCCTTGGCGCCCGGCCCGCCGTCGCCGCTGAACCCCCTGACGCCAGTCCCGGCCACCGTCGAGATGATCCCGGTCTTCATATCCACTTTGCGGATGACGTGGTTGTCGCGCTCCGCGATATACAGATCGCCCTTGGTATCGAAACGCACTTCATGCGGCATGTTCAGCGACGCGTCTGTGGCGGGACCGCCGTCTCCCTGATAACCCTTCTGACCGTTGCCGGCGATGGTGGTGAGTTTCTTGGTCTTGAGATCGAGGCGCCGTATCCGCTGGTTATCTAGATCGCAGAAGTAGAGGGCGCCATCCGGTCCCATTGCCATGCCATAGGGGTTTCTCACTTGGTTCTCCGAGAACCCAGGGATTCCCGTGCCGACAAGCATCGTGACGGACGCCGCCGCGGCGAGTCCGCTGACTGCCATTCCGATGACAGCAATTCCAATCGAGAGCGTCCTGAGAATCTTCATGCGACTTTCCCCCTTCCGTGGCGACCGCTACGAATTTTACCAGATGGCGGCGCGGCTCTTCGACCCCCGCTTCTCGCGGGAGCCAAAACTGTGATATGCTCCCTCACGGCACGCCATTTATGGAGACTTTATGACCAAAAGAGAATTTCTCGCCGCCAGTGTCGGAGCCGGCCTGGCTCTAACGAAAGCGGGTTCGGCATTCGCGCAGCAGGCAGCCGCCGCCGCGCCGCGGACCGCTGCGAAGATCCCGTCGCGCACGGCGAAGACCACCAAGCTCTTCAAGAGCCCGCCGGGATTTCCCAATGGAATTGCGGTCACGCCGGAGGGCTTGTGGATTGCCCAACAAAAAGAATCGGGCACGGCCGCCGTCACCTATCACTTGCCGGAGCCGAAAGACCTTTCTGAAGCCGCCTGGCTGGTGGATTGGAATGGCAAGCTGCTCAAGACCGTGACCACTCCGTCGCGCAACACCAGCGGGTTGGCGGTGGGCGGCGGTTATGTTTGGATGTGCGCGAACGCGGCGCCAGAGGGAATTTTCCAGGTGGATATGAATTCCAAACTGATCAGCCACCGCCAGATCCCGCTCGGGCCGAAGGACAACGGCGGCGGCTGCCACGGCGCGTTCTGGCATGAAGGCAAATTGTGGATCGCCTCGCTGCGCCTGCGCGGGATTCTTCGCGTGGATCCTACCACCTGGGAGCCCGAATTCTTCATCCCGTTCTATGCGGTGGAGGGGAGGCCGCGCTATCACGGCATCGCCTGGGATGACGGCACCATTTGGCTGATCACCGGGAACGACAGCCACGGCTATGCCGAAGGCCGCGCCGGCCTGGTCAGGTACGAAGCCGCCACCGGCAAGGTGCTGGAGACCGCGGACTTCGCCCCCGGTTCCTGCGACCCTCACGGGCTTGCCATGCATGACGGCGCGCTGGTAAGTTGCGACGCGGGGGTTCATCCCGGTTGGCCGGTCAACGACAGCCCCACCAGCGGGTGGATCTTCAAGATTGAGTTAGTCTAAGTCGGCCCGGCCGGTGTTTCATCACCGGCCTCCAGCGCGGTCCGTCCGGCAAGTCTAACTGGCCTTCGGTGTTGCGGCGGGGCCAGTGATACTCGTGTATTCCCAACCACATAGCTATCTTCAAGGAACTTGCTTCGAAGACACTAGCGGTTTGCAAGGGCTTTACTGCATAGCTCCAAAGGACTTACTTAAATCAACCCGATTATGATGGCGTGTAAGTTAGCGGGACCCAATCGCTACCTACAAGGAAATCGGCCTCATGATTCACTTGATCGAGTCGGTCTTGAACGGAGTGGTGCTCTTCGTGGGTCCATTGGCGCTGGTTGGCGCGATTGCCACCGCCCTGGCAATGCTGCAACGGGGCCGCGACTCGTTGGCGCAACGCCAGCGCCCCGTCATGCCGAAGAGGCCGCTGGGCCCTTCGCTACAACGGTTCTGACGAATCTTCAGGGAAAAATAGCAGGCAGGGAAAAAGGCTTGCCGGGAATCCGAGACTCACTGCCGGATTTCTGGTGAGGATGTGGGGCTGAGATCCTCCCAGCCCCACAATTCATTTAGGCGACGATTTGCGGGATGAGTTCCCCGGCCACGTCGGTCAACCGCATGTTACGGCCGTTGTAGAAGTAGGTGAGCCGTTTGTGATCCATCCCCATAAGGTAAAGCATGGTTGCGTGCAAGTCGTGGGCCGGGACGATCTGCTGCTGGGCTTTCCAGCCAAATTCATCCGAAGCGCCAATGGTCTGGCCGCCCTTGATTTTGGCACCCGCCATCCAGACCGTCATGGCTCCCGGATTGTGATCACGCCCAACGCCTTTTTGCGATAGCGGCATGCGGCCAAACTCCGAGTGCCAGGTCACCAGGGTTTCATCCAGCAGACCGCGGCGTTTCAGGTCGGTGATCAGTCCGGCGATCGGCTTGTCGACTTCCGCTGCATGCTGGCCATGGTTTGACACGATATTGCTGTGGGCATCCCAGGTGTCCACGTTTTGATTCACCACAGCGCCATTCCACAACTGAACCACGCGCACGCCGCGCTCGATCAGCCGCCGGGCCATCAGGCATTGGCGTCCGAACGGCTCGCTGATCTTTTCATTCAAGCCGTACAATCGCTTGGTTTCTTCACTCTCGGAATCGATGTCGACGGCTTCCGGAGCGCAATCCTGCATGCGGAAACCCAACTCGTAGGAACTGATGCGGGCGGTCAGCTCGCTAATGCCGGGGTGAGCCTCAACATAATTCTGATTCATGCGAGCCAGTTGGTCGAGTTCGGCGCGCTGCTGGTCCAGATCTAGCGATCCCGACGGAGGATGCAGATCCAGCACCGCGTCGCCGGTCGCGTGGAACATGGTTCCCTGATAGGCGGCAGGAAGGAAGCCGGAGCTCCACTGGGAGGCGCCGGTGAAGGGCCCGCCGCGGGGGTCCTGAATCACCACGAACGCGGGAAGGCTTTGATTCTCGCTGCCGAGACCATACGTGATCCAAGAACCTGCGCTGGGGAAACCGGCGATAATTGAACCGGTATTCCATTCATAGGTGGATAGAGTATGGTCCACCGATCTGCCCTGCGCCGAGTGAATGAAGGCCAGATCGTCGACGATGCCGCCAATATTGGGGAAGAGATCCGACACCCACTTCCCGGATTGTCCGTATTGCTTGAACGCATACGGGCTCTTCATCAATGGCCCGGGATAGCCTTGGCGCACAGTGGCGCCGTCCAGCGGCTTGCCATGATACTTGGTCAACATCGGCTTATAGTCGAAGGTGTCCACATGGCTGACGCCACCGCACATGAACAGCGAAATGACCGATTTTGCGCGAGGCGGGAAATGCGGTGGCTTCGGCAAAAATGGTGAATCGGTTACGCCCGCGGAGCCAACGCACGATTTCTCGCCGGTGTTTGCCGGGGGCGCGCCCAGGAGGCGGTCCTGACCCAGCAGATAGGCGAGAGCGAGACCGCCGATACCTTCGGTGGTGCGATACAGAAGGTCGCGCCGCGAAATGAAACGCTGATTGTTTCTTCCGTTACATTCTTTCATGGTCGGCTCCTAATTGATATATACGAACTCGTTGGTGTTCATCACCACATGGGCAAACTCGGCCAACGGGGTCAGCCAAAGCTTGGTCGATTCATCCCGCGAACCGGCTTGGTTCGTGGACAAACGTTTCTGCATGAACTCCTGGCCTTGCTGAAGTTCTTTGGCGCTTGCTTCGCGGCTGTAGGCGATGCGGTAGAGCAGCTTGATCTGCGCCACCGGGTCGCTTCCGGCTTCCTTCTCGATGCGAGTTGCCAGATCCTGCGCCTGCACCAGGAAGGTTTCATTGTTGAACAGCGTCAATGCCTGCGTAGCAACCGTCGTGACTTCACGGCGCTCACAACTCAAGCTTGCGTTGGGCTGATCGAAGACATCAAACATCGGGTACTTCAGATTGCGCTTGATGTTGGCGTAGATGCTGCGTTTATAGGTGGAAGGGTCGTTTTGGGTCACTAACCAGGTACCACGGATGGACGCGCCGCTAACGATGTTCTTCGGAACCGGCGGGTAGAACGACGGGCCGCCCATTTCCGGATTTAGATCGCCGCTGGCGGAAAGAACCGCGTCGCGAATGATCTCTGCTTCCATTCGCTTCACCGGGAATCTCCACATAAACTGATCGGTGGGGTCCTTGGCCAAACTGTTGGCGTCATAGAACGTCGAAGCCATTTTATAGGTCTCCGAGTTCATGATTTCGCGCTGCATCTGTTTAATGCTCCAGCCTTTTTGCACGAACTCCGTGGCCAGCCAGTCCAGCAACTCCTGATTCGAAGGCAGCGTGCCCATCTTTCCGAAATTGTTGGGAGTGCTAACAATGCCCTGGCCGAAATGCTGATACCAGAGCCGGTTAACCATCACCCGCGCGGTAAGAGGGTTGTCCTCGGACGCGATGAACTTCGCCAACGCCAAACGGCGTCCGCTGGTGGGATATTGGCTATGCTCCGGAGGCGTAATCTTGGCCGGCTCTTTGCTGAGCACCGTAAGGAATCCCGGTTCGATTACCGGCGCCTTCATTTCGTCGGCGAACGGGCTCAACCCAGTGCTGGCAAAATACATCGGAGGCGGCTCGTAATGGTCGCCGGGCTCAGGCAGGAACTTGCCTTTGAAACCGAAATCCTCGTAGGTAATGCCGCCAAAAGTTCCCGGCTGGAAGGGCGGATGCGGCGTGAAGCGAAAATCGCCATCGCGCATGCCCATGGCGGTGGGCGGCTTCTTCGGCATTTGTTTCTTTAGCGCGGCGATCTGGTCTTGCAAGCCCTTGCGAGCCTGTTCGTCCGCGTCGCTAACCTTGATTTCAGCTGGCTTATAACCGGCTGCGTCGTCGTCGGCCAGCCTCACGGTTGAGACTTGGGCCACCAGCAGCTTCTGCCCCGGCGTCCGCTTGTCTTCGGGAGTCGCAAACGCGTCCTGAATATCCTGCGGGAATTTCTTCAGGGTCTTCGCAAACAGCTCTTTCTTGTAAGGTTCTTCGATCACCGCGATCTGCTTGTTCAGATCCTTGATCTTGGCGTTCAGCTCGTTCGCGGTCTTTTCGTATTTATTCCACTCCTCGGCGGGGACCAGCGGGTGGTCGTACTCCACAGCACTGTTAAAGACCGCGATGGTTTTGTAGTAATCCTTGCGAGTGATTGGGTCAAATTTATGATCGTGGCACCGGGCGCAGTTGATGGTGAGGGCCTGGAAGCCTTGCATCGTAGTACGCGCCATATCATCCATGTAGTCGAAGCGATAGTTGGGATTTTCCAGATCGCGATCGAAAACCCTGGGTCCCAGGCGTACGAAGCCCGTCGCCGTCAGGGCGTCGTACGAGGGGTTCGGCAATTCGTCGCCAGCCAACTGCTCGATGACAAACTGGTTGTAAGGCTTGTCCTCGTTGAATGCCTTGATCACGTAGTCCCGATAGCGCCAGGAGTCTTTGAAATCGTAGTCGTATTCGTAACCGGTGCCATCAGCGTAGCGAGCCACGTCCAGCCACATGCGAGCCCAGCGCTCACCGTAGTGCTTGGAATCTAGAAGTTTGTCGACCAGCTTTTCGTAGGCGTTCGGGTCGGGGTCCTTCACAAATGCGTCGACTTCGGCGGGCGGAGGCAGCAGCCCGATGAGGTCGAGATAGACCCGCCGGATCAAAACGTTTCGATCCGCTATGGGCGCAGCCTTCAAACCCTTCTCCTCGCGCTTGGCAGCCACGATCGCGTCGATAGGATTCTTGCTCCAGCGCGCGTCGGCCACTTGCGGCGTCGCCGGGCGGACCGGCTTCTTGAAGGCCCACCACTGACGGTCGGCATCGGTGATTCTTCTTTCGCTATAGCTTCCGTAGACCAGGAGCGTACCATCGCTGGTCTTGTTGTCCGCCGCCACAGTCGGAGCAGGCGCGGTCTTGGGAGCCTCGAACGCTGGAGCGCCGGCGTTGATCCAGTCTTTTACTACGGCGATCTCGTCGGCGCTGAGCCGCGGCATCGGCGCCATCGGCATGGCCGGCTGCATCTCGCCGGTGATGCGTTTATAGATCAAGCTATCGGCCGCGTTGCCGGGGACGATGCCTGCGCCGTGGTCGCCACCCTTAAGAATGGAGTCGCGAGTGGCCATGCTCAGGTGCGACATCTGTGCCGTCTCACCGTGACAATTCTGGCACTTGGCAAGAACGGCACCCACATTCGGCGCCGGCTTTTGGCCTAAGACCGCCGATCCCGGCATCAATAGAGACAGCACCGCCAGCGCCCCTAACGGCAGGGCAGCAATCCAGTTTCGGGTGGTTCTACGGGGGGACTGCACGCGCATCGCATTCTCCTCTTTCATGGTCGACATAGCGCCCAGTTAATCCGTGCGCTTTCAGCTTTATCCATCTGAAAGCATACACCTATAGAACGCCGGGCACAAGGCGGTCAGGACTGTAGTCCTTATGACCACCCCCGGCGGCTGGAGTGCCCAGGTATTTGGCTTTCGGAGTCGCCGGGATCCACATGTGCGCCCGATCTCATGTACCATAAACTTCGAAACCCTTTATGGCCCCTACTGTCAAGCTGGTCGCCGTCGACGACACTGCTTCGAGCCTCGAACTTGTGGCCGAATCTCTGCAACAGGAAGGGCTCGCAATCTACACCTCCACCGACCCCGAAGAGGGACTGGATCTGATATTCCACGAGCATCCCCAGGTGGTTTTACTGGATCTGGTGATGCCCAAGATGAGCGGGCTTGAAATGCTGGAGCGGATCATTGCCTTCGATCCCGCCATTGATGTGATTCTGATGACCGCGCATTACACTAGCGAGACGGCTGTCGAAGCGATCCAGAAAGGCGCTTGCGATTATTTGAATAAGCCCATTTCGATACCGGCTCTGCGCGCCCGGGTGGAGCGCCTCCTGGCGGATGCACGGCAGCGGCAACGCGCGCTCCAACTCGACCGCGAGATGCTCGAAACCTCGCGATTTGAAGGCATGATCGGCCGCAGCCCTCTCATGTGGGATTTATTCGCGCGCATTCGCCGCGTGGCTCGGCACTACCGTTCCGCTTTAATCATCGGACCCACCGGCACCGGCAAGGATCTGGTGGCGCGTGCGTTGCACAATCTAAGCCCGGCCAGCAGCGGCCGTTTCGTCACATGTAATTGCTCGGCGGTAGTTGAAACATTGTTCGAAAGTGAACTTTTCGGCTACGTGAAGGGCGCCTTCACCGGAGCCACCGCCGATAAGATGGGCCTGTTCGAATTTGCCCACGGGGGCACCCTGTTCCTGGATGAAATCGGCGACATGCCACTCACCACACAGGCGAAACTTCTGCGCGTGCTGCAGAACCAGGAAGTGACGCGGGTGGGTTCGGTGACTCCGCGCAAAGTGGATGTGCGGGTGGTGGCCGCGACCAATCGAGACGTTCAGGAGATGATCGTCCAGAAGCAATTTCGCGAGGATCTGTATTACCGCTTGGCTATGGTCGAGTTGAAGACTCCATCGCTGGCGGAGCGCAAGGAAGACCTGCCGCTGCTTGAAAAGTTTTTTCTGGAGCGTTTCGCCGCGCAATTCGACAAGCCCATTCACGGGCTGACGCGGCGCGCGCAGATTATTCTTTCGCGCCACTCCTGGCCGGGCAATGTTCGCGAACTCGAAAATGTGCTGGGCCACGCGGCCATGATGACGCTGAGCGATACTCTGGACGTCGAAGACCTGCCGGAGTCTATCCGGCGGCCGGAACACTGGAAGGCGGAAGCGGCAGCCGCATCGCTGGGACCCGACGCGTCGGCTTCTCTCGAAGATCATGAACGCGAGCTACTGACCGACGCCCTCGAGCGGGCTGGAGGAAATCAGTCCGAGGCCGCGCGCATTCTGCGCATCAGCCGCGACCGCATGCGCTACAAAATGGGCAAATACAACTTGCGCTAACGCGGCGCGCAGCAGCACCCAGAGTGAGCGGCTCCAGGATGCACAGGATTAAGATGCCCTGCGGCGCGGCACGCGAAAGGGAAGGGGCGCGGCCATCTTCGCGGCGCGCCGCTGCGCCGCCCAAACAAAACCCAGAGCCCGCCGCATTTCAAACGGGTCCAACGGCAAGTGAAGATCATGGAAAGCTCCCGCACCGGCCAGTTCGGGCCACGGCATGGTGTCGGAGAACCTGCGGCAGGCAACTACCAAAGCGGCCGGGGCTGCATTCTGGACCGATTGCACAGCATGCGACCAGGAATTGTCCAACCCTGGCGGCTCAATCAGAACAGCCATCACCCGGCAGTCGCCTCCCAGGCGCCGCAAGGAACTGATGTCGGAGACATGCTTGAGGGACCATCCGAATTCCGCGGCCAAAGGGTCAAGCGCCGCGCACCCGCCTGACAGCTTACCGAATACAGCTACAACACCGCAGCCGTTCATAAGTGCAACCGAGACTGCAGGTCTGGGGCCAAACACCTGCGTGACGGAAAATCGCATTTATCGTTGAGATAGACGCAACATCGCTGGGTGTGAAATTCCAGCCCCAGGAATCGTCGCGCGGCTGAGCGGAGAGACTTCCGAGGCAATATTCTCAGTTCCGGGACGTGGACTGAGTATTTTCACCCAAGCTGAGCGACATGTATCCCGCTCGCCCTCGCGTTGTATACTGTCTCAATTGACTTCGCCTGGAACACCCGCCGCCGGCGGCCACGCCCGCCTGTCGTCAGGCGTGGTAGTCATGGGCGTCGCGGGTAGCGGCAAGTCCACATTGGGGACTGCGGTCGCGGGGCGCATGGGCTGGCCGATGATCGAAGGCGACGATTTTCACAGCGACGAGAACAAAGCCCGCATGCGCGCGGGCGTGCCGCTGAGCGATGCCGACCGCGAAGGATGGTTGCGCAGTCTCGCGCGAGAGCTGCAGCGGCATCCGGATGGCGCGGTCCTCACTTGCTCGGCCTTAAAACGCAGGTACCGCGATCAATTGCGCGCCGCTTCTCCCGGGCTGACATTTGTCTTCTTGGATATCTCGGAAGACGAGGCGCTGTGGCGGGTGAGCGCCCGCGGCCAGCACTTTTTCCCGCCGGAACTCCTGCAGAACCAGTTCGAAACTCTGGAGGCTCCGATGAACGAGCCAGGCGTTCTGCGATTGGATGCGGGACTTCCTCTTCAGAACTTAGTAGATCAAACGATCGAATGGCTCACCGCCAATTCCGGGCAGGCCGCATGACCGACGCTGGCATTCCGAAGCTGCGCTGGCGCATCGGCAGCCTGCTTGGCG
>DATJEI010000093.1:0-9359 GCA_035496735.1 Bryobacteraceae bacterium | reverse complement strand
CATTCGCCACGGCTGGATTCCCGCGGCAAAATATAGGCCCATCGTCGAACGCGCCTGGACCGCCGTCAAAGGCCGCGTGGCGCCGGACGGCCAGTTGATCGACGTATGCACGTCCACCGGCAAGCAGAAGAACCTCAAAGCCTATCTCGACCGCACCGCAATTCTCGGCCTCGATCCGCGCGGCGGGGCGATGGCGCTGCTGCTGGCTACCGAACTGATCCAGTAGGCTTTTTCGCCTTGCAGGTAGAATAAGATCGAGACTTGGGCTTGCGATTCCCACCCGCGTCCCGGTAGAATCAATGAGTTTGAGTGTCCCGCGTGGCAGATGCCGCAGGCTACACTCATCGCCAACCGGCGAAAGACAGTGGAGGTTTCATGTCCGTAGAGCAGAAGGTCAAGCAGATCATTGTCGAGCAACTTGGCGTGGATGAAGCGCAAGTCGATCCCACGGCGAGTTTCGTCGATGACCTGGGCGCCGATTCGCTCGACATCGTCGAGCTAGTGATGGCGTTTGAGGAAGCGTTCGACCTAGACATTCCCGACGAGGACGCGGAGAAGATCGCCACCGTCAAGAACGCCGTCGATTACATCGAGTCGAAAAAGAAATAGATCAGGAAGAAGTACACCGGCTGTTTTTGGGGGAGTCCCAATTTGTCACGCAGAGTTGTAGTTACCGGGGTCGGATTGCTGACTTCGGTTGGAATCGGCACGGAAGCGGTCTGGGAAGCCATCAGGAAGGGCGAGAACGGTATCGCGCCCATTAGCGCCTTCGACGCCACCTGCTTTAATTGCCGCATGGCCGGCGAAGTGAAGAACTTCGACCCGTCTCTCTACATCGAGAGAAAAGAGATCAAGAAAATGGGGCGCTTCATTCAGTTCGCCATCGCGGCGAGCGAGTTCGCGTTCCAGGCGTCCGGTTTCAAGATAACCAACCCCGACGAAGCCGAACGCACCGGGGTGTATATCGGCAGCGGCATCGGCGGATTCGAAGTGATCGAGCGGGAGCATAAGGTGCTGCTCGAAAAAGGACCGTCCCGCATCTCGCCATTTTTCATTCCGGCGACCATCATCAACCTGGCGTCGGGCTATGTGTCGATCCGCACCGGCGCGAGGGGGCCGAATTCGGCGTCCGCTACGGCCTGCACCACCAGCGCCCATTCGATCGGCGATTCCTTCCGCATGATTCAATACGGCGATGCCGATGTGATGATCTGCGGGGGCACGGAGGCGGCCATTACACCCATGGGCATAGGCGGGTTTGCTGCCATGCGCGCGCTCTCGCAGCGCAACGACGATCCGTCGCACGCTTGCCGACCGTGGGACATCGACCGGGACGGTTTCATCGTGGGCGAAGGCGCGGGAATCCTGGTGCTCGAAGAATTCGAACACGCCAAGCGGCGCGGCGCGTTGATTCTGGCCGAAGTAGCAGGCTATGGCTTGTCGGGTGACGCGCACCATATCACTTCACCATCGGACGACGGCGACGGGGCCTATCGCGTGATGCGCAATTGCCTGAAGGATGCCGGCATCCAACCGCAGCAGATCGATTACATCAACGCACACGGGACCTCCACGCCAGTCGGGGACCGCATCGAAACGTTGGCGATCAAGCGGGTCTTCGAAGAGCACGCTTACAAGGTGGCGGTGAGTTCCACGAAGTCCATGACGGGACACCTGCTGGGCGGCGCTGGAGGGCTGGAAGCGGGAATCACTGTGCTGGCGATTCGCGATCAAATCGCGCCGCCGACCATCAACTTCGACCATCCCGATCCGGAATGCGACCTGGATTACGTTCCCAACCAAGCGCGGCCGATGAAAATTGATTATGCGCTGTCGAACTCCTTCGGATTCGGGGGCACCAACGGCTGCCTGATTTTCAAGCGGCCCGAATCTTAATATCGAAGTTCACAAAATGAAGATTATTGTCGCGATCAAGCAAGTTCCCATGCGCGACTCCCCATTGCATCCCGCTTTGTCAGGGAAGTGGATCGACGAAGCGGACCTGAGCTTTGAGATCAACGAGCCGGACGCTTACGCTCTCGAAGAAGCCTTGCAGTTAAAGGAAAAGCACGGAGGCGAGGTAGTGGTGCTGTGCGCAGGCCCGGAGCGGGCGGCGCAGACGATCCGCGAGGCGCTGGCGAAGGGCGCGGACCGCGCGATTCATATTGAGATCGATGCGCTGGTGTCGCTCGACACGCTGGGGCTGGCGAAGCTGTTAGCCGCCGCCGTCACACCGGAGAAACCGGATTTGATCCTGACGGGTCTGCAATCCGATGACTTGGGCGCCGGACAAACCGGCGTAGTAATGGCAGAGCTATTGGGCTTCCCGCATTCGACAATCATCATGCAGGTCGAAGTGCGTGATGCAGGCATCCGTGTAAAGCGGGAGCTGGAGAGCGGCTGGTTCCAGCACATCGAGATGCCGATGCCCGCCGTGCTGGCGATGCAGAGCGGCTCCAATAAGCTGCGCTACGCGACACTAATGGGCATCAAGAAGGCCAAGAGTAAAGAGATCCATCGCGTGACACCGGTGGAACTGGGCGGCACAGCGTCCGCGGTGGCGACCATCGAAAAAGTTTACCTGCCGCAGAAAAGCAAGCACACTCAAATCTTCGAGGGCGACGCAAAGACGGCGGCGGCGCAGCTGGTCGAAAAATTGAAGTTCGAGGCGCGGGTCATATGAGGCGAGAGCCATGAGCATCCTGGTAATTCTCGAACAACAGGCCGGCCGGTGGCATCGCATGTCGTGGGAGACGCTCGCAGCCGGCCAACAGTTGGCCGCTGCGCTGGGCGAGCCGGTGGAAGCGGCGGTAGTGGGCAAAGCCATCGGCGCGCTGGCGAATGAGGCGGCGGCCAAGAAACTCGCGAAAGTCTGGGCGGTGGAGCAGGATCTGCTGGATTCCTATACCGCTGACGGATACACCGCGGCGCTTCAACAGCTGATTCAAAAAACCCAACCGAAACTGGTGCTGTTCCCGCACACTTATCAAGTGCGCGATTTCGCACCCAAGCTGGCGACCCGGTTTTCCCAAGTGCTGGTGAGCGACGCGATCGCGGCGCGCCTCGAGAGCGGAACTCTTACGCTGGTGCGGCAGTTCTTCCAAGGCAAGCTGAGTGGGAACGTGCGGGTGGGCGGCGCGGGTCCGGTGTTCGCGTCACTGCAGGCCGGGGCGTGGCGGGCGGACGCACTCGAAAGCGGTTCCGCGCCCGTGGAAGTCTTCGCGCCCGTGTTGGACGCAGAGCAGATCCGGCAGAAGCCCGAAGCTCCGTTCCGGGAGGCGGCTCGCGCGGTGGATTTGACAGCTGCCGAGATCATCGTATCGGTGGGAAGGGGCGTGGGAGAACAATCAAACCTCTCCGTAGTGGAAGACCTGGCCCAGGCCTTCGGCGCCGAACTGGCCGCCTCGCGGCCGATTTGCGATGCGGGATGGCTTCCGATGGAGCGCCAAGTGGGCAGTTCCGGTCAGACGGTTGCGCCCAAGTTGTACATCGCGGTGGGCATCTCGGGCGCGATCCAGCACCTAGTGGGGATGAAAGGCGCGAAGACCGTGGTGGCGATCAACAAAGACTCTAACGCTCCCATCTTCGAGATAGCAGATTACGGGATCGTCGGCGATTTATTCGAAGTCGCGCCAGCGCTGGCCGCGGAAGTGCGAAAAGCCAAGGGCGCCTAATTCGCGGGCCGCATCAATCGCCCTGAATCACTCGCCCTTAAGCGAGCGTTCCATCAAGTCGCGAATCGCTTCGCGCGGGCCTTTGCCGTGGTGGAGCACCGCGTTCATCTGGCAAATGATGGGCAGGTCCACGCCGTACTTCGCGCCCAAAGCCACGGCAGCGCCGCAGGTTTCGACGCCTTCGGCAATCATCGGCGTAGAGGCGGTGATTTCGGCAAGGCTTCGGCCGCGCGCCAGTTCCACTCCGACTCGCCGGTTGCGGCTCAACTCGCCGCCGCAGGTGAGCACCAGATCGCCCAGGCCCGCCAAGCCCGAAAGCGTTGCTGGCTGCGCGCCCATCGCCACCGCCAAGCGGGTGATCTCGGCGAGACCGCGGGTGATCAACGCGGCTTGTGTGTTGTTACCCAAGCCAAGCCCCTGGACAACGCCGGCTGCGATGGCAATCACGTTCTTGAGTGCCCCCCCGATCTCGACGCCGATCAAATCGGCGTTGGTGTAAAGGCGGAAGCTGGGTCCGGAAAAAGCCGATTGGACGGTAGCGGCAGTGGTTGCGCTGGTAGATGCCACCACCACCGCTGTGGGCTCACCGCGAGCAACTTCGCGCGCGAATGTGGGTCCGGATAGTACCGCGATTAGCGGCTCAAATCGCGGACGCAGCACCTCGCTCAGAACCTGCGACATACGTAGCAGCGTGCCGCTTTCGAGGCCTTTGGTCGCGATCACGAAGATCGTCGCGGGGCCGACGCTGGGAAGCACACGCTCATACAAAGCTCGCGAATAGTGCGAGGGCGCAACCGCCAGCAGAATGCGAGCGCCGTCCATCACCGCATGCAAATCGCATACGATCTCGACGTTGGACGGGATGGTCATGCCGGGCAGGAAGACGTCGTTCTCGCGCGCGACACGCATGCGCGCCGCCAGATCGGTCTCAAAGACCCACAGGCGCACGTGTTCAAAGCGCTGTGCCAGAACGATGGCAAGGGCCGTCCCCCAACTGCCGCCTCCCAGTATCGATAAAGTAACTGGGGATACCGTCACTGGCCACCCCACGAAAACCGGTTCTCGGCGCCTGAGCGCAATCGCGCCCAGTTGGATTTGTGGCGGTAGACGACGAAGGCTCCGGCAATGAACGCGGCGGCGGTGACTTGAATCGGCGGGTGCAGAATCATCCAGACGCCGAACGGGAAAGCCGCGGCTGCGAGAATCGAGGCCGCGGAAATGTAGCGCGTGACCGCTACCACCGCTACAAACAACAACAGCACCGCGGCTAGCGGCAGAGGCGCTAAATAGGCGAACGCGCCGATGAAAGTCGCAACCGCTTTCCCGCCTTGAAATTTGAGGAACACGGGATAGGCGTGACCCGCCATTACGGCCAGAGCGGCGAGACTAGTCCACTCGGGAGCGCCGCCGGTGAGTTCCGCGGCCAACCAAACCGCAAGGTAGCCTTTCGCAATATCGAGCAGCAAGGTGGCCACTCCGGCCGCGCGCCCGGTGGTGCGGAGGACGTTGGTGGCTCCGATATTGCCGCTGCCGGATTCCCGGACATCGGCGCCCTTGGCGAGTTTCACCAGCAGAAATCCGAATGGAATTCCGCCCAGCAGGTAAGCGATGACGATCGCAAGGAGTCCCAGCATTATTGGCCCAAAGGAAACCCTGCGAGTTGTCTGTACTTACCGCCCGCGGAGAGATACAGGAAGAATTGGGTAGCGCGGAAGGAGCCGAAATCGAAACCGCAGCCGGCTGGGAATGACTCGAGCGTTTGATGGAGACGGTCGAGCGGGACGGTTTCACGAATTCGCGCCAGAGTAAGGTGTGGCGAGTAGGCCCGCTCCTCGATCGGAACGCCGAGTTCGGCGACGGCTCGCTCGGTGGCCCGCGCCAGGGCGGACAACGGCTCTCCGCCCTCGACGCCAGCCCAGAAAACGCGCGGACGGCGCGGGTTCGGGAACCAGCCGAGACCCTTGACGGTGATATCGATAGGTCCTTCAACTGGCACCAAAGCAAGCGTGCTCTTCATTTCGTCTAGACGCGGCTCCGGCCAGTCTCCGATGAACTTGGTCGTGACGTGGAGGTTATCGACCGGGCTCCAGCCGATCTTCGCTGCGGGCTGCAAGCGGCCTACGAAGGAACGCAACGCGTCCTTCAAATCGGCGGGGATATCGATCGCGACAAACAATCGCATGCGAAACTAACTAGTGTAGTATGCGCGACGAACTCTTGAATCGCCCGTCCGTCGATGCTGGCGAACAGCGCGGGGCCGGTGCGGCGCGGCTTCCTCGATCTTTCTACGCAAGGCCCACCATCGAGGTCGCGCGCGATCTGCTGGGCAAAGTAATCCGCCACGGTCCAGCTTCTGCGCGGATCGTCGAGACGGAAGCCTATCTCGGGACTGACGACGCCGCGGCGCATTCGGCGCGCGGCCCGACGCCCCGAACCCGGGTCATCTTCGGACCGCCGGGACACGCCTATATCTATTTGATTTACGGCATGCACCACTGCCTGAACATCGTCGCGGAAGCTAAGGGAGTGGCTGGTTGCGTATTGATCCGCGCCGTCGAGCCGATTAACGCCTCAGCGGGGACCGCGCGGCTTTCGAATGGCCCAGGTAAGTTGACGCGCGCTTTGGGGATTACGCTCAAACACTATGGAGCGGACCTGACGCGGGGACCGATTACACTGCACGACCTCCCCGATCAAGAGCCTTTTGAGATTGGAATTTCGCCGCGGATCGGGATCAGCCAGGCGGCGGAATTGCCGTTGCGGTTCTTTATCCAGGGCAATCGATTCGTCAGCCGCACCCCTAGTAGCGTCGCGGGTGGAGCCGTAGCCGCGCCTTAGCCACGCGCACCACCGCTCACGATCAGAATTTCGCCTGAGACGTAGTCCGATAGCGGCGAGCAGAAGAACAGCACAGCGCCGGCAGCTTCCTCGGTAGTGCCGAGCCGGCCAAGCGGACACGCAGCCTTCGCCGATTCGAGAAACGCCGGCGGCGCACCCACAGGAATCTGGCGGCCGGCCATCTCGATGGTGGGTGGAGCATTCTTGTCAATCGCCTGAATGAGCCGGGTATCGATCAGTCCGAAGCCGACGGAATTCACGTTGACCTGGTAGCGCCCCCATTCTTTCGCCAGTACCTTGGTAAGGCCATTGATGCCGGACTTCCCCGCCCCGTAGCCGGCCTGGCCGGCGATGCCGTCGACACCCGAGATGGAAGTGATGTTCACCACCTTGCGCATCACGCGGCGGCCCTCGGCAGCCTCCCGCTTGGCGGCGTCGCGGAGGAAGCGCGAAGCGGCCCGCAGGACACGGAACGGGGCCACCAGATGAATATTCAGCATGGCCTGGAACTGCTCGTCGGTCATCTTCTGAATGACGTTGTCCCACACGTAGCCGGCGTTGTTGACGACAATATCCAGCGAGCCGAAGGCGGCAACGGTGGCGTCGACCAGTTGCTGCGGGAAGTCCGGCGAGGTGAGATCGCCGACAAGCCAGCGAGCGCGTTCGCCTGCCTCTGCTGCAGCTTCTTCGAGTGGGGCTTGGTCGATATCGGTGAACATCACTGACGCGCCGCATACTGAGAGCTTCCGGGCAACGGCGCGACCGATACCGCGTCCCGAACCGGTGACCAGCGCCGCCTTGCCTTCAAGCGTGAACGGCGCTTGGGCCTTTTGCTCCATAAGGTTTATGAGAACATGTCGAAGGCCCGGCTGTCAGGCCGAGGTGAGCGCGCGCTCGCTGAATCTCGCTTCCCTGCATCGTATGCGAAGCGCCGCAATTGATGCTTCCGGCATGCTGGTCATGCCACCCGGCGCCATTGCGATAGAATAATGCGGCCATCCTGAGATAGGGATCTTGCCCATGACGACTCCACATTCCGTGACCGAAACAAGCACCACGACGTTTAACCGTTGGCTGATCCCCATAGGGGCGGTCGCAGTTCACATCTGCATCGGATCGGTCTACGCGTGGAGCACTTTCAATCGGCCTATCCACGCCCTCTTCCCCAACGACCCTTGGTGGTTCAGCCCTCCCTACACCACGTTCACGATGGCTCTGCTGTTGCTGGGTCTGAGTGCTGCGTTCGGCGGCCCCTGGGTAGAGCGGCGCGGACCGCGTGTCGCTGCCACCACCGCCGCCGCGTTTTTCGGAACCGGGCT
The DNA here is from genome assembly GCA_035496735.1 of Bryobacteraceae bacterium. GTDB lineage: Bacteria > Acidobacteriota > Terriglobia > Bryobacterales > Bryobacteraceae > Palsa-187. The sequence continues at coordinate 1,528 of DATJEI010000093.1, read as the reverse complement.
GGTGATTGGAGGCATCGGCCTCGCCTTGAAACAATCCGTCCTGGTGTTTCTGGGAATGGGAGTGATTGGCGGTATCGGATGCGGTCTCGGCTATATCTCTCCGGTGAGCACGCTGGTGAAGTGGTTTCCGGACCGGCGTGGAATGGCCACCGGCATGGCCATCATGGGGTTCGGAGGCGGCGCGTTCTTGGCCGGGTATCTGAACGTGTTCTTCATCGCCAGGCTAGGGGTGGCGCGTACGGTGATCGCGCTGGGCTTTACCTATTTGATCGTAATGCTGATGGGCGCGCGCCTGCTTCGGCGTCCGCCGGAAGGTTGGCGTCCACAGGGCTGGGTCCCGCCCGCTGAAGCCGGCGATATGATCGCGGATCGCAGCCTTACGCGAAATCAAGCGCTTCGCCGGGTGCAATTCTATCTGCTGTGGGGCATCCTGTTCATCAACATAACCGCAGGTATCGGCATTCTGGCGCAAGCGTCCCCAATGATGCAGGATTTGTTTCAGAAGACTCCGCTCGAAGCCGCGGCAGTGGTCTCCCTTATCAGTATTTTCAATGCCGGTGGGCGCTTTTTCTGGGCGTCGTGCTCGGACTTCATCGGCCGTCGTAGCACTTATCTGGTGTTCTTCACGGTACAGTTTGTGCTCTTCCTGTTCATTCCGGGCTTGGCGGCGCAAGGGAGCTGGCTGCTTTTTGAAGCCAGCCTGTTCATTGTCTTCACCATGTATGGAGGCGGTTTCGCAACTATCCCCGCGTTCCTGGCGGATCTCTTTGGCCCCGACAATGTGGGCGCCATTCATGGAGCCGTGCTTACGGCATGGAGCGCCGCGGCAGTAGTCGGTCCGGTGATTATCACCGAATTGTCCAATAGAGCCCGAGCCGCTCTGCCCACCGGCGCGAGCAAGGTTCACATCTATGACAAGCCGCTCGAAGTGCTGGCGGCGCTGCTCGCGGTCGGATTCCTTCTCACCGTCCTGGTGCGGCCATTAGCGAAGTCGGCCGCATTCAAAACTTCCGTGGAGGCAGCCGATGCGTGATCGTTATTCGCGGCGGCATGTACTTAGGACGCTGGCGGCGTGCGCGGCAGCGTCGCTGCCGTCGCTCTCTTCTGCGGAGTCTGCGAAACGCGGCCGCATCGATGTGCATCACCACATGGTTCCTCCGCTGCTGGATGTCTGGACGGCGCGGCACTGGTCGCCCGAGGTATCGCTCGAAGCCATGGACAAATATGGAACCGAAACGGCGATGCTCTCGGCCACCGGACTCCCCCCGGCCTTCGCGGATCTCTTTTACGACGGCTCAGAGAGAGCGCGGGGACTGGTTCGAAAAGTGAATGAATACGGCGCGAAAGTCGTGAGCGACCGGCCCCAGCGCTTTGGCTTCTTCGCAGCGTTGCCGCTTCCCGCAGCCGATGCAACCTTAAAGGAAATTGAATACGCTTTCGACACCTTGAAAGCCGACGGAGTTGCGGTGTTTTCCAATACCGGCAGCAAGTGGCTGGGTGATCCGGCATTTTCCCCGATTTTTGAGGA
>DATJEI010000092.1:0-15513 GCA_035496735.1 Bryobacteraceae bacterium | reverse complement strand
CAGCAGACTCTTGGGCGACATAACAATCAGAGGTTTGCGCAACCCGCGCATATCCGGGCCGCCGCGCATCTGGCGGCGCAACAAGTGGAAGTACTGCGCGGGAGTGGTGCAGTTCACCACTTGCAGATTGGCTTCGGCGGAGAGTTGCAGGAAGCGTTCCAGGCGGGCGCTCGAATGTTCCGAGCCACCGCCTTCCTGCGCGTGGGGCAGCAGCATCACCAAGCCGCTCGGCTGGCCCCATTTCGATTCCGCCGAAGCAATGAATTGGTCGATCATGATTTGCGCGCCGTTGGCGAAATCGCCGTACTGCGCTTCCCATACCACCAGGCTGAACGGATCGGCAACACTATAGCCGAATTCGAAACCCACCACGCCGTATTCGCTAAGCGGGCTATTATAGACTTCGAAGTCCGCTAAGCCCGGCACCAGGTGTGCCAGGGGCACGTAGACGGCGCCCGATTCGTAGTCGTGTTAAGACGCGTGGCGGTGGCTGAACGTGCCGCGGGCCGCGTCCTGGCCACTCAGACGAACGGAAGTGCCTTCGAGCATCAGGCTGCCGAAGGCCAAAGTCTCCGCGAGCGCCCAATCGACAGAGTTATCGCGGAGCGCCGCCGCACGCTTCTCCACTAAACGCACAAGTTTCGGATGGATCTTGAAGCCGGGCGGGAACTCGGAGATGGTCAGGATGACTTGTTCCAGCGCCAGGAGGCTCGCGCCGGTGAGCGGAAGATCCTGCGGCATCGAGCCGGGCTCGATCGGGCTCAGCTCCAGCAACTCCCACTCTTCCTTGTTCTTCTGTGTCTGGTCGTAGATGTCGTAGAGATACTTCTTCTGCGCTTCCTGCAAAGCGGTGATTTCTTGGGCGGTGATCACACCCTCTTTCTGAAGGCGCGCGCCGTACAGCGCTGCCACGGATTTGTGATCTTTCAACTGGCGATAGAGCACCGGCTGGGTATAGCTGGCGTCATCGCCTTCGTTGTGTCCGTGCTTGCGCCAGCAGAGGACATCGATCACCACATCGCGGTGAAAGCGCTGGCGGAAATCGTAAGCCATTTGCGCGGCGCGAGTGCACGCCTCCGGGTCGTCTCCATTGACGTGGAACACGGGGGCGTGCACCATCAGCGCCACATCGGAGCAATAGCCGGTGGAGCGCGCTTCGCTTGGATTGGTGGTGAAGCCGATCTGATTGTTGATAATCAGATGAATGGTGCCGCCGGTGTTGTAACCGTCAATCTGCGAAAGATTCAGCGTCTCCGCGACAATGCCCTGGCCCGCCATGGCAGCGTCGCCATGAATCAGCAGAGGAATCACGCGCTCGCGCAAATGATCTTCCAGGCGATCCTGCTTGGGGCGCACAATGCCTTCGACCACCGGATTCACGGCTTCGAGATGGCTGGGATTGGGAGCCACCGAGACGCGAAGGGCCTTGCCGTCGGGCAGCTGACGCCGGTTGCTGGCGCCCAAATGATACTTTACGTCGCCGGCGCCTCCAAAATCTTCTTCGGAGATTTCTCCTTCGAATTCCGAAAATACCTGCGCGATGCCTTTACCGATGACATTGGCGAGCATGGTGAGACGGCCGCGATGCGCCATCCCGATCACAACCTCATCGACGTTACCGTGGGTAGCGCGATCGAGCAATTCGTCGACCACGGCAATGGTGGATTCGCCGCCTTCAAGCGAAAACCGCTTGTGGCCCTTGAAACGATTTTCAAGGAAGCTCTCGAAGCCTTCCGCGTTGAGCACGCTCATCAGCGCGCGGCGCTTGCCTTCGGCATCCAGCTTCCATTGGCTGGCGTCCGGCTCCAGTTGTTGCAGGAACCAGCGGCGCTCCGCGGGGTCTTCGCAGTGCATGAACTCGACGCCCATTTTGCCGGCGTAGATAATGCGCAGGCGGTCGATTAAGCCGCGGAGTGTGAGGATGCCGAAGGAACCGGCGTCGAAGGTGCGGTCGAGATCCCAAATGGTGAGGCCGTGCGTGGAGGGATCGAGATCCGGAGCCGGCGGACGCGGAACGCCTAGCGGATCGATGTCGGCGGCCAGATGACCGCGCTCGCGCCAGGCCTGAATGAAACTCGCTACTGCGGCCTGCTTGGCGGGGTCGGCCGTGACGGACGGCGCGGAGGGCGGCTCGACTTGCCAGTGAATAGGCTTCGACAGAATGCCAAGGTCGGCATAAATCTTTTCGTAAAACGCGTCTTCGCCTTCGAGCAGCGCCTGCATCTGCGCCAGGAACAGGCCCGACTCGGCGCCCTGGATCACGCGGTGATCGTAGGTACAGGTCACCGTCATGACCTTGCTGAGGCCCAATCCAACGCGGGCGTCTTCGGTCATCCCGCGATATTCCGGCGGGTAGTCGATGGCGCCGGTAGCGATGATGGCGCCTTGTCCGGGCATGAGGCGCGGAACCGAGCCGACGGTGCCGACCGTACCGGGGTTGGTGAGAGAAATCGTAGTGCCATCGAAATCGGCCACAGTCAGTTTATTGCCGCGTGCCCGCGTGACGAGGTCGTCATAGGCGGCTAGAAATTCCGCGAAGCTCATCGCTTCCGCGCTCTTGACGGAAGGGACTTTCAGCGAGCGAGCGCCGTCCTTGCCCGCGACGTCCACGGCGAGGCCGAGGTTGACGTGGCCGCGGTGAATGCGCAACGAGTCATGGCCGCTGCCTGAAAACGCATCGTTCAGCGCCGGGACTTTTTCGATGGCGCGCACAATGGCCCAGGCGACCAAGTGAGTGTAGGAAAGCTTGCTCTGGCCTTGCTGCGAGCGCTGCGCGTTGATCGCACGGCGGTTCTCGTCGAGGACCTTGACGGGCAGCACACGCAGGCTGGTGGCGGTGGGAACCGTGAGGCTCGCCGCCATGTTCTCGGCGATCTTCAGCGCGGGGCCACGCAGGGGCACGGCTTGATCGCCCTGGCTCATCGCCACTACAGGACCGCCGGCGGCCGGAGCGGGGAGCGCCCTCATCTCGGGCGGAGTGTCTAGCTCCGGCTCGATGGTAATGGTGGTGCCGTTCGCCGGCAGACCGTGGGGATTGAGGCGCTCGCTATCGGCGTCGAACACCTGCTTCCAGCCAGAGTCTACGGTTTGGCGGTCGTAAAGGTATTGGTGATACAGCTCATCTTCAAGCCAACTGTTTACACTTGGAGCGGCGGGGTCAGACATCGGGGTTTCTATTTAACATAATAACTGATGGTTCAGGCGCTCATCTTTTCGGACATTCATAATGACGGGCGTGCGCTCGCGAAGCTCATGGCGATCGAGGCCGACGTTTATTTCGCGGCCGGGGATCTGGTGAGCTGGGCTCGCGGACTCGACAAGATGGGGGATCTGATGAAGAGCCGGGCCGAGCGGGTTTATGTGCTGCCTGGCAATCACGAATCGGCGAGCGACATCGCGTCGTTTTGCGGGCGCTTCGGATTCGTGGATTTTCACGGTGCGACGGCGGAGATCGGGGGCGTGCGCTTCGCGGGGCTGGGCTACTCGACTGTGACGCCGTTCGACACGCCGGGCGAATATGGCGAGGATGAAATCGCCGAGCGACTGGAGAAGTTCGCGGCGTGGAAGCCGCAGGTGCTGATCTGCCACTCGCCGCCGCTGGGTACGCCGCTCGATCGCATCAAGGAAGGACTGCATGCGGGCAGCCGCGCGGTGCGCGAGTTCATTGAAACGCATCATCCTGAGTACTTTTTCTGCGGGCACATTCATGAGGCGGAAGGAGTCGTATTCCAGATGGGCGCGACGCGGGCGATGAATGTGGGAAAGAAAGGGTATTTGCTGGAGATTTAGCTAACGAATCAGCCATGGCAGAATTCTAGGAGGTGGTCAATTTTGAAGGCTTGCTTTGAGAATCTATCGCGGCGCGTCAACCCACTTTTCAACGCCTTCCACGGTCTTCAGTACCTCGGCCCGGACCGCTATTCCATCCGGGATCCATACGCATGAGGCACGCTGATCGATTTTGCAACCGTCGGCGGGATTCGTCTGGACTTGCCGTGTGAGGGAATCGAGGGCGTCAAGCTTCCTTGCCGCGACAATGGCCATGTTATGGTCGGCTTGGCTGATGCGAATCAGATAAATCAGCCGGAGATAATTGGCCTGCCGAGCCACTTCGAAAAGCGGTGCAATCGACTGCGGCTGAGGCTGCGTTTGTCCGTCTTTGGTAACTTCGGCTGAATTGAATTCGACGCGCACGCGCCCTGCCCTCTGGCCTTTGACGTCATAGTGAGCGACCTCATACCCCACAAAGTCCGTTCCCGCGGAAAGAGTGAAGCCGTTGCCGCTGGTTGGCTTGTCGGTTGTCTTGAGGACGTACCCTCCGGATTTCAAAATGGGCGTGACCGCAGTCAACCGCCATCCGGGCTGGATGTCTAGATAGTCATTGTTCGCCGAACCCGCTGAAGTCGCTGCTATACGAGCCGATCGCAAGGCGCAGCAAGTCAAAAAGGTGAGTACACCAACGTAAAGGATCAGGCCCACAGTTTTCTTCGGGGCAATCATCCATTCCAGTCTACGCCGCTCTTTTTAACCCGTTCGTCGGCTTCGATTCAAACTGAGACACTACCGGTTCTAGCGTAGAATCATGCATGAGGTACGTTCGGTGAGACGCCGCACCATTCAGGTTCGTATTTTCCGAGGCGAAGAGAAGTATGTGGCCGAGTGCCTGGATCTTTCCGGGGTGACGCAAGGCGACACGCTGGATGAAGCAACCGCGAATATTCGTGAAGCGATTGGCCTGCATCTTGAAGGTGAAGACCTCGGTGAGTTGGGCCTCACGGAAAACCCGACGTTAGTGGCGGTGATGGAACTGGGGCGGTAGCCTGATGCCTAAGAAGATCCACTCGTACCTCGTCGATCTCGTCCTGACGGATGATGGCGGCTACACGGTTGTTGTCTCTGCGCTTCCCGGTTGCATTTCCTACGGCGAGACGGCGGCGGAAGCCACCCGCAATGCCAGGGAAGCGATCGAGTTGCATTTGGAGAATCTGGCTGCCCACCGCTGAGTCGCTGTCAGGTTTGCGCTACGCTTGAGTTATGGGCGCAACGCGCAGTCCCGCGGTTTCCGGGCTTCCCGAGCAGTCCTACCAGCTTGAGCATCCCAGCTCCGAAGCGATCTGGAAGCGCGCCGTCGAAGTCTTCGGCAGCGAAGAGCTGGCGCGGAAATGGATGGATACGCCGCTTCCGATCCTGGGCCAAGCGACACCGGAACAGCATTCCTCTTCGGGCGACGCTGCGAAGCAGCGTGAGATCCTCACGATCCTGGGCCGGATCGACTACGGGATGTTCAGTTAGCAAATGCGGATCTTCCGGCTCCATCGCCGGCAACGAGCGGCTTCCGACTACAGCGGCTCTCTGCGCTTCGCCAGCCGCTGGAATCCGGCCGGAACTCCGATGCTGTACGCTTCGACTGCGCTTTCCCTGGCTTGCCTGGAATTGCTGGTCCATGTAAGCCCGGACCAGATCCCCTTGGATTTTGTGTACACGACGGCCGCGATTCCGGCGGAACCGGCGGCCCATGATTTTCGCGGCACGCTTCGCGACGCGGAGTCGACGCGCCGCTACGGGCAATCGTGGGCGGCGTCGCTGACATCGTTGGCGATCTATGTTCCGTCGGTGATCATTCCGGCCGAATCCAACGTGCTGGTGAATCCTGTGCATGACGCGTTTCAAGACGTAGTCTGGGATGTCCCAAGACCTTTCGAATTCGATCCGCGGCTGCTAAGAGGTTCGAGCGCGATCCTCTAGCCCGGGCGCCTTCCGTTCGCTCGCGAGGAGCAAGAGAAAAATCGCCACGGACGCCGAGGATACGATGGCCCAGGGCCTGCCCGCCAGGGCGAAACCGAAAGGTATTGGCGTGGACAACAGAGTCGCCGCGATCCTGGAAGCCGGGTTAGCAGACCGAAAGATGGTCAGCAAGATGGGCAGCAGCAATAGCGACGCGTCGTATCCGTAGACGTGCGGGACGATCCACAGGGAAGCTACCGCGGTGATCGCAAACAGCCGCCACAGGGGCGCGGCTCTTACGCACCATAGAAAGACCAAGATTGCGGCGCCGATGAGCAACGCGCTCGCCCAGCGCGCCTCGATCCCAAGGTTAGCTAGCAGCCCCTGGAAGCTGATCGTGAGTTCGGGGGACGGCGATAGATGGTCGAGACTCTTATTCCGCAGCAGCGCCCCGTACAAGCCAAGAGAGCCCATTCCTCCGAGTGCGATCCAGCTCGCGACTAAAGCCAAGGCCGTGGCGCAGAAGCCGGCAAGCATGCGCCAACGCCGCTCGACCAGCAGGGCCACGGGCCACAGCAGGATCAGGTGAAACTTCATCAGCATCAGGGCAAGAGCCGCTCCGGCCGCGAACCAGCGGCTGCGCGCGGCGAGTTCGAACGCGAGAATGAAGAGCGCCAGCATTATGACGCAGTCCTGGCCGCTCGCGATGCCGAGGGGACAGGGAAGAAAGAGCGCCGCGAATACCAGAGCGTCCGGGCCAAAACGGCGCCAGATCCAGGCCCAGCAAGCCAGCAGCAGAGCGCTCTGCGCTGCAATCCACACCACAAAAGCAGGGCCGTAGGGCAGCAGCGCGAGAGGCATCAGGAAAGCAGCGTAAAATCCCGGACGCACGAACGGAACCAGAGAGCCGAGCTGCGGAAAAATCCGTCTTTCCCGGACGAGTTGAACTTCCGGATCGTGCAGATCGGCAAAGCGGCCTTCGCGGGCGAGCGAAGCGCCGGTATAGATGTTCAAGAAGTCGTGGGAACGGGCGCTGGGCAGGATCTGCGAACCGAGTGCGATCCACATCGCGCTCAGCCCGACAACGGTGAGGCCGACCCACAACGGAATTCGCGCCATTTGTTTCCTCCGAGTATACAATTGCTAAACTGATCTTGAATGACCCTCGAAGAATTGGAAAGAGAATACGTTACGCTCCGCCAGCAGGCAGACGCTGTGCGGAGCTATCTTTGACGCGCCCGGACGCAAATCCCAGCTAGCCCTGACCCAAGAACAGATCAACGCGCCCGACTTCTGGTCCAGTCCCGAGAAGAGCCAGAAGATCATGCAGGATCGCAAGCGTCTGGAAGAGCAGATCGCCCAGGAAGAAAAGATCGCCGGGCTGGCTTCCGACCTGGACACGCTGTTCGAACTGGCGCGCGAGGGCGAGAACGTGAACGCGGATCTAGAGCGCGAGATGCGCAGCCTGACGGCGTATCTCGAAAAGCTCGAAACCAAGATGCTGCTTTCGGGCGAGAACGACGCGCGCAGCGCCATCGTTACCATTCATCCGGGAGCGGGCGGCACCGAAAGCCAGGACTGGGCCGAGATGCTGTTGCGCATGTACCTGCGCTGGGCCGAACGCAACCACTTCGAAACCGTAATCACGGACCGCCTGGAGGGCGAGGGCGCGGGCATCAAGTCGGTGACGTTTGAAGTTAATGGCGAAAACGCGTACGGATTGCTGCAAAGCGAAGTGGGCGTGCATCGTCTGGTGCGCATTTCGCCTTTCGACGCCAATGCGCGGCGGCACACGTCGTTTGCATCGGTGTTCGTATATCCGCAGATCGACGACGAAATCGTGATCGATATCCGCCCGGAAGATCTGCGGGTGGACACTTTCCGCGCGTCGGGCGCGGGAGGTCAGCACGTCAATCGCACTGACTCGGCCATCCGCATGACACATCTGTCAACCGGCATCGTGGTGCAGTGCCAGAACGAACGCAGCCAGCATAAGAACCGCGCCAGCGCGATGAAGCAGCTCCGCGCGAAGCTGTATGAGCACGAACTGGCGAAGAAGCGGGTGGAGGAGCGCAAGCTAGAAGACACGAAGCTCGGTATTAACTTCGGCAGCCAGATCCGCAGCTACGTGCTGGCGCCTTACCGCATGATCAAAGACCATCGCACCAAGCTGGCTATCGGCGATGTGGACAAGGTGCTCGACGGCGATCTGGAAGCGCTGATACACGCCTATCTGGTGCTACTCAAGACCGGCAAGACCGTTGCCGCCGCGGGCGCCGACAGCGACGATCTAGATTAGCGATGATCACGATTGAGGAGGCGGCAGAGCGCATCCGCGCCGGTGAAGTGGTGGCGTTTCCCACCGAGACGGTCTACGGGCTGGGCGCGAATGCGCTGGATGCGGACGCGGTCGCGCGAATTTACAAGTTGAAGGGACGGCCGGCAAGCAGCCCATTGATCGTGCACGTGGCATCCATCGAAATGGCGCGAACTATTGTGACCGAGTGGCCGCCTAAAGCCGAGCAACTCGCGCGCCGCTATTGGCCGGGACCGCTGACGCTGGTGCTCCCGAAAGCGTCTGCGATTCCCAGCAACGTGACGGCTGGTCTGTCCACCGTGGGAGTACGAGTTCCAAATCATCCCCTGGCACTGGCGCTGATTCGGGAGGCGGGTGTTCCGCTCGCAGCGCCCAGCGCGAACCGGTTTGCGGGTCTCTCCGCCACGACGGCAGAACATGTTCGCGAGGCTTTCGGCGATGCCGTGCCGGTGCTGGACGGCGGGCCGTGCCAGGTAGGAATTGAGTCAACCGTGGTGTCGATCAACTCGGGAATAGTCACGCTATTGCGGCCGGGCATGATTGGGATGGAAGATGTGGAGCGCGCAAGCGCACATTTAGCGGACGCGGCGCATCCTTCTCCGGGAATGCACGCGCGGCATTACAGCCCGCGCACGCCGCTGGTATTATCGAGCGGGCCAGACCCTGGGGGCGCATACGTTTGGATCAACCTGCCCGCGAGTGCGGCTCATTCGGTTCAAATGCCGTCCACGCCGGAGGCTTATGCGGCCCGGCTGTATAGCGTCCTGCATGAGCTGGATCGCGAGGGCTGGCCGGTCATCAGTGTAGAGCCGCCGCCGGACACAGTAGAATGGGCAGCGGTACGCGACCGGCTGCAGAGGGCCGCATCCAAGTGAATCTCATCGAAGATATCGAGCAAACTCTTACCGCTACGCCGACGCTGTGGTGGCTAGGCCGCGCCGGCTTCGTCGTCCGTTTCGCCAACATTACCTTTTACGTGGACCCGTGTCTCTCGCGGCCGGGCGCGCTAATGGAAGGCTCTTCTATCCAGCACGCCGATATGATACTGGCCACGCATGCGCACCCGGGCCATCTGGACGCGCCTTCGGTGATCGCGATGCTGGAAGGATGCAAAGGAGCGAAGCTGATTCTGCCCAAGAGCGCCGCAGATAAAGCTCACGCCGCCGGCATTCCCTATCCGCGCATGACTACCACGGATGCCGATCTGCGGGTTGAGTATTTCAAGGACAATTTGTATGCTCGCATCTATGCGGTGCCTTCCGCGCATCCGCAACTGGATCGGACTCCCTTGGGAGGCTACCCGTATCTGGGCTATCTGATCCGCTTTGGGCGTTGGACTATTTACCACGCGGGCGATTGCGTGCCTTACGAAATGCTCGCCGAGCGACTGCGTCCCTACAACGTAAGCGTCGCCCTGCTGCCGGTAGGCGGCAAGAATTTTTCGGTGAACGAAGCCGCGCAACTGGCGGAGGACATCGGTGCCAAATGGTTAGTGCCGATGCACTACGAATCCGGCCAGGAGAACGATTTCCTCACTCACATGCTGGGGCAGCGGCCGCATCAGCAGTTCAAAGTATTTCAAATAGGCGAAAAATGGACAGTACCGGAGGACTGATGGCGCCGCGCGGGCTCAGCGCTCTTCAATGTGCTTCAAGCGGGCGTCGATGACCTCTTCCACACGGTGAAGCTCCGAGCGCCACAGGTCCTTCATTTCCTCGAAGCGCACGTCCATATGTGAGCGGAGTTCACCAATTCGGGTATTGGTTTCGGCCACGCGCGCATTGGTGTCCCCAATGCGCGTGTTCAGGTCAGTGAATCGCGAGTTAAAGTTACTACCTAAGTCGCCGAATCGGGCATTCAAGTTGCTGCTCAAATCGCCCAAGCGGGCGTTATTGATGAGTATTCCCACCAGTACAATCAGCATGGTCGGCGCCGTGCTCATCGCGATTGTCAGGATCTGGGTATCGGTCATCTAAACACCCATCATAGCTGCTTCCACTATTCTTCCTCGTACCAGGCGCGCCACTGGCGGCGCTTGACGGGGAAAGCGCGGATCAACAACATTCCGGTTACGAATCCACCCACGTGAGCGAACCAGGCGATGCCGCCGCCGGAGTAGTTGGTGTTGGCCAGCGATCCCAGGCCGCTAAAGAGCTGGATAACGAACCACCAGAGCAGCATGATCCACGCGGGGATCTCGACCGTGGTAACGAAAACGATAATGAAAACCAAAGTGACAATGCGGGCACGCGGGAATTTGATCAAATACGCGCCCATCACGCCGGCGATGGCGCCGCTGGCCCCGATGGTAGGCACGCGCGAATATGGACTGGTGATCACTTGCAGAATCGCCGCCGCGAGGCCGCAGCACAAATAGAAAACCAGAAACCGGCCGCCCCCGATCAGGTCTTCCACATTGCGCCCGAATACCCATAGGAACAGCATGTTTCCCAACAAGTGCAGCCAGCCGCCGTGCAGAAACATGGAAGTCATCAAGGTTTCGAGGTTGCCGGAGATGGAGTCCGGGACAATGCCCCAGTGCTCTACAAACTGTTGCAGAGCATAGGGATCCAGTGACGCTTGATATAGAAAAATAAGCACGTTAAGCGCGATCAGAATTCCGACAACGAAAGTAGTGGACTGCACTCTCTCCGTGGATCGTAGGGGAATCATGCGCGCTCAGGCAGTGAATTCAGGACAGCGGCGCTAATTTTTGAGCGGGGGCATCTCGTAAACGTAGATGAGATGCGCGTGGCGGCTGTCGGTTTTTTCAGTGTGCGAGGCTTTCCAGCCGGGGACGGCGTAATCGTGGGAGATCACCCGCGCTCCGGCTTTCAGAAAGCGCTCTAAGCGCGGCCGCAATCGTTCATTTAATGGCGTAACCAGGTAAAGGAAGACTACATCAGCGCCGGTAAGATCCGCGGTGAGGACATCGCCTTGAATCACGCGAGCCTGGTCAGCCAACCCTTCTTTTTGGATGTTAGCGGTCGCCTTGGCAACCAGCCTGGGAGAAATCTCGACACCAACTGCCTTGGCTTTGTACTTTTCCACAGCCGCAATCAGCACCCGGCCATCTCCGGACCCTAGATCGAATACGGTCTCGCCGGGCTTAATATTCGCCAACGCCAGCATGCGGTCCACCACGCGGGTGGGCGAGGCTACGTAGGGCGCCAACTTATTGGAGTAGGGCGAATGTTGCGCGCCCGCCGGCACTGCCGCCAGAGCGGCCAAAACGACGGCGATCGCGAAGGGCCAACGCATAAAAAAACCTATTCTGTCGCTCGGATCGACAACCGCGAGTAATTCGATTTTACTATACGGGAGATCATGTCGGAGATGGAAAACCACAGATCGCGCGGACGCGTAATGGTGAATTCGGTACCACGAAACAGCCGAATGGCGCGCCCAATCGAATCCCGCCAAGGGGTTTCCTGCGGATTCAGCGTGTAATTCATATAGAAGATGGGATAATCCACGTCGGTCAGCGGTTTTAGCGCCTCCTCTGGTAGAGACGCATCCAGCATCACTTTGGGTCCAGCAAAAATCAGAGCGTCGGGATGGTCGTCGCCAGACATCTCCTTTTGAATCAGTTCGGTCAGGAACTCGGTATCGCCGTGCTTGCGTTGCAGCTTGGCGGCGTCGACGATTCCCAGTTTAACGGTGCTCAGGGCCTCGCCGAGGGCCGGGAAATCGATGCTATCCTCGCTATCCTGCCGGTAGATGACTCGCTGCTCCTGTATGTTGAATGCCACCACCGAATATCTGCCAAACTGCGGCTCGCGATCGAGTTGCCGCAGGATCGAAACCAGCGCCAGCGTATCCTGGGGGCGCATGGTGGAAGCCGCGGAATTTTGGGGCGCGAAATTAACCAGCACTTTGATCTTGAGCGGCGTCTTATCCAGGACGCGCGCCACCGGCGGTTCCTCAGTAAACTGCTCGATATGAGCAGCTTCGATGGCGCCAGGAGCCATCTCCAGTTTGATGTCGCGGTCTTTCGCAGCCAGCGCGGCTTCCATATCCCAGTAAGAAGAGCACACCTGCTGAATGCGGTCCCGCATCATCCAATCCACGTGATACTTGCCTTCGCCCAAGTCGAACGACCCTTGCAGCAGCGCATCGCCGCCGGCATCCTCGACAATGCTGGGGACGGTATAACGCTGGATGAAGTAGGCCGGCTCCGTAGACGGGCTCTGGGAAGTCACACGGAACAAAATGGTGAGGGAATTCTCCTCTCCGGCCAGTTCTTTGAGCGGCACCGTCACGCTGAAGCCCGCGTGGTAGCGCAAGTCGAAACCAAGCGTCGGCTTTTGCGGCGTAACCGTGCAGTTGATTTCCTTGCGAACGTCCTGGGCTTCGAGCACCGCCAAGTCGCTCCCAACTAAGTGCACTGGGCCGCTACCTGAGGAAAGCAGCGTCTGTGCCGATATCTCCGCGCACAAGAAGAGCCCTAAGGCCAGGCCCCCGACCAGCCGGACACGCCCCAATACGGTCACGAATGAAATCATACATCGTTTCGGAGGCAATTGGGAGACCAAAATTTGCGTAGCGGTACTTTCACGGCCGAGATGATGCGCTGCCAAAATTTAGGATCCGGCGGCGCACCAAGCGCCTGTATGGTAAAGTGCAGAATCATGGCAAGCCGCAGTGTAAACAAAGTGATTTTGATCGGGCATCTTGGGCGTGACGCCGAGACTGCCTATACCGCCTCGCAAACGGCGGTTACGAAGTTTTCGGTCGCGACCAACCGGCGCTGGAAGGATCAGGCTACCGGCGACTGGAAAGAAGAAACCGATTGGACCCGCGTGGTCTTGTGGCGTGGGGAAAATGTCGCACCGTACCTGGTTAAGGGCACCCAGGTCTACGTCGAGGGGCGGCTGCAAACACGCAGCTATGACGACAAAGACGGTAAAAAAGTATGGGCCACTGAGGTGGTGGCCGAGGAAGTCATTCTATTGGGCGGCCGCGGACAGGCTGGCGGCGGGGCCGGCAGTGGTGCGGATGAAGGCTTCTCGCAGGAACCTCCGTCGTCGGGGATGCGCAGCGCTCCCCGTGCGCGTCCGGCGGCAGCCCAGCCCGCCGCAGCGATGAACGAGGGGATTACGGACGACGACGTACCGTTCTAGACCCAGGACCGGCCCTCGGTGAGCTACGACTTCGCCCTGTTCGTCATCGACGGAGATCCTACAGAAGAGTATCTTCGTTTTTCTGAAACCGGGTCCGTCGATGATCCCAACCCGGGGCCAGTTCTTCCCAGGTGCGAAGGTGCAAAGCGGAAACTAGCCGATAGTTTGCGCATCAAGCAACCTCTTCTCGATGAATTTGTTTTCGATCATGACGCTCTTGCCAAATCACACCGCATAGACCGGGCTGAGGCTCAGAGAAGATGGCGCCACATCGAATTAAACCTTGAAAGTGTCGGACTTCAGATCACTCTTTTTGATGACAGGGCCACTGTGACACTACCGTATTGGCACGGCGGCGATGAAGCCCGAAATGCATTGTCCTTAGCGTGGGACTGCCTCAAAACCATTAGCGGCGAGGTGAGATACCAAGTCTACGATCCCCAGCTTGGTCGAATCTTAAATTTGGAGGCGGATTTTGATCCAGTTGTCGAACTTTACAGTGGACAATTTCAGCTGTGAACAAAACACTTAGGCGCCCTTGGTGGAAGTTTTGGTAACGTTGAATTTCTAGTAGTGATAGCGTGCCTGTAGAAAATCGATGCGGTTGCCGCTCACTCGATAGACCAGGCGATGCTCCTGCGTGATGCGCCGGGACCAGGCGCCGGCGAGCAGAAACTTCAACGGCTCCGGCTTGCCGATGCCAGTGAAGGGATCGCGCAGAACCGCCTCGATCAGCTGAAAAACCCGCAATGCAATGGCCCGGTCGGTCTCTACCCAGTGACGCAGGTCGGATCTGAACTCCGGATGGAAGATCGCCTCCCGTTCACTGCCTCGGCTCAATTTTCATCTCACGGCGCAGCTTGTCGAGCGGCTCCGGCTTGCCCAATCCTTTTCCGGCACGCCGGAAGGCGCGAAGAAGGCGACTTGCATTCTTGGGCGAACGGAGCAAATGGGCGGTTTCCATGATTGCCGTCAGTTCGTCTGCGGGAATAAGAGCCACGTCCCTGGCGCCTTTACGACGGACAATGACCACTTCTTGCTCCGCCGTGACGCGATCCAGCACTGACGCAAGCGTTTCGCGAAGCTGTGTGTAGGTGGTCTCCATTTTGATTTCGCCTTAGATTTTATTGTACAGGATTCCTGTACGTATTACGCGCGCTGCGCGGTGAGCACCAGGCGCGGCGATCCGAGTTCGTAGGGCTCGCCTGCGAAGCCACCATTCAGGGAAAG
This sequence comes from Bryobacteraceae bacterium, assembly GCA_035496735.1. Lineage (GTDB taxonomy): Bacteria > Acidobacteriota > Terriglobia > Bryobacterales > Bryobacteraceae > Palsa-187. The sequence goes on along the minus strand of DATJEI010000092.1, from coordinate 1,119 downwards.
GACTTCGAATCCCGCTTCGGCGAGCATTCGAGTCAGTTCTGCGACGGTGAACACGTAGCTGGACGAGGGGCGCGTCTCGATCTTGCCTCCCTGGATGAACGTGTAGTCTACATCCAGGCGGCTGGCGCTGGCGATGTAGCTGGCTTTGCTCATCACGATGATGTCGTCGAAGCGGTGCCAGCGCTGCGGAAGTAATGTCGGCAGGATGGACTCCGCAGCGCATCCGGTGTCGATCACCAGCCTGCCTCCTGGCCGGATGGCTCTGCCGATCGCGGCGAGAAATGCAGTTACGCCCCGCCGGTCCAGATAGGGGAAGCTGTTACCGAAACAGAAGGCGCCATAGAACACATCCGCGTCGAGGCCTGGGTCACGCATGTCGCCCTGGCGCAGGTCCAATTGAACGTGAGCGTCTGCGGCGTTCGCTTGGGCTAAGCGCAAAAATTCGGCCGAAAGATCGATGGCGGTCAGGCGATATCCGCGCCGGGCCAGCTCGACCGAATGGCGGCCGCTGCCGCATGGGATGTCCAGCAGGCTCGCTCGCGGCGGCGGTGCGAGCGCTTTCTCCAAGAAGTCCACTTCCATCAAAGTAAGGGCGGGCGGCATGGCGCGATTCCAAAACTCCACGGCGACGCCCTGAAAAAAAGTTTCAAACCATTCAGGGTGCAATTGGGTTCTCCTGTGACACGTAGGCGCCGGATTCAAGACACACCACGAGCGTCTGGAGTCCGGCCAGCGAAGGGCCGCGAAGGAGAATTTAGCGGACGGCGAAAATCGTCACAGGCTCAGGGGGAGTATATCAGAGTGGGATCAATGCCGGCTCACGCTCAGCAGATTGCCGTCGGGGTCTTTAAACCAGGCCACTTTCGCGCCGCTGGGCGCGCACCAGATGCCGAGGTCGTCCTGCTCCATCCAGGGATAGCGCTCGAACGTCACCCCCTTGGCTGCAAGGCCACGCACTGTAGCGGCGATGTCGCTCACTTGCCAGCCCAAAACAGTGTATGGCGCCCGTACGACTTCGGCCGCGATCACGACTCGCAGCATGTTGCCATGCGCATCGAATACCAGCGCGTATTCGTCTTCGGAAATTAGCAGCAAACCTAGCACGTCGCGATAGAACGC
>DATJEI010000091.1:0-18464 GCA_035496735.1 Bryobacteraceae bacterium | reverse complement strand
TAAAGGGCGAGTTTTTCCTCCGACGACTCGCGGTCCTGATTGCTTAGTCTTCAACGACCGGCGGTGGGTTTCCCACCGCCCCTTTTTTTGCCGAGGGCTTCGGACATTTCGGGTCCAACGGCCCTGGGAGGATAATAAGTTCAGCGCACTGAATGACAGATATTGAACAGCGGCGGCCCAACCCGGAGCGTCTTCTTCAGCAGGTGGAAGACGAAGAGAGCCGGGCCGCACGAGGCCGCCTCAAGATTTTTCTCGGTTATGCGAGCGGTGTCGGCAAGTCCTTCCGCATGTTCGACGAAGGCCGCCGGCGCCGGTCTCGTGGCGCGGACGTGGTGGTGGCAGCGACGCAAACGACGGAACCTGCCGTGGTCCAGCAGTTGCTCTGCGACCTGGAAGTGATTCCACCGCGCGTGGTGGACGGGGTCCCGGCCATCGATGTCGAGCAGGTGTTGCGCAGGCACCCTGGAGTCTGCCTCATCGACGGCCTGGCGTATCGCAATCCTCGCGGGAGCAAGCACACGGAACGTTGGCAGGATGTCGAGGATCTGCTCGCCGCCGGCATTTCCGTGGTGACTTCCATCAACCTTCAATACGTGAAGGAGCGGCAAGCGCAGGTAGAAGCGATTCGCGGCAAAGTTGTGCAGGATTCCGTCCCGGAGGCGTTTATTCGCGCAGCCGACGAAATCGAACTGGTGGACGCACCGCCGGAGTACTGCACTCCCGGAAGCGCCGGCGCGGATGCCCCAACCCTGATCCAGCAGCAGCATCAGCTTTCACAGTTGCGTGAGATCGCGCTAGTGCTGGCGGCCGATGTGGTCGACCAGCAGTTGGAAGCCTACCTCAAGCGCCAGGGTATCGAACAGGTATACGGCACGCAGGAGCGCATACTAGTGTTCCTTACGCCACGCTCGAATTCCTCGCTGATGATACGGCGCGGGCGCCGCCAGGCGGACCTGTTTCACGGCGATCTGTACGCGGTTTACATCCAGCAGGACAACCTCAGCCCCGCCGATCAGCAGACTATCGAGCAGAACCTGGCCGCCGCCCGCGCCGCGAACGCCCACGTCGAGATCCTGGAGGGCGACGATCCGATTGAAGGTATTCTCCAATTCGCCTATCGCCATGGCATCACGCAAATTTTCGTCGGCCACACTCAGCAAGGCGGCGGATGGCTGAGCCGCTGGAAAGTGAATCCGGTGGAGCGGCTCATTATGGAATCCGACGGGATTGACGTACGCATCTTTCCCACCGAGGCCGCAGTCGAATGAGCGCCGCTGCGCCGCCGCCCTCGCCTCTGGCGTCCAAACGCCAGCGCGGCCGCCTCACCATCTTTCTGGGATACGCGGCGGGAGTGGGCAAGACCTACAAGATGCTTGAAGAGAGCCAGCGTCTCAAGCGCGAAGGCCACGACATCGTAGTGGGTTATTTCGAGCCCCACGGGCGCCAGGATACCATCGCCAAAATCGACGGACTGGAGCTGCTTCCGCGCCGGCGCATTTCCTATCGCGGTCTGGAGCTGGAAGAAATGGACACTCCCGCGATCCTCGCCCGCAAACCCGAGTTGTGCGCGGTGGATGAATTTCCGCACACCAATGTTCCCGGCACGGAGCGCAGAAAACGCTGGGAAGATGTCATGGTTCTGCTGGATGCCGGCATCGGCGTGCTCACTACCATGAACATCCAGCATCTGGAGAGCCTCAACGATCAGGTGCGCGAGATTGCCAAAGTGCAGGTGCGTGAAACCATCCCCGATTGGGTGGTGAAACAGGCTGACGAAGTGGTGCTGGCGGATCTGCCGCCGCGAGCGCTGTTGAATCGTCTGCAGCGCGGCGTGATTTATGGCCGGGAGAAAGCGCAACAGGCGCTGGAGAACTTCTTTAAGGAATCGACGCTGAGCGCGCTGCGCGAAATGGCTCTTCGCCAAGCCGCGCATGAAGTGGATGCCCGGCAGGGCGAACCCGGCAGCGAAGACCTTTCCGCGGCGGGCAAACCCCTTGCTGAAGCCGTCCCGGGGGCCGAGCCCAACGAACGCATCTTGATTCACATCACTGAATCGCCAGCCACCGCCGCCCTGATCCGCCGCGGCCGCCGGGTTGCGGATTACCTCAAAGCGGAGTGCTTCGCCGTCTGTGTGCTGCCCCCGAGCGGCCAGGACGATCTATCCAAGACCGTGCGCGCGGCGATTCAGCGCCACTTGGAATTCGCGCGCGGCTTGCGCATCGAGACCCGTATTCTGGAAGGCGAAAATCCCGCCGAAACTCTGCTTGACTTCACGCGCCGCAACGGTGTGACGCAAATCTTCCTATCCAAGCCGTCCAAGGCCGCCGCTTCCGTCCTTGGCAGGCGCAACTTCGTAATGGATGTCGTGCGTCTTGCAAAGGACCGTCAGGTAACGGTAGTGGCGGACCGCCGGCTGACCTTTCCCGGCGCCCGGGTTCAAGTGTCCTCTAGCTAACCGATCCGTAGAGCCGGTGGTCGCGAATGTAGTCCGCGATCGCGGGCGGCAATTCCGGAGGCGATTCTCCCCGCGCCAGTGCGTCGCGAATATCGGAAGAAGAAACCGGCAGTTCCGCACAGTCCAGTCGATTCACGTGAGCGCCAGGCGGGCCGGCAATCTCGTATCCCGGCCGCGCCACGACAATAAATTCCACGGCGCGGATCACGTCCTGCCAGCGGCGCCAGCTTTGAATTTCCGCAAACGCGTCCGAGCCAATGATGAAGAATAGGGCGCCGTTGCCAGCGGTGTGCGGGACTCCGCCGTTGGCGGCTCCGGCGCTCGCGGCGGCTTCCGCGCTCCCGGCCTTCACACGCTCGATGGTCTCGATCGAGTAGCTCTTCGCAGCCCCTTCTTCCAGCCGCGAAGCAATGAAGCGCGGGTCTGCCGCGCACGCCAGCTGCACCATGCGATAACGGTGCTCGAAGGACGCATCGGCTTGCTTGTGCGGCGGATTGCCGGCGGGGATGAACAGCACGCGATCGAGCCGGAACTGGTCCGCCGCGCGGCGCGCCATTTCAAGATGGGCGGAGTGAACGGGATCGAAGGTCCCGCCGAAAATAGCGGTCCTCATCGGGGTAACTGTTCCAGGGGCTGGAGGATCTGTTGCAGCAATTCTTCTTCTCTCTCGATCTCGATGCCAATCTTCAGCCAATACAATTTCAGCGGCGACACAACCGCGGTGGCCCCATCACACAGGTTCAGGGCGTCCTTCTCGGTAGTGACCAGGGCTTCCGCGCCGCAGTCCTGAGCTTGCGCCAGCAGACGCTGCAACTCCCCCGGACGATAGGAATGATGATCGCCGAAGGCCCAGTGAAACACCAGGTCCAGTTTCAATTCTTCGAGCGTACTCCAAAACGAGCGCGGATTTCCCAAACCGCAAAAGGCTGCCACCTTCCGAAAAGGTGCCTCTGTCACGGGAATGCCGAGGGTGGAGTTCACATCCACCCATTGGCGCGGCGTCACGCGGCAGCGGTAGACCGGCGCGTCGCTGTAGCGCCGCAATTGGCGCTCCAGGCCGGTGTTGTGCTGGCCGGGTTCGGCACGGGTCACCACCAGAGCGGTGGCTCTGCGGAGACCGTGCGCGGGCTCGCGGCTGCGTCCAATGGGAAACACGCCGCCTCCAAAGGGGTTCAGTCCATCGATCAGGACAATATCCTGCTGGCGGCGAAGCCGGAGGTGCTGGAAACCGTCGTCGAGCAGAAACACTCCGGGCGCGAAGCGCTGCTCCATCAGCAGGCCCGCGTCATAACGATTACGCCCGATTCCGACATGAGCGTCTCCGGCGCGCAGGAACATTTGCGCCTCGTCGCCGGTCAGATCCAAGCTGGCGATCTCGCCGCGCGGGATCAGAACAATGGGCTCGGCAGATTTGCGTTTGTAGCCGCGAGTGAGGATGGCAGGACTGCGGCCCGCCTGCCGCAGTCGCGCCGCCAGATGCGCCACCATGGGCGACTTGCCGACGCCCCCCATGGTGAGTCCGCCGATGCTGATGACGGGAGTTGCCAGCGACCGCTGTGCAGCGAGGCTGAGGGCAACGTTGGCGCGGTGCCCGGCGCGCCAGATCCACGAGAGCGGGGTGAGTACAACACGTGCCGGCAGCTTATGCAGCGGGCTCGGGACACCCTCGGAAAAGGCCTCCCAGATTTCTTCGGTGATATGGGCCGTTACGCCGCGCTTGGAGCGTGCAATCTCGCGGGCTTGAATTCCCGCAGGCGACCCATCCGCTAGAAGTTGGATAACGGCGCCGGCCAACTCCGCCGGGCACCGGATGAGAGTAAGTGCTTTCGCACGGTGAAACTCTTCCGCGATGGCCGCGAAGTTCTCCATGTGCGGGCCCACGATGATCGGTTTGCCGAAATAGGCCGGCTCCAAAATGTTGTGGCCGCCACGCTGGGCCAGCGTGCCTCCCATGAAGACCACATCGGCGACTGCAAATATGGCGGCCAATTCGCCGATGGTATCGAGCAGCAGGACTCCGGGCAGGGACAACGGCTGGAGGGACGTACGCCGCGTGAAGCTGACGCCGGCGCGCAAAAGCTTTTCAGCGACGATATCGAAGCGCTCCGGCTTGCGCGGCGCCAGGATCAACAGCAGTCCAGGGCGCGCAGCGGAGACTTCCCGAAAGGCGTCAATCACCGCATCGTCTTCATCCACGTCGGCGGCAGCCGCTGGAGGCATCGTGCTAGCGGCGATCCACACATTTCCAGCCCCGGTCCGGTTCAAGAAAACGGAAATATCGTTCGCGATTCCGGTGGCAGGCGGCGTGAAATCGTACTTCAGGTTCCCGCCGACGCTCACCCGCTTGGGCGGCGCCCCCGCAATCACGTAGCGCCTGGCGTCTTCTTCGGTCTGCACCAGAATCGCATCGGGCTGCGCGAGAACATGGCGAAAGAACCAGCTCCAGCGCCGGTAACGCGGCAGCGCGCGATCCGAAATGCGTCCATTGACGATCAGCAGTGACGCGCCCGAGCGTTTCGCTTCGCGGTAGAGATTCGGCCAGATTTCGGTCTCCAGTACGACCACCAGTGAGGGACACAGTTGCCGCAGCACCCGGCGAACGGTCGAGCGGTAGTCGATCGGCGCGTAGAAGACGCCATCGGCCAGGCCCGCGAGTTTTTGCTCAGCGGTGGCGCGGCCCGCCAGCGTGGTTGTAGAGACGAACAGCTGCACGGAAGGGCGCGCGGCGCGCAGACGGCGAAGCAGCTCCACGATCGAAAGCACCTCGCCCACCGAAACCGCGTGAAACCAAATGGCTCCGCTGCCCGTCGTTTGAAGGGAGTCCGGCAAAAGCGCCAGGCGTTCGCCAAGACACGAGAAGTACCTGCGGTCGCGCAATCCCCGGTAAAGTAGATACAGGGCGATCGCAGGCGTGAGGGCGATCTGCAGGAGTTGATACAGGAAGAATATGAGACGGGTGGCCGTAATCGTTCTATTGAGTATAACGGCGGTGACGGCTGCCGACAAGGACAAGCCGCGCTTCGCTCCTGGTCCGGCTGCGAGCTACCCATCGCATCAGACGCTGGACAAAATCACGATTGCGGCGGTGCCGTATCTCACCGATGCCGAGACAGCCACGGCTTTCGGCAAACTGAATCCCAACAAATATGGGGTCTTGCCGGTGCTGGTGGTTCTCGAAAACGGAACCGGGAAAGCGCTGCGACTGGACCTGCGCGCCGAGTTCGTCACCGCCGACGGCAAGCACGTGACCGCACTCTCGCCCGACGACGTGCAGCACCTGAACGGAGGCGCTAAGGCGCCCAGGATTGGCGGCGGACCGCGTTTGCCGGTGCCCTTGCCGCGCCGCGAGAAGAAGGGGCCACTGAATGTCGAGGAGATCGACGGGCGGTCGTTTGGAGCAAAGATGCTGCCGGTGGGGGAGCGGGCTTTCGGCTTTTTCTATTTCAACGCCGAGCATGAGCCGGGCTCACGTCTGTACTTGACCGGGATTCGCGATGCGGCTAGCGGGCAGGATTATTTTTATTACGAACTCCCGCTGCTGCCTCAGTGATATTCCGCAAAGGGGGGTTGCCGCGGGTTAAGCCGCCTGGGGCATGAGTTGAATGTCGCAGATGGGCGAAGTAACGATCAACCCTTCAAACAGCGGATGGCGGAACTCCAAATGCATTCCGCGGCCTAAATACGCGGTTCGAAGCATCGAACCACCCCAGTTCGATCCGTGAATGCGCACCAGCACGGGGAACGGGCAGAACTCCGGATGCCCTGAAATAAGGGCATCGCAATCGCGCTTCATGACGATGGTATAGGCGCGGTTCCGCGTCTCAACCTTCAACTTGCTCTCCGGCGGGAGTTGCCGCAGATCCACACCGCCTTCGATTTCGCTGCGGATGATATTCTCGTTAATCCGATCGCTCAAGTTTTCATGCGGGGCGAACATGGCCAGTTACATTTTACAAGAAAACGCAGGTCGGGAGGGCAGTCAGCGGTAGTCGGATAAATGTTGGTTGATCGACTCCTTGACGCGACCTTCTCGGACATTTGCATCAACCTCGGACATTTGCATCAACCAACATTTATCCGACTACCCAGTCAGCTCTCTAATCTAGCCGCAAGCAGAAGCGTTTGTCAGCGCGCCCGCGAAGCGCTGGGCTTAGCGGAGTGGACGCCGTGTGAGCAACTTGACCGGGCCGGCCAGAGCCCATTCGCCGGATGGTCCGGGCATGCCTGCAATTCTCAACAGGCTCGCGCTGGGCGATCGTCCCTCGAGTCCCTGTCAGCTCGGATATTACAGGTCGTGATAGAGTGCCGGTATGACACCTGAACAAGCCACTTTCTTATTGCACGAAGTCTTGCTTCCGCAAATCGAAAACGAACACAAAACCACCCGCCGGCTGATCGCGGCGTTGCCGTCCGGCAAAGGGGAATACAGACCGCACGACAAATGCATGACTGCCTGGGAATTGGCGACGCATATTGTCAGCAGTCAGATTTTCTTCCTGGAAGGGATTGCCGCGGGAAAGTTTGAGCGCGGCGCCCCCCTGCCCGAATCGATTACGACCTCTGAGCAACTTCTGGAGTGGGACGAAGAGCACTTCGCGAAAGCCGTCGCTGCATTGAAGGCGGTGAAGGGTGAGGATCTGGTGAAGGAACTCAATTTCATGAACGCGTTCACATGGCCTGCGGTCACCTTCGCGCAATTGTCAGGCAACCACACGATCCACCACCGCGGCCAGTTGTCGTCGTACATCCGTCCGATGGGCGGAAAGGTTCCGGGGATTTACGGGCCTAGCGGAGACACCGCGGTTCCTGCATCAGCCTAATGGCCCAGCAGCCCGCGCGAAACAGGTTGTGACCAGCAAGCCCTCTGATCCCTTCGACCTCCGGCGCTTTGTCGACGCGCAGCATCCGGTATACGAAGAGGTTTGCGCGGAACTGCGGAGCGGACGGAAGCGCGGGCACTGGATCTGGTTCATCTTCCCGCAGCTTCGGGGCTTGGGCCATAGCGCCATAGCGACCGCGTTCGGAATCACCTCGCGGGAGGAAGCCAAGGCCTACCTGGATCAGCCGGTTCTGGGACTGCGGCTGAGGGAGTGCGCCCGGCTGGTGAATCTGGTCGACGGCCGCACGATCGATCAAATCTTCGGTCACCCGGATGACCTGAAATTCCGGTCATCGATGACATTGTTCGCGAGCGTGGCGTCCGACAATCGGGTCTTCAAAGACGCATTGGAGAAATACTTTGGCGGCGAACCCGATCCGCTCACTCTGGAGCGGCTCGATTGATGGCGAGCGATCATGACGCGCTCAGGACGGGCCACAGAATAACAGTTACCTTACTGGCAAAAGACACTCGTGAAAGTGTGGACAGAGGTGGTCTTACCCCCCAGGCTCAAGGGGTGGAAGTGAATCTGCATCAGTAGATTCTTCACCCACCCTGCCGCCAAGGCCCGTAAGCTGGCTGACTGGGATGTGTTAAGGTCCCTAGCCTTGGTTACCGCGCCCTGTGAGTTGATCTTCAACTCGAAGAAGCCGTGCGCATAGGCGGGGCAGTTCTTATCGTCGGCCGTTAATTCGAGCGAAGCCCGGTCTGCGTTGTAATGCAGTTCGTTTGGTAAGCCTCCCGGCATCAGCCTGCCAAACTGCTCGCGGGCGGTTACATCGGTATCAGCAAGAAGCCCTATGCCTAGCAAGAAGAATATGAAAATAGCGCGCACGCTATGATCTCCTAAACTGAAGATATTACACCAGGACGATCACACAGGGGGAATTAGACCCTCGATTACCCGGGCCTAATTGCGACTGGCGAATCGCCTCAGCTATTAGACTTCCCGAAGGTCCGCCCGTTTCATTCGCGCGTACGCGACACGCTGTGGTTCTCAATCAGCGAGTTCATGAGCTCAACCCCCACTGCGGTGGCCCGCGCCGCCACATTTAGCCTGCCGTTCTTCAAACTTTCCGATCAACAATTTGCTTGCAATTCCGGCGCAACCAAGTGATCGATGTCTTCACCGCAGTAATCACCGCGGGAGAAAGCATCATAACATCGACCTCAGAACCAAGAAGAAGGCTCGCACTCGCGTACCTGGGCCCCACCCTTGCGCCCACCAAGGCCAAGACGGCCAAGAAGGCCGCGCCGTTAAAGAAAACGTCCAAGAACGCGAAAGAGAAGGCTCGGTTGGGGAGGGCGGCAAGGCGGCGAAAATTCTCGACCTGTGAAAGCCAGCGGAGTGCGTGAAACTCCACAGGAGCCGTATTTAACACTCCACCCTTCAGGTACTGGTGCGCGCGGACTTGTAAAATCTTTGTGAATCCGAAGCCCGGAGACCTGCGAAAGCATCCTACGAGAGTCTCTATCTCAAATCCTTTAGAGGAATTTAATGAAGAAGCTTCGTTGTGCCACATTTGCGCTTATTGCGCCGGCGTTTGTTTTGCCAATGTTCGGTGCCTCAGGATCCGCGTTCGTTGCCGACCTTGCCCGTGACTGGAGTACTACCGTTAACGGAAACAATGGATGGAAGTATAGCGCGGGAAACGCACCTCTAACCTTTCAACAGAATTGGCTGGGATTTCCTGCTTGGGCGACCGGTGGAGTTGCCCCCAATCTTTCTCCAGGAATCTTTAAGCTCGATTCCGCCGACGTAATTGCTTCCATACTGGATTTCCAACAGAATGATGTCGGTATTCTGTCCGGAGATTCGCAGAACTCGGGCCCCGCTGGTACCGCGAATATAACCTGGACCAGTTCCGTCGCAGGCACCATTGAGATTCGAGGACGCGTCTGGAATGCTGAGATCGCGGCAGCGCGCGACAATCAGTACATCATAAAGCTAAACGGCACCGTCCTGACGAGCGGAATGATTAACCACCTTGTCGATACGCGGGCGCACCCTGTCGTCATTGCGCAGAATGCTACGGTTCGTGTCGGTGACGTGGTCGAAATCGACTTCGTCAAACCCGCGGCCCAGGAGCGAGGATCGTTCGCCGGACTCTCGCTCTCGATTATGCAAGCGCAGCAGACCAGAATCCTGCCTCAATTTGTTTTTGGTGGCGGCTGGCAGACGACGCTCTATTTCGCGGCGAGCACGGATGCGGCCGCGACCTTCACCCTTAACTTCAATTCCGATAGTGGCAGCCCTCTGAATGTCCCCGCGTTCGGCGGGACATTCGCTCAGGTCTCCATTCCGGCTGGCGGGATTGCGGTGCTGGAAGTTCCGAACAGCGGCCCGCTTTCGCAGGGATACGCTCTGGTCGATTTACCGGCCGGCGTCGGCGGGTACGCTGTTTTCAGGCAGACGGTGGCCGGCCGTCCGGATCAAGAAGCGTCGACAACGCTGGTGTCGGCGGATCGGTCGGCGACAGTCATTTGGGACGAAACACTGTCCACAACCGCTGTCGCGATCGTGAATTTATCGTCGAATCCCAACCCAGTGACACTGACTGCTCGTGGAACGGACGGGAGGGTGATTGGAACTTCTCAAATTATTATCTGGCCGGACGGAAAGTTGGCGGCAACACTGTTGAGTTTCCCGGGACTTTCGGGTGTCGTGGGTCAGCGCGGCGTGGTCGATTTCACCGGCGCTTCAGGACCAATCGCTGTGACCGCGATCCGGTTCGGAGGAGCGGCGTTTGCCGGAATTCCATTGAATTGAGACTAGCTTTAACACGCCAGCCTTGACAATCCGTGTAATTTTAACTGGCCTTAGCTCACGGGAGCATTCTCGCCGTGGACATCGGTCTGGCAAAACAGGCGAAACCGCTGCGGTCTTCTCCTGTCAGGTCCGTCCGTCGTTCCAAGCGCCGAACAAGAGTCCGCCTGATCATTCTTGGCTCGGCTTTCGTAGTGCCTGTAGCCTCATTACTTGAGCATCTTCATTTGATCATCTTCGCGGTCACCAGTCCCCCCACAGCGAGGAGACCAATTCCCGCTAATGCGCCGCCCAGAAGCCATTCATTTCCTCCGTCTCCCCCCAATCGACTGGTGCTGATCGGTTTTAAGGAAACCTGCCGCCCTCCTTCGTCCCGGTCAGCCTGTTGTTCAGTTGCGCCGCTCAAGTATTGGGTGAAGCCCGCCGCTAATCCAGCCACTATTATTCCGGTTTGGATAGATTTACAGATTCGCACGATCGTACTCCTTGATTTTTAACCTAGCACCTCTTGGGCCGTGCAGCTTATCGGTGGTTTCGTGAAGGCGGGCAGGGGGATCGTTTGCAGGTCTGAACCCGGTCCGATCCTAGTTCTGATCCATTTCATAAATCGCCGGTGCTCCTTGCGGCCTTCTGTGACCTACGCGATTTCACCCTCCAAGTTCGAAGAAACATCGCGTGAGCGGAGCCGTCTATTAAACAGTGGCCTTGACGATTGATACCCGCTGCCCGCGCTGCGCCTCCGAAATGGAGGAAATCGAGACCGAGATCGCCGAAGTTCCCTTCGACGACATGCGGTTATGCCCGAACTGTTACATGGTTACATGGAACGATGCGCGTGGGCACCACACGCAACAGGGAGTTCCGGTCAAAGGGACTGCAAAAAAGCGGGTTCTAGCGTAGGCGCCGGGGTTTACTGCGGCTTGGTTGGTCCTGCGCATTCGATGCGGCGTGGTCACGGGCTGGCGGAGCCGTCACTCGCGACGCGACGTGCCGCTAGTATCATTCACTGGCGCGCGGCCGACAAGCCTGCGCCGGATGCTTACCCACTCCCTGAACACCGGAGGATTTTCGAGCCAGGTGGTCAGCCACAAAATCATTTCCTCTTTATCGGGCCGCTTGCCGGGATTCCGGGCGGCCAGGCGGGCGTGTTCTTTGGCGGTAATTACCAACCGCCGCACTGCCATGCGGCGCACCGGGTCGCCTGACTCGTATTCCGCAAGTAGGCGGAGCAAACTCGTTTCCAGTTCCGCGAACGTGCCTTGCCTGACCCCTTCGACCATCGGGGCGAGTGGCACTCCGCACTCGCGCAGCAGCCTGCGCAGATAGCTCTCCGACACCGGCTCAAGTTCGGCTCGAAGCAACCCGAATTCGGCCTCGCCGATCCGGGCCGGATGACGCTCCTCCAGCCAGCGCGCCAGTTCAGCGGACTTTCCTTTGCCCCGCATGTTTAAAAGCCTGCCGGTACGCGCTCACGGCCTTCTCATGCTGCGCCATGGTTGCGGAAAACTGGTGGCCGCCCCCGGCCGGCTTCGCGACAAAGTACAGGAATGGAGTATCGGCCGGCTCCAGTGCCGCCGCCAGCGACTGCGCGCCTGGATTTGCGATGGGACCCGGCGGCAGCCCGGCATTTTCATACGTGTTGTACGGATTCGCGCTAACCAGATCCGACTTATGAATCGTTCCGCGGTAGCGATTCTCGAGCAGCGCCGCGTAGATGGTGGTGGGATCGCATTGGAGGCGCATCCCTTGAGCCAGGCGATTGCGGAAGACGCTCGCGACCAGCGGCCGCTCGTCCGCCGCCGCCGTCTCTTTTTCCACTAACGATGCGAGCGTGACGGCGCTGCGAACGTCGGCGTTCTTACCGGCGCTCACCTTGGCCCATTCCTTGCGAAATTCATCCGTCATCATCTTCGACAATTGCGCCGCCGTCGTCTTGTGCGACAAACGATAGGTCGATGGGTAGAGATAGCCTTCGAGCGTCCTGGCTTTCGGCGCCAGATCGCGGATCAGCGCCGGGTCTTCGGCGGCAGTCAGAAACTCTTCGGCCGGCATCACCTCCTGCTCCTGAAGCAGCCTCCCGATATCGAAGATGTTGCTGCCTTCGGGCACTGTAAACGCGAAGAAGTAAATGTCGCCGCGCGCGATGCGATTGAACACATCGAGCGTACTGGCGGGCGTCGCGAAGCGATATTCGCCGGCTTGCAGCTTGGCTGAGGGGCGGAGCAGCCGCGCCAGCCACAACTCCCATTCATAGCGGATTACGCCGTCGCGGGCCAGTTCGCGCGCGATTCCGGCGGTTCCCATTCCATGTGGAATATCCACATAGGTTTCGGTCTTAAAGCCTTGATAGGGAGTCACTAGCAGCACCGCTGCCAAGCCGGCCAGCGCGAAAATCAGAGCTATGAACTTTTTCAAGCCGTGCCCCCGGCGTCGAGATAGCTGGCGAGCAGAATTACGGCCGCCAGCCGGTCGACGGCCTTGGCCCGCTTCTCAATGCTGATGCCGCTCTGCTTGAGCACGCGCTCGGCTTCCTTAGTGGTGAGCCGCTCATCCCAGAAACGTACGGCAAGGCCGGTGCGCTCGGTCAGGCGCTGGGCGAAATCGCGAGTATAGACCGCCTGCCGCCCTTCGGCGCCGCTCATATTCAAAGGATGCCCCAGGAGGACCAACTGGACCTGATGTTCGCGGGCGATGGCTTCGAGCGCGGCGATGTCTTCGCGGACGGTGCTGCGCTGGAGCGTTTCCAAGCCTTGCGCGGAGATGCCTAACGGGTCGCTGAGCGCCAGTCCGATGCGCTTCTTCCCCAGATCCAGCGCCAGAATCCGCCCGTTCCCTGTATTTTGCTGGAATTCCACGCTCTATCCAAATTATAGTGATAAACAAGAGTACTCGCGGCATGAATCGTGAGGCCCGGTGAGGCGCCCGGTGGTGGTTCAAAACACATCCACGCAAAAATCGCTCCAGGTGGGCGTGGGGATTCTTGCGGCCGCTGCCGCCATCGCGCTGCTGTACGTCGGCCGCGTCTTCTTCATCACCGTGATCATCGCCGCGATGATTGCTTTCCTGCTGGATCCCCTGGTGGTGATCTTCATAAAGTTGCGCTTGCCGCGCGGTCTGGCCAGTTTTGTGGTGTGCAGCATCGCGCTGGTGGTGTTATATCTGGCAGGGCTGGGCCTGTATCTGCAAAGCCAGCAGATCGCGAACGACCTGCCGGCTTATGGCGCGCGCATCAGCGAGATGCTGGATTCCGTCGCCACGCGCATGGAGGGCATAGAAAACGGGATCTACCGCAGCTTGGTGCCGCGGCGCTTCCAGCCGCAGACTGAGACCGCGGCCGCGCCGCCCCCCGACACTGCCACGCGCGGCAAGAAGAAGAGAACTGAGACGCCGATCATCCTGCCCCCGATTCTGCCGCCGGCGGTGCAGGAAGTCCATATCCAGCAGGAGCCCACTCCGATATTTGTTTACGCCTACACGTATTTGGCCGAATATTACAGTGTTCTGTTGATGGCGTCCTTTGTGCCGTTCCTGGTGTATTTCCTCTTAAGCTGGCGCGATCACATTCGCGCGCGATACCTGTTGATCTTCGAGGGGGACAACCGCCAGGCAGCAGCCGCCGCCTGGGCCGGGCTGGGTGACATGGTGCGGGCCTACGTCATCGGGAACTTCATGCTGGGCGTGCTGCTGAGCGTAGCCAGCGGTCTGCTGTTCGCGTCCGTCAAGCTGCCTTACTGGTTGATCATTGCGCCGATGAGCGGCTTCCTCAGCCTGGTCCCTTACATCGGACTGCCGCTAGCCTTAGTGCCGCCGGTGGTGGCTGCGCTGCCCGCCTCCAAAGAGCCGGCCATGTATCTGTTCCTCACCGTAAGCGTGGCCATGCTGCACTTGCTGGCGTTGAACCTGCTGTATCCGAAATTTGTCGGCGCTCGCGTGCACCTCAACCCGCTGGCAGTCACAGTGGCGTTGATGTTCTGGGGCATGCTGTGGGGCGCTCTCGGGCTGGTGCTGGCCATCCCGCTCACCGCCGCGATCAAAGCGCTGTGCGATCACGTCTCCACCTTGCAGCCGTACGGCCGCCTGCTGGGCGATTGATGATAGCGTAGCCCTATGAGCAAGGGTTTCTGGATCTTTCTGGCAGCGGGGCTCGCGGTAGTGGGCGGGCTGATTTTCACCATGCTCACCGCGACGCAAGGCGCGCACCTCCGGCTCGAAGGAAAGATTTTGAAAGTGCGCGTGCTGGCGCTGCCGGGGAGCGCCGCGTCGATTGTAGTTGCCGACTTCCGTGTCACGAATCCATCCAACGTCCCCTTTGTGGTGAATTCCGTGACCTTCCATCTGCAACCAGCCACGGGAGACGCGGCCGATGGCACCACCATCTCCAAGAGCGACATCGAAAATATTTTCCGGTATCAGAAGTTCCTAGGGCCGAAATATAACGATACGCTCAGTCTGCAGGACCGCATCGCGCCGCATAAGACGGCGGACCTGATGGCAGGCGCGCGTTTTGAGATGTCCGAATCCGCCGTGAACTCGCGCAAGTCGATTCGAGTTCGAATCGAGGATGTGGACGGAACCGCCGCGGAAATCACGGAATAGGCACTAGATGGTGCGCAGCGTCAAAGTGATTCCGCGCAGCGCCAAGAGCGAAGTGGCCGGCGAGATGGCCGACGGCACCCTCAAAGTGAAAATCGCGGGCCCTCCGGAAAAGGGGAAGGCCAACCAGATCCTGTGCGCGTTTCTGGCCGAGCACTATGGCGTTCCCCGGAGCGCCGTCACGATTGTCAGCGGACACTCCGCCGCGCGGAAACTGGTGCGCATCCAAGGCGCGTGACCCGGATCGGCCGCATCCGGCGTTAAGGCTGCACCGGCGCAGGGACGGTTGCACTGGCATCCAGCGATTTCGGGGCAAGCGCCGCTAAGTCGCGCGGCTGATATTTCCGAACGTAGTTCTGGATTGCGACTTGAAACCAGCTCATGCCCAAGGATCTGGCTTCGGAAAGGGCCTGAGTGTTTTTCCAATGGTCATGTTCGATGCGGTAGCACGCGATCACGCCCCCGGTGCGATCGGCTCCGCGCTTGCAGTGTACGAATACCGGACCCGTGCCGCGGTCTTCGAGCAGTCCGAGGACTTTTACCACGCTTTCATTGGAAGGCGTAGACATCCCATACATCGGCACGCTAATGTAGCGCATTCCCCCGTCGGTAACCCATTTCCGCTCGCTTGCCGATCGGTCTCCGGGCTCGCGCAAATCGATGACCGTCTGAATCCCCAACTTACTCAAGTTGATGAAACCCTCGCGCGTGGGCTGCGCACCGCGGTAAACATGGTCATCCACTTTTTGAAAATTGCCGACGCCTTCCAGGGAAGGGGCGGCAAATCCTGCACTCGCCAGAGTGGCAGCGACGACCAGAGTTGCCAGATAACGCGTACCGAAGAACTTCGGGGGATTCATGAGGTACCTCGAGTTAATGAAGATTGACTGCAGCGCAGGACCGCCGTTTTCTCCAGCCAAGATATCAGATGCACAAGAGCGGGCACTGGTTGCCGACGGAGGCGCGCAAATGGCGAGGAGATTTTTTCATTGAATCCGGAGCGGCAGAATTTGCATTATTTACAACCGAAACGAAAATCGGGCTTGCTTCCTCAACATTACGAGCCGCGAGCTTGGAATGTTGCGGCAAGGTTAAAAAATTAAGATGAGGACCAAAGGATCATGAAGAAGCTTATCTGTGTTTCAATATTCACGGCCGCAGCTCTGGTGGCCCAGACAAATACGCAGCCTCAGACCCAGGCTCCGACCCAACCCCCGGCGCAGCCTTCGACGCCGGCCCCTAGCCCGACTGATCCGAACCCGCCAAACTCGCCTCCGGATGCTCAAACGAAGGGCCCTAATTCAAACGACAACTCCAAAAAACGCGACCAAAAGAAGAAGCAGAACGGTACGGACAATCCGAATTCGACGGACCAGCAGCGCCCCAATCAGTAGGCTAGCCGCACTTAACTTACCCCTGAGACCGCGGGGGTGCCGACCGCCCAGTTTGGCTATCCACATCGAAGTTCATGTAACGCAATCCCCTGGGCGGTCTCTTCAGGTAGAGAGCCAGGATTCTTGACTCATTCTGGCCGGAAATATTGAGGACCTTCATGAAAAAGTCTATTTTTATTGCGCTCTTGACAGCGACCGCCATGTTCGCCCAGAGAGCCGAGCAGTCGACCACGGACTCCACCACGACTACTAAGACGGAAACCAAGGACCACGGTAGAAAAGTTAAGACCGATACGACGACGACCAATTCCGCCGCCGATTCAAACGGCAATGCATCGAGCAACACCACGACTACGACGACTAAGGCCAAAAAGCATCACGGAAAAGTGAAGGCCACTACTACGACCGAGTCCACGTCGTCGGATAAGCATCCCAACTAGATAAGGGTTAGTGCCCCTCGCGAGCGAATTTTCAGCACCGCCAGCGCAACTGGGCCCGTAGTCGTGTGCGCCGGGAGCAGCCGTTCTTGCGTGTTCATCGAAAACGGCCGAACGTCTTTCCACAGCCATTCGCAAGAGCGTGCAAGCGTCAGACCAACGGCGGGTGTCCACTTGCTGCGGTGGGCATCTGCCTCACCCTTAGCCAGTCACCTTTCCTCACGAGTTGCCGGTGATGTATGATCTACTGTGCTAGAAGGAGGGCGTTCAATGTCGGCACAGATCACGCGGCGGGAGACTTTGAGGCGAGGCCTGACAGTGGCGGGGATATTGGCCATCGCGGATAGGGCCGTGCCTGCCCTGGCGCAGGGAGAAACAGACGTTCCCTTCACGGACTATCCGGCAAACTTTACGGTGGGGGGCAATGGCTTCCCCCGGCGCACCTTCGACCAGCGGACGCTCGACGGCTTGATCGTGCCCAAAGACAAGTTCTTTGTCACGCAGCACTACAACCAGCCGGAGATTGATCCCAACACCTACCGGTTAAAGTTGACGGGCATGGTGACAAAGCCCTTGGAGTTGTCCCTGGCCGATCTGCGCAACATGCGCTCGACGGAAATGATCGTAGGCTATGAGTGCTCCGGCAATCGCCCCGCCTCATTCCAGGGTTTATCCTCCTGCGGGCGCTTCACCGGCGTACCACTGCGCGAGGTGCTGAACCAGGCCGGAGTTGGGCCGAAGGCGCGCGAAGTGGTGTTTTTCGGGACCGATCGCGGAGAGCAGGAAGTCGTGTTCCGCCAACAGACCTTTAAACTGAACCAGCAGTTCGGCCGCAGCCTTACGCTCGAAAACGCCATGAAGCCCGATCCGATGATCGTTTACGCGCTCAACGGCGATCCGCTGACGGTCCCGCAAGGCGCGCCAGTGCGCTTGCTGATGCCGGGCTATTACGGAGTCTGCAATGTGAAGTGGCTCTCGGAGATTCATCTGCAGGAAGACCGCTACCTGGGCAATTTCCAGGGCCGCTGGTACCGTTCGGTGGTCGGCGTGGGCGGCACGGGCGAGGACCTCGACCTCAACACGCAATGGATCGAGACCGAGGTCACGCGGATTCATCTGAAATCGTCCATCTCGCGCGTAAGGAAGATTGGCGGCAGTCATCGGATTCTAGGATTCGTGCTGAATGACGGAACACCCATCCGCTCGGTGGAAGTGAAAATCGATGACGGGCCGTGGCAGAAGGCGACCCTCGATCCGGCCAACACCAAGTACTCGTGGAAGCTGTTCTCCTACACCTGGGAGGGCGCCGCGCCCGGCGAGCATACCATCGTGTCGCGCGTGACCGACGAAGATGGGAACGTCCAGCCTACCGCCGAAGACTTGAAGCGGAAGAAGACGTTCCTGGAGGACAACGCGCAATTCCCGCGCAAAGTCCGGATCGGTTGAGGCGCGGCTCTGGAGAGCGGCCCACCGATCGCAAGCGCGAAGTGTGATCCACTACTACTATGAAACTCTTGCTTGCCTTTGCCCTGGTTTTTCTCGGATTGACCGCGCCTGTGCTCGCCGAGAAGAGGATCATTCAACCCAAGGAATTCCCGACAGGTGGACCGTTTAGTCCGGCAGTATTGGTGGATGGCACTCTCTATGTGTCCGGCCAGATCGGGCGGGATCTGAAAACCCAGAAAGTGCCCGAGAACTTTGAAGCCGAAGTCCGGCAGGTGCTGGACAACACCGGCATCATCCTGCGCGAAGCCAAGATGAACTATGCGGACGTGGTCTCGGTGCAAATCTATTTGACGGACATGGAACTGTTTTCGCGCATGAACGCCATCTACACTACATACTTCAAGACCGACCGTCCGGCGCGTACGACAGTAGGCGTCGTCAAGCTCGCCGCACCGGGGGCCCGGATCGAGATCGCCGTCACCGCGCGGCGCTA
>DATJEI010000090.1:0-5557 GCA_035496735.1 Bryobacteraceae bacterium | reverse complement strand
CTCGCGGCTGGCCATTGACGGGCCTTACTGGCGCGGTGAACATGGAGACTTGCGTCGACCATCCGCCGCCCGCCGCGAACCACGGGAACGCGGCATAGCGCTCGCACGCAAAGCTGCCGTCGGCAAGGGTCGCGAGAACATATTTGCCGCACGCCGGCGGCACCGGCACTGAAAATTGCGCCGAAAGCATCGCGGGCAGGACGCACAGAAGCAGCGACATCGCCCGTGGCGAAGGTTGCATGCCAACTTATCGACGCGGAGGGGCGGTAGTGATATCCTCGAATTAATCTTCGCGAAATAATCCCGGTAGTATGCGCCCCGAAACCTATTCCACGCCGAGCGGCATCGCCGTCACGCGCACGATTTCCAACGTGTCGTACAGCCGCGGCCTGAAGTGGTTGCTCAAAAAGATGGACACCCAGCGCGGGATCTATCTGTCTTCGGGCTACGAGTTCCCCGGTCGCTATTCGCGCTGGGATGTGGGCGCGGTAGCTCCGCCGGTCGAGATCATCGCGCGCGGCCGCGACATCGTCATCCGGCCGCTCAGCCCGCGCGGCCATGTGCTCACGCAGATTCTGGAGCCAGTGCTCGCGCCGCATCCGCATTGGGAGAGCTTCGTCAATGAAGATGGAGCGCTACGCGGCCACCTGAAACCGCTCCCCGGTTTGTTCTCCGAAGAAGAACGCAGCAAGCAGCCGTCGGCATTCTCGGTGGTGCGCGCCCTGCTCAAGGAGTTCCATCACCCGCTCTCGGCGCGATTGGCATTGGTAGGCGCGTTCGGCTACGATCTGCTGCTGCAATTCGATCCCATCGCGCGCAAACTGCCGCGCCACGATGTCAAGGACTTGCACCTCTATTTCTGCGACGACATCTATTTCATGGACCGCAAGAAGGAGCGCATCGAACGCTACCAGTACGATTTCGCGCGCGGCGAAGCCACCACCCGCGGCCTGCCGCGCACTTCCGAAAAGTTGCGGCGCGCCAAAAAAGTCAAGCCCGGCCCCATCGTCAGCGATCACACGCCCGAAGAGTACATGGCCAAGGTCGAGACCGTGCGCGAAGGCATGCGCCAGGGCGATTATTACGAAGTGGTGCTGCGCCAGACGTTTCGCGCACCCTACTCCGGCAGCCCTTCGGAGTTGTTCGAAAAGATTCAGCACGCGAGCCCCAGCCCTTACGAATTTTTCCTGCAATTGGGCGAGGAACAACTGATCGGCGCATCGCCCGAGATGTTTGTGCGCATCGAAGGCCGCCGCATCGAGACCTGCCCCATCGCCGGAACTGCGCGGCGCACCGGCGATCCGCTGCGCGATGCCGAGAACATCCGCGAGTTGCTGAATTCAACCAAGGAAGAGTCGGAGTTGACCATGTGCACCGATGTCGACCGCAACGATAAGTCGCGCATCGCGGTTCCCGGTTCGGTGAAAGTGATCGGACGCAAGCTGATCGAATCCTACGCGGGCATTTTCCACACCGTCGATCACGTCGAAGCTACGCTCGCCGAAGGTTTCGATTCGCTGGATGCGTTTCTGTCTCACATGTGGGCCGTGACCATCATCGGCGCACCCAAGAAATGGGCCGCACAGGCCATCGAGAATCTGGAGAAAGAGCCGCGCGGCTGGTACGGCGGCGCGGTGGGCATGATCTCGATGGATGGCGATATCAACACCGGCATCACCATCCGCACGGTTCATCTGCGCGATGGCGTGGCCGCGTATGGCGCCGGCGCCACGCTGCTCTACGATTCTGATCCCGCCAGCGAAGACCGCGAATGCGCCATGAAAGCCACCGGCTTTTTCCGGGCGTTGAATGCCGAGAAGAAGCCCGCTCTGGCCTACGCGCCGCGCGCCGAAGAAGGTTCGGGCGTGCGTTTGCTGCTGGTCGATAACGAAGACTGCTTCATCCACACGCTCTCAAACTACGCGCGCCAGACCGGCGCCGAAGTGGTCACCTATCGTTCGGGCTTCCCGCTGGAGTTGATCGACAAACTGCAGCCGTCCTTGATACTGGTGTCGCCGGGTCCCGGCCGTCCCGCGGATTTCGGAGTGCCGGAACTGGTGCGCTACGCCGCCAAGCTCGAAATTCCGATCTTTGGAGTGTGCTTAGGGTTGCAGGGGATGGTGGAAGCCTTCGGTGGCGAACTGGGCATCCTAGGATATCCCATGCATGGCAAGCCGTCGCTAGTGAAGAACCGCGGCGTGGGCGTGTTCGAAGGCCTGCCTGAGGAATTCCGCGTAGGCCGCTATCATTCGCTGTACGCTATCCGGGAGAAGCTCCCCGCCGTATTCGAGGTCACCGCCGAGACCGAAGACGGTGTGATCATGGGCGTGCGCCATCGCGAATTGCCGATGGAAGCAGTGCAGTTCCATCCCGAATCGATCCTGACGCTGGACGGAAACTGCGGCCTGAAGCTGATGGAAAACGTGGTGCGCGTGTTGGGTCGCGCGCGGGCTCGCGCCGGTGCCCGCTAGGCGTACTGGAGCATACGGGACTTGCCCTATTTGAGTACGCTCGGCCATAATAGAACCACGCATGGACTTGCAGCCGTCCGACATCGTCTTCCTGGCCGTGGTCCTCTGGCTCGCCATCGAGCTCAGCAGCGGCGGTGGCGGTGGCCGTCGCAAACGGGTTCCCGCAGCGTCCTAGTTTTCCCCCTGAAACACAGGCACTCCGATGGCTGAGGTCATCGTCATTGGCGGAGGCTTGGCCGGACTCGCCGCCGCTGCCGCGCTGGGCGGCGCCGGGCACTCGGTCAAAGTGCTGGAGTCGCGCCCGTTTCTGGGTGGCCGCGCCACCTCATACGAAGTCGGCAACGGCGAGGAAGCCGAGTTCATCGACAACTGCCAGCACATCCTGCTGCGCTGCTGCGTTAACCTGCTGGATTTCTATCGCCGCCTGGGAGTCGAGCGGGACATCGCTTTTTCGCGCGAGTTCACTTTTATTGAGCCGGGAGGACGGCGGAGCATGCTGCACTCCGGTATCTTGCCGCCGCCGGCGCATTTTGCGGAATCTTTCCTGAAGCTGAACTTTCTGAATTTCGGCGAGAAGCTGGCGGTGGCGCGCGCGATGCGGTCGATCCCAAAGGAATCCAAGCGCGGCGATCTGGACAATATCAGCATGCTTGACTGGCTCAAAGAAATGCGCCAGCCAGCCGGGGCGATTGAACGCTACTGGCGGCAGGTGCTGGTGAGCGCCATCAACGAAGAGCTGGATCGCATGGCCGCCGCGCATGGCTTGCAAGTGTTCCGGCTGGGATTTCTCGCGCGCAAGGACGCGTACGAAATGGGCGTGCCCGCAGTGCCGCTCGGCCGCCTCTACGGAAGCGAAGCATGGAAACGCATCGGCAATGTCGAACTGCGATTGCGCGCGCCAGTATCGCGCATCGTGATCGAAAGCGGCGCAGTGCGTGGAGTCGTCGCCAGCGAACAGGAAGTACGCGGCGATTTCTATGTGTGTGCGCTGCCCTTCGAGCGTGTTCCCGCAGTCGCGCCGGAGTTGAACGTCGATGTGAGCGCATTCGAGCACTCGCCCATCACCGGGATCCACTTGTGGTTCGATCGTCCGGTGACCGATTTGCCGCATGCCACTCTGCTCGATCGCACCATTCAATGGATGTTCAATAAGCACGAGGGCCGCTACGTGCAGTTGGTGGTGAGCGCATCGCGCAGCTTGACCGGGATGCCGCGCGCGGATGTGATCTCCTTGGCGTTGCGCGAACTCGCCGAATTCTTTCCTGTGGCCCGGGATGCCAAGCTCGAAAAGGCGCATGTGGTGAAGGAAATTCGCGCGACGTTTTCAGCCCGGCCGGGACTCGAAGCGCATCGCCCTGGGAACCGGACTCACGTGCCCAATTTATTTCTGGCGGGAGATTGGACCAAATCTGGCTGGCCCGCAACCATGGAAGGTGCGGTCCGCAGCGGATACCTCTCGGCCGAAGCGGTGACGGCGGCAGCAGGCGCACGTAAGGTATTCATTCAGCCGGATATCGCGTAAAAAGGCCTCAGCCGGGCGGGCATTAATATCGCCCTTGCCTATTGCCTTCGCCAGCGCCGCCCGTTTATACTTCGATTTTGGTGGCAGGAATTATGATTGCCCGCGGCCAGTCCGATCGTACTCCGTCGCCCAGCAGCCTGTTGCTGGACGAAATCGATCCGATGGCGCCGCAGCGCGAAGCTGCCCTGTTCTACGGACTGTTTCTGCGCGGCCACTCCGCCGACTCCCTGCGCCGCGATATCGATGTGCCGCGAAAGCTGCTCGATAAACTCCTGAAACGCCACCGCAATGAACTGGCCGTGCAAGCCCGTCTGCAGCGGGCTTACCAATATCGCAAGCAGGTGCTGGCGATTTTCGACGAGCTAGTGATTCGCGAGCGCATTAAAGAACGCGTGCACTAGCATCCTAGAGATGCTCTTCTAGCATCCCATTGAAGCGAGCTCTTTAGATCTTCTCAGGCAGATGCAATTGAGCTTTACAGAGCGCCTGATCGAGCGTCTTCGCAGCGTCGGCCTCGCTCCAGCCGCGCGACGTAGACAGCTCGGTGATCAGCATATGGCGGGCGCGATCAAGCATCTTTTTCTCACGGAACGACAGCGGTTTTTCGGCTTGCAAAACCAGCAGACTCTTCAGCACTTCCGCGATCTCCAGAAGGTTGCCCTTCTGCATTTTCTCGGTGTTTTCTTTGAAGCGGTCTTTCCAATCCTGTTGACGTTTGCGGCGGCCCTCGCCCAGGTATTCGATTACACGCGCTAACTGGCCGTTGCGGGTCACTTTGCGCAAGCCCACATGGTCGGCGTGCGAAAAGGGAACCATGACGGTGAGGCTGCCGGCGGAAAGGCGCAGCAAATAGAAACGCTCTTGCTGGCCCGCGAAGGCGCGGCTGCTGATATTCTCGATCGTCGCTACCCCGTGATTGGGGTAAACTACCTTCTCACCCACTTGGAAAGTCATTCGAGGACCTTGCTACGCGGCCAATGTAGTGAACAGCATGTTAAACCCAACAGCCAATCCTGTCAATATGCTGTTCGTAAAAGTTGGGCTTCGCACCTGTCCTGGCGGCATGACGTTGTACCATGAGTAGACATCCGATGGAATTCGCGAATACCGATCAGAATGTTTTGGACTTGACGGGCGTTGACCTTAAGAAAACCGTCAATCTTCCACAAACCAGCTTCCCCATGAAAGCCAACCTGGCGCAGCTTGAGCCTAAGCTGTTGGAACAATGGGAGAAGTCCGCGATCTATGAGCGGATTCGCCAAGCTCGCGAAGGGCGGCCGACGTATATTTTGCACGATGGTCCTCCCTATGCCAACGGCAACATTCACCTGGGACACGCCTTCAATAAGCTATTGAAAGATTTCATCGTAAGGCTCAAAAACATGGAGGGTTTCGACTCCCCTTATGTGCCGGGTTGGGATTGCCACGGCTTGCCTATCGAAATCAAGGTGGATGGGCAGCTGGGTTCGAAAAAGGCGGGAATGTCGGCGGCGCAAATCCGCGCGGCGTGCAGAAAATACGCGGCGAAATACGTCGATTTGCAACGCAAAGATTTCATCCGGCT
>DATJEI010000089.1:0-3861 GCA_035496735.1 Bryobacteraceae bacterium | reverse complement strand
CAGATCGTGCGCCGCTTGAAACTGGGTAGGCTGATCCCAATAAGAAATGCTCACGTCCTGCTTCAGATTTTTAGCGATTTTGACCGTCTGATCGGAAAGCGTGAACTGCTTGTTGCTGGTGGTGTCGTAAGTCTTGTTGTAGCGGTTCGCAAGAAAATTCAGCACGCCCACTACCGCCAGCACAATCAGCACATACACTGCGGTGTATGCCGCAAATTTGGTCTGTCGCGCTTTTATCCAGGAATTGTTAGCCGCCATCGCCTAGGCCCTCCACCGCAGAGACTCGAGCGACCGGGCCGTCAGGAACAGTCCGATGAAAATCATGGACGCATAGAAGAGGACATCCTTTGCATCCAGCACGCCTTTCGAAAAGGAATCGAAATGCTGCGTCACCGATAGATATCCGGTGGCCTTCGCGAGCGCGGAATCCTGTAGCGAAGAAACCCAGTCGATCACCCACAGCATCAGCAGCACGCTGAAAGTAGCCACCGCCGCGACAATCTGGTTCCGCGTGCACGAGGAAATGTAGGTGCCGATGGCGAGCAGGCATCCGCCTTGCAGCAGCAGTCCCAAATATCCCACAATCATGGGACGCCAGTCGGGCTTGCCGTACGCGAACAATGTTGCCATGCTTACCAGCGATATACCCAACATCGCGGCGTATAGCGCCACGGAGGCAAGCCATTTCCCTAGGATGATTTCCATATCCCTCACCGGAGAGGTCGCCAGCAGCTCGAACGTGCCAGTACGCTTTTCTTCCGCGAACAGGCGCATCGTGATGATCGGAATGAAAAACAAGCCGATCACCGCCAGGTTCGACAGCAGCGGCCGGATCATCTGGTCATTCACGCTCAGCGGCTGGCTCTGCCCCTGCATCGAGGCTTGGATACTGAAGGTGACAAACGACACCACGTACGCATAGAAAAAATAGCCCGTGATTACCGCGAAGAAGAACATCACGCCGTATGCGATCGGTGACCGGAAATAGCTGTTCAATTCCTTGCGGCAGATTGTGAGTGTATTCATGACCGCTCTCCCTCCGCGCCAATAGTCGTGGCGTGCGGAGCATCCACATCCGCTCTGGGCGCTCCCGTCAATTCGAGGAAAATCTCTTCCAGGCTCAATCCCACCGCGTGCAGCTCATTCAGGTTCCAGCCGGCTTCGATCACCGCGCGCGCCAGTTCCGGTCGCACGTGCTGTCCCTTCTGGCTCTCGACAGTAAAGGCCAGATGACCCTCGCGTGAATCCCGCACCAGTACGCGGCTGACGCCTGCGACGCGTT
This sequence comes from Bryobacteraceae bacterium, assembly GCA_035496735.1. GTDB lineage: Bacteria > Acidobacteriota > Terriglobia > Bryobacterales > Bryobacteraceae > Palsa-187. Next base: position 2,579 of record DATJEI010000089.1, on the reverse strand, counting down.
CCAGTTGTTGTTGTACCTCGGGCGTGTTGAGCACTGCTCCATTGCGCGAGGCAATCTCGATAGCGACTGTCTCAGCTCCCCGCAGGCGGCTGGTGAGATTTTGAACCGTGTCGGTCGCCACCAGCTTGCCTTTAGCGATGATGATGACCCGCTCGCACAACTGTTCGACTTCGGGCAGAATGTGTGTCGAAAGAATAATGGTGTGATCGCCCGCCAGGCCTTTGATCAGATCCCGGGTCTCGATAATCTGCTGCGGATCCAGGCCCGAGGTGGGTTCATCCAGGATCAAGACGTCTGGATTATGAATAATCGCCTGCGCCAGACCAACCCGCTGCCGGTAGCCCTTCGAAAGCTTGCCGATGAGCCTGGTTTTCACGTCGCCCACCGAGCATTTCTGAGCGACCTCATCCACCCGCCGCGCCAGGCTATCCTTCGGCACGCCCTTCAGGCGGCCGACGTATTCCAGGTACTCGACAACTTCCATTTCCGGATAGAGGGGCGGCGTTTCCGGCAGATAGCCGATGCGTTTCTTGACCTCCATCGGCTGTTCCAGGACATCGAACTCCGCCACCCGGGCCGTGCCCGAAGTGGGCGGCAAAAAGCAGGTCAGGACCCGCATAGTTGTGGTTTTGCCGGCCCCGTTGGGCCCCAGGAAGCCGACAATCTGACCTCTTTCTACGGAGAAAGAGATGTTGTCGACGGCGACATGGTTGGCGTAACGCTTGGTCAGTCCTTCGACTCTGATCATAATTGGCTTATTTTGGACGAATGTGAGCCCTGTCTGGTTAGCAGCTCCATTGGTTAGTTTAAAGGTGAGCGGCGCCCGTTGGCATCCGCCGATAATCATGATAGTGGCGGCGGCGAGGGAGTGTCAATCGCGCTTGGAGGCTAGGGCCAAGAGGCAAGGGCGGGCGAACCTGGGTTCCGCCCACGGGCGGTGGGTGGCCTGCGGTCTGCTGTGGCTGCTGGCGCCGCCAGGCCACGCGGCTTTACTCGACAGTTTCCTGGGAGGACGCGGAACCTCTAACATCACTCTCCGCAAACGCCTTCACGTGAACACCCTGATCACGGAGCCCGGCACCATCGAAGCTGAATGGGACAACCTTTATTCCTACAGCAGTGGCAACTTCAGCATGCCCTCGGTGATAAAGTACACGCCGAAGGGCAAGAGCGTCTTGTGGGGCCGCACCGAGTACAGCGCCGCCTTTGATGCGATTGACAGCGTCGCCCTCGCGGGCCAGCGCACCACCCAGTTCAGTGACCGCCTGACTTTAGCCGCCAACGCGGTCATGAAAGATGGAGGAAAGCTGGATATCGCCATCCAGCCGGCGGCTACGTTGTTTTTGCGCGGCGAAGAAGGCGCGCGCCTGGGAGCCACTGTCATTGTTCGTTACGACGTGGGGCGCAATAGCATGGGCGCAACTCTGAGTTGGACCGCGGCCACTGCGCCCTCCCCCACCAACCCGTCCGGAACCTGGGATTTCGGCGGGGGCTTCGGCCGCCGTCTGGCTGCCTCCGGCGCCTGGGGACATCTGACGCCGCACGTGAACGCAGTTTACGAGCGATCTACCGGGTTCGAACGCACTTGGGCGGGGTTTGCCGGCGTTGAATACCAGATCACCGAGCGAATTGCGGTCGACTTTACCGGACAGCGTTATGGTTTGGCGGGCGGCATTCCGGATCGCCAGTTGGTGGTCGGACTCACGATGAACTTTGGCAAGTTGCAATAAGCGGCGGCGACAACATCTTCACACATCGCGGTGCACTGTTTGCGGCGAGAAGGCGGGCACGCAGATCGCGACGTATTCGGCCCCCTGGGGCGTGCTGTAACGGACCCATTCGCCTTTGCGCGCGATGATCGCCTGGCCGGCCGCTACGTCGGTCACGCCGCCTTCGTGTTCCACTCGCATCACGCCCTGAAGCACCAACGTGTATTCATCGAATTCGGGGCGCTGGCCCGGCTCTGACCAACCGGCCGGGCTGCGCATACGCGCGATGCTCGCTTGCGCGTCGCCCGAGTTCACGCGTCCAATATATTCTTCGATAATCTTGTTTCCCGGTACGGGTATAAATGTAGGTGCTGCGATCAGTTGAGGCATTTATTACTCATATCGTAACGACTCGACCGGTGCGATGCGCGTCGCGCTGCGCGCGGGATAAAGCGTCGCGATCAGGCTCACTGCCATGGCCGCCGCAGCGATCCAAATCCCGTCGAAAGCCCGCGGCTCAAAGGGCACATACGCAATCGAGTACACCTGCTGGTCCAGTTTCACCCACTGATAGCGCTCGGCAAGGTAACATACGCCGTAGCCGACGACGAGGCCGATCGCGGTCCCGACCGCTCCGATCAACGCGCCTTCATAGACGAAAACTTTGCGAATCTGGCGGGCCTTGGCGCCCATCGACATCAGGATGGCGATGTCGCGGTGCTTCTCCATTACCATCATCACCAGGGTTATCAGGATGTTCAGGGCTGCCACCAATTGGATCAGGCCTATGGTGACCACCGTGACCGTGCGTTCCATGGTGAGAGCGCTCAGCAATTGCTTGTTCTGTTCTCCCCAGGTCGTTGCGGCGAG
>DATJEI010000088.1:0-21950 GCA_035496735.1 Bryobacteraceae bacterium | reverse complement strand
CAGCGGTCTTCGGATCTGCCCCGGCGAGCGCGACTCCCCCGGAACATCGATCTTACTTTAACCCTGCTCCTCTCAACTCTTCCTCAAAACCGGACATTTCTACTTGGCAGAGAACAGGACATTTCTATTTGGCGTTGACAGCCTAATCTTGGACTCCTTCCTTTCGCTTGGAACACTGCAGCGGGCCACTGATCGTCCGGATACTACGAGAACAGGCCACCGGAGCTAAGACAGCGGGAAAAGGCCTCCGGACATAGGAGGTTTTGCACTATTATGTTTATTGGCTTGGTGAAGGGATAACAGACTTGCCAGCGAGCGCTCAAACGCGCGAACGACCCACCAGGGTGAGGCTTCGCTATCCGCTTCTTGTGGCCGCCATAGCGGGAGCGTGGCTTTCGCCTCGCCAGCCAGCGCCGCTCGCCGCACAGGGCGTGGCTACGCACGGGGTCAGCCCGGAGCCGCGCCGGGCAGCCTCCGGAAAACCGTTCCCCGTGAGTTTCGTTGATGTTGCACGCGAAGCGGGCCTCGGCATGCGCTTCACATCCGGTGGCGAAACCTCGAAGAAATACATCACCGAAACCAACGGATCGGGTGTAGCGTTCATCGACTATAACAACGATGGCCGCGAAGACGTTTTCCTGATAAACGGCTCCCGCTTGGAAGGCTTCGCGGGCAATGCCGCGCCCACCAATCACCTGTACCGCAACGACGGCGGCGGAAAGTTCACAGATGTCACGCGCGAGGCAGGGCTGGCCCAGTCCGGGTGGGGCAATGGTGTTTGCGTGGGCGACTTCGACAACGACGGTTTCGATGACATGTTCGTGACGTACTGGGGACCTAACGCGCTCTACCGCAACAACGGCCGCGGCGGGTTCGAGGATGTTACCAAGTCGAGCGGCCTTGCGGTCCGGCCCAAGGAATGGAGCTCGGGCTGCACATTTCTGGACTATGACCGCGATGGCTATCTGGATCTGCTGGTCACCAGTTACATGGCCTTTGATCTTGCCCACACGCCGGCCCCGGGCAACGGATCGAACTGCGAGTGGAAAGGCATGCCAGTCTTCTGTGGCCCGCGCGGGCTGCCCTTCGGTAAGGTCACTTTATACCATAATCGCCGGGATGGGACCTTCGAAGACGTGACACGCCAGAGTGGAATCTCGGGACCCCAAGGTTTCTACGCTTTTACCCCGGTTGCCGTGGACCTTAACGGCGACGGCTGGCCCGACGTCTTTATCGCCTGCGATTCGACGCCCAGCATTCTGTTCCGTAACAACCGCAACGGAATCTTTAGCGAGGTGGGAACCGAAACCGGTGTAGCCTTCAACGAGCACGGCTTCGAACAAGGCGGAATGGGTGTAGCGGTGGGAGACATCGACAACGACGGCCTGCTGGATTTGATCAAAACGAATTTCGCGGGCGATCATCCGAACGTATATCACAATATCGGCGATGGCATCTTTGAGGACATCGTCGTTAAGGCCGGGCTGGCTGTGAATCCGCAATACGTGGGCTGGGGCATAGGCCTGGTGGACCTGGACAATGACGGGTGGAAAGATGTCCTCCAGGTAAACGGCCACGTTTACCCGGAACTGGATGCGCGCGGCGGGAGCGAGACGTACCGCAATCCGCGGCTGGTCTACCGAAATCTGGGCAAAGGAATTTTCGAGGACGTGAGCGCGATGGCGGGCCCGGGCGTGGCGCAGAAGATGTCCAGCCGTGGCGCCGCCTTCGGCGATTTCGACAACGACGGCGACGTTGACGTGCTGGTGATGAACATGGGCCAGGCGCCTTCGCTCTTGCGGAACGATCTCAAAAGCGGCAATCACTGGATCAAGGTCAAGCTGCAGGGAACGAAATCGAACCGCAGCGCAGTGGGAGCGATTGTCAGCCTTACGGCGGGCGGAATGACGCAAACCGACGCCGTGCTCAGCCAATCCAGTTACATTTCACATAGCGACCCGCGGCTGCATTTTGGATTGGGCGCCGCGGATCATGTGGACCGCTTCACGGTACGCTGGCCAAGCGGGGCGGTCGAGCAGTTTCCGGGCGCTCCCGCGGGAGGGCTGGTGCTGTTAATAGAGGGCAGCCGCCAGGCGAAATCGGTGCCAATGCCCAAATGAAACGCTGTCTCGCGCTCTTGGTATTCGGCGGGCTCGCCGTTGCGGCGACGGGTCCAGAAGAGTTATCCGATGCCGCGCAAAAGCTCGCGATCGAAAAACGCTACGCGGAAGCGGAGAAGCTGTGGCTGGAGGCACTTCAGCTCTCTCCCAAGTTCTTTCCGGCCCTGTTCAACCTGGGCTACATGTACTTTTCGCAGGGGCAGGCCGAACGCGCCGAACCGATATTGCGCCGCGCCGTCGAGATCTCACCCAAAGACTACGGAGCCCGCTACGTTCTGGGCGCGGCGCTGGCGCGGCTGGGAAAGACGGAAGACGCTTTGCTACAGTGGCGCGCGGCGCTGGAAATTCAACCGGAAAACGTTCGGCTGATGCAGGTGATGGCGGTTGAGTATTCCAAAGGCCGCTACTTTCAGGAAGCTGCGGCCATTGCACGGCGGGCCCTACACAGCAAGGACGATGACCTTAATCTCTATCTCATTGCGATCAAGGCGTGCCAGGATGCCGGAGAAAACCAGGAAGCCTTCGAGTTGGCCGGGCGCGCCATGAAACGGTTTCCAGATTCGGCTCGCGTTAATTTTGAGTACGCCTTCGGACTGCAGAAGCTAGGTCGGGTGTCCGAGGCCATGCGGATGCTGGAAAAGGCCATGGCAGCCGACCCCTCTTACGAGGAGCCCTTTTTTTTCTACGGTAACCTGCTGGTGGACGATGGGCGGTATGAGGACGCCATTCCATATCTGCGAGAAGCACTCAAGATTCGCAGCGACTATATGACGGCGCGAGTTCTGCTCGCGCGCGCGCTGATGCAGTCGCGGCAGCTACCCGCAGCGCTTGCGGAGTTGGACCAGGCCGTCAGGCTCGATCCGCGGCATCCGCAGCCGCACATCTTGCTGTCTCAGATCTATTTCCGCATGGGTCAGGAAGAACATGCGCGCCAAGAAAAGGAACTGTCTCTGCGGCTGCGCCGGGAAAATCCCCACGCCTTGGAGGCGGAACAAGGGCGATCGTTCTTAGCAAAGCCATGAGATATTTGAGAAGCAACGCGATATGGCTTGGCTACTGATACTAACGGCGCTGAACGCCGCCTATACGGCCGCGCTGCCTTCAGCAACGATCTTCTACGTAGCCAACGTCGTCTTACATTTGGCGCTAGGCACCGCAGCGGTGCTCTGGCTGGGCTTTATCTGGAGACGCAGCCCGAAAGTGGCGCCCCTGGTATTGGCTGGGATTCTTGGCGTTTACCTGACCTTCGCCGGGGCGACTACGAATCACCGCTGGGCGCTCTGGTCACACATCGCGCTCGCCGTGATCGGTCTGGCGGTTCTACTGCCCAACAAGTGGCGCATGGGATTGGCGGTGCTCACGGTGGCGGCAGCCGCGCTGCGATGGAATGCGCCCCAGGAACGCATTCGTAATCCCAAGGTGATTCCGGTTTCAATGGCGGATGAAGGCGCCGGCCCGCATTCGCCGTTTTGGCCCTCCTCGGCGCGAACCAATACGGGTAAGGTCATCCCGTCGGATTTTTTCATGGACTCTGAGTTATGCGGGGAATGCCACAAGGACATCTATCAACAGTGGAAAGGTTCGATGCATCATTTCGCATCGTTCAACAACCGCTTTTACCGCAGCACGGTTGAACACATGCAGGACCTGAGCGGCACGCAGGGCAGCAAATGGTGCGCCGGATGCCACGATCACGCGGTATTCTTCAACGGCCGTTTTGAACGGCCGATTAAGGAGCAGGTGGATACACCGGAGGCCCAAAATGGGTTAGGCTGCGTCTCCTGCCACTCTATCGTGCATGTGGGCAGTTCCATGGGTCAAGGCGATTTCACGATCGAGTACCCGCCTTTGCACGAGATCGCGTCCAGTCATAATCCGTGGATCCGCAAGCTCGACAGCCTCCTTACGTACCTGAATCCCGAACCGCACCGCCGCACCTTCATGAAGGCGTTCATGCGCCAGGATTCGCCGGAATTCTGCGCGTCCTGCCACAAGGTTCACCTGGATCAGCCAGTGAACCACTATCGCTGGTTGCGCGGATTCAACGAGTACGACAACTGGCAGGCCAGCGGCGTCTCGGGACAGGGTGCGCGCTCGTTCTACTACCCGGACACGCCCTCGACTTGCTCGAACTGCCACATGCCGCTGATTGCTTCGAGCGATCCCGGGAACAGGGATGGTATGATCCACTCCCACCGTTTTCCGGCCGCGAACACGGCGGTTCCGTTCGTCAACCAAGACGCAGAACAACTGCGAACCACCGAACAGTTCCTTAAATCCGGCTTCATCACGGTCGATCTATTTGCAGCCGCTCCGGTGGAGGAATCGAAAGGGCAAACGGAGATGCGCCGCCGGGGGAACGATTCTCCCGCCCTTGCCTCCACTTTCGCAGTGGGCGAGGAAGCGGAGCAGGCCGGACCGGTGACGCTGCGGGAAGTGGGCAAGCTGGCCGCTCCGATCAACTCCCCTGGGGTGCGATTTCAGCCGGGCACGACCGTGCGAGTGGATGCCGTCGTCCGCACGCGCAAGATCGGACATTTTTTTCCGGCTGGAACGGTGGACGCCTATGATGTGTGGCTGGAATTCAAGGCCCTCGACGCCAAAGGGCGCGTGCTGGCCTGGAGCGGGAGCGTGGATGACAACGGCCGCGGATCGGTGGAGCCGGGCGCGCACTTCTACCGATCCCTCCAGATCGACGGCGAGGGCAACCCGATTAATAAGCGAAATGCCTGGCAGACGCGCAGCGTGCTGTATGTGCGGCTCATCCCTCCCGGCGCAGCCGACACGGTGCATTTCCGGCTGCCGATTCCCAAGGATGCCACGGGAGCGATCACGCTTGAAACGAAGTTGAACTATCGCAAGTTTACAAACTACTACACCAAGTTCGCCTTCGCCGGTGTGCCGCAACTGGGTCCCGCCAGCGTCGATTTCGACAGCCGCGAGTATACCTTCAACTCCACATCCGTGCCGGTATTGCCAATTGTCACCCTAGCCGAGGCCACTTCGAAGATCCAGCTGGGCGAAGCGAATTGGGCGCCCGTGGTTCGCAGGCAGGATCGTGAGCGCTGGAACGACTGGGGAATTGGGCTATTGTTGCAGGGCGATCTGAAAGCCGCCGAGTACGCTTTCCGGCGGGTTACGGAAGCCGAACCCGGCTACGCCGACGGCTGGCTGAATGTTGGGCGCGCGCTGATACAGGAAGGCGAGACCGAAGCGGCGCGCCCGTTCGTCGAAAAGGCGCTGATCTTACAGCCCAATCTGGCTCGCGGACATTTTTTCCTGGCAATGATTCAGAAGGCCGCAGGCGACTACGATGGCGCCCTCGGAAGCCTGAACCGGACGGTGAGCCAGTATCCCAGGGACCGCGTGGCGCAGAATCAGATCGGACGGATCTTGTTTTTGGAACGCCGGTTCCCGGAGGCCATCGCGGCTTTCGCGAAGGTGCTTGACGTGGATCCTGAAGACGTACAGGCGCATTACAATCTGATGCTCTGCTACAAGGGGTTGAACCAGACCGAGCAAGCAGAGAAAGAGCAAAAACTTTTTCTACGTTTCAAGGCGGATGAAGCATCGCAAAGCTTGACTGCCAAGCCGCGGTTGTTGAGCCCCGAGGACAATAATGAGAGGCAATCCATTCACGATCACGTTTCTGGCCCTATTGCTGGCGATTCCGCTAACGTTGCGGCTGCCGGCGAGAGATGAGCCAGTACGGTTCACCGACATCACAGCAGCAGCCGGCATCCATTTCGTTCACAATTCGGGACGCGCCGGCAAGAAGTGGCTGCCGGAGACCATGGGCTCGGGGGGCGCATTCCTGGATACGAATGGCGATGGGTGGCTCGACATCCTGCTGGTGAATGGTAAAGATTGGACTCCGCGCGCCCGGCACACCACCGCCGCCCTGTACCACAACAATCACAACGGCACATTTACCGACATCACCCGCGGAAGCGGGCTGGATATTGAGATTTATGGGTTGGGAGTGGCCGTCGGCGATTACGACAACGACGGCCGCGAGGACGTCTATATCACCGCGCTAGGCGGCGACCATCTGTTTCACAACGAAGGCGGCGGGCACTTCCGCGATGTGACGCGCGAATCCGGTATACGGAACGCAAATTTCAGTTCCAGCGCCGCGTGGGTGGATTACGATCGCGACGGCAAACTGGATCTGTTTGTTGCTAACTACGTACAGTGGTCGGCGCAAGGCGATCTATGGTGCTCGCTCGACGGTTCGACCAAATCCTACTGCACCCCGGAGTCGTACAAAGGCAATTCGTCCAAACTGTATCGCAATCTCAGCGGGGGTAAGTTCGAGGACGTAACGGACAAGGCGGGTCTGGCCGATCCCACCAGCAAAGCGCTGGGCGTAGCGGTCTTCGATTACAACAAGGACGGCTGGCCGGATCTATTTATCTCGAATGACACGCAGCCCAACAAGCTCTATCGCAATCTGCAGAACGGACGGTTTCGAGAAGAGGGTTTGGCGGCCGGTGTGGCCTTCGGCGAGGACGGAGTGGCGCGTGGAGCAATGGGGGTCGACGCGGCCGATTACGACCGGTCGGGAAGGGCCCACCTGATCGTCGGCAACTTCTCGAACCAGATGCTGGGACTTTACCACAACGAAGGCAACGGGCTGTTCGTAGATGAGGCGCCGCGCTCGACGGTGGGGCGGGCCAGCCTTCTGACCCTGACCTTCGGGCTGTTCTTTTTCGATTACGATCTGGACGGCTATCCCGATATTCTCGCGGCCAACGGGCACATCGAAGAGGAGATCGGCCGAATTCAGCCTAAGATCCAATACGCAGAGACGCCGCTGCTGCTGCGGAATCAGGGGCGCGGAAAGTTTGAGCAGGTAAACGCTTTCGCGCATCCCATGGTGGCGCGCGGGGCGGCCTACGGCGACTTCGACCGCGACGGCGACCTGGACGTGTTATTTACTACCAACAACGGTCCGGCTTATCTGTACCGCAACGACGGCGGGAATCGCAACCACTGGCTGCAATTGAAGCTCGCCGGCACTAAGAGCAACCGCAGTGCGATCGGCGCAGTGGCGCGGCTCACGAGTGCCGGCGGCACTCAATGGCAGATGGTCCACAGCGGATCGAGTTACTGTTCGGCCAGCGATCTGGCGCTTACCTTCGGGCTCGGGAAGGACGCGTCGGCGACGGCGATTGAGATCGAATGGCCCAGCGGAACTAGGCAAAAACTTAGCAACGTGGCGGCGGACAAGCGTCTGGTGATCCAGGAACCATGACCGGCGTATTGGCGCTCTCCGGCACCGCGCAGGCCCGTCTCATTCGCGAGGGTTCTCTATCCTCGGCAGAGTTGCTCGAAGCCCATTTGAAGCGCATTGAGGAGCTGAATCCGGCGCTGAACGCGGTGATTGAGGTATTGGGAGATTCTGCGCGCCAGGCGGCTCGAGACGCGGACCAGCGGCGGGCAGAGAGTGCTCTACTTGGCCCACTCGACGGAGTTCCCTTCTCTATTAAAGATTCCATCGAGGTTGCCGGAACTGTCTGCACCGCCGGAACCATCGGTCTTCAGAGCGCGCCTCCCTCGCAAAGCGATGCTACTTTAGTGGCGCGTCTGCGAGCCGCGGGAGCGATTCCGCTTGCCCGGACCAATCTTCCGGATCTTCTCTTCGCATTTGAAAGCGATAATCTCATCCACGGCCGAACCAATAACCCCTACGATCCTGCGCGGACTTCCGGCGGATCGAGCGGCGGCGAGGCGGCGTTGCTCGCCGCGTGCGGATCGCCTTTTGGACTGGGGAGCGACGCCGCCGGAAGCGTCCGCCTTCCGGCGCATTTCTGCGGTATTGCCAGCATCAAACCTACCTCGGGCCGGCTGCCGCGGACGGGACACGTACCACCCGCCGGTGGCTGGCTCGAAACACTGTGGCAGATTGGTCCCATGGCGCGGCGGGTCGAAGATCTTTGCACACTGCTGCCGATCCTAATGGGCTGCGACGCGCAGGATCATACTTGCGTGGAGATGCCGTACGGGGATCCAAGAAAGCTCGATCTCCGCGGGCTGCGAGTCGCGTTCTTCACCGCAAACGGCATCGCCGAGGTGGATGCGGGAACCACGGCGACGATTCAAAAGGCGGCTCAGGCGCTGTGCGGCGCAGGACTGAGGGTAGAGGAGCGAAGGCCGCCGGGTATCGAGCAAAGCTACGATCTGGAGATGAAATTGATTGGTCCCGACGGCGGAGACGGACTGCGGCAGTTCCTCGAGAGCATCGGCAGCAACCGGACTCATCCCCTGCTTGAAGGATGGCTTGCCAAGCTCGAGCCGTACCGCACCAGCGTCAGCGGCTTCGCCGAATACTGGGCCGAGCTGCACCAGTTCCGCGCCGGAATGTTCGCCTTCCTACAGAACTACGATGCGATTCTCTCCCCGGTTTCCGCGAGTCCCGCGCTGCCCCATGGAACGTCTACCCAAGACGGCAACTTTCGCGGTTTCAGCTACACCATGACGTATAACGTGACTGGCTGGCCAGCGGCGATAGTTCGCTGCGGCGAGTCAGAAGGTCTTCCCATTGGCGTCCAAATTGCGGCCCGCCCGTGGCGCGAAGATATCGCGCTGGCAATCGCCGTCCGCCTGGAGGAGATTTTTGGAGGGTGGAAGGCGGCGCCCGCCCCGGAGGTTCCGCACCCTGCTCGCAAGTCGCCGACACGGCTTATGGGCTGATTGACATGCCAGCCGGGCCGGGATACCATTAGCCGATTTGATTTTGCGACGCCTTCCGCAATACTCCGCCAAACGGTTTATTTAGGATTACAGGAGGTCAATCATGAAGCCCCAACTTCCCTTTCTGGCGCTGATCACAGCGGCTATTTCGCTGGTGCCCGCGCAACTTCTCGGCCAGGGCGCAGTCCCAGGTGCAAATCCATCCGCGAAACTTGTATCGAGCGCAAAGCCGGCCACGGGGGCTGTACCACGGCTGCCTGATGGGCACCCGGATTTGGGAGGATTCTGGTCGAATAATACGGCGATTCCTTTGGAACGACCGCCGGCCTTTGCCGGCCGGGAGTTTCTCACAGACGAGGAGGCCAAGACTGTCCAGCAGGGTTCGCGAGATCGAACCCTGGCCGCGGATCGCCAGGCGGTCGAGAAACCAAATGAAGTGGGGGACTACAATGCGGCCTTTAAGGAGGACGCCAAATGGGTTATGGCAAATAAGCGTAATTCCATCATCACCGACCCCAAGGACGGAAGGATCCCCCCTCTCACCCCTGAAGCCCAGAAAAAACTGGAAGCCGCTCAAGAACTGCATAAACTTCATTACCTCAACGGCCCGGAGGACATGACTACTTTTGAGCGGTGTATCACAACGATCAACAGCGGACCGCCTATGTTGCCCAACGCGTACAACAATAACTACCAGATCGTTCAAACTCACGATCATGTTGTAATTTACGTCGAGATGATTCATGACGTGCGCATTATTTCCTTGGATGGGCGTCCACATTCGAATGTCCGTCAATGGGCAGGCGATTCAAGAGGCCACTGGGAAGGCGATACGCTGGTGGTCGAAACGACGAATTTTAATGGGAAGCGAGGCTGGTTTTCAACGCAATTAAAGTTCTACGGGGACGACCTGAAGCGCCCGGATGAGAAGATGACGGTGATCGAGCGTTTCACGCGGACAGCTCCGGACATGCTCCTGTATCAGTTCACGATTTCCGATCCAGCCACTTACATAACGCCGTGGTCTGGAGAGATCGTCATGAGACCGTTCGCGGGTCCGGTATACGAATATGCGTGTCACGAAGGAAATTACGGGATGCAACTCATGCTGGCCGGCGCGCGAGCCCAGGAGAAAGCAGCTCGGGATGCCGCCAAGAAGGGATCTAACCAGTAAGTCGCGCGTTTGGACGGCCAGTCTACAGGCTTATTCCACTGGACGCTAAGGTGTTAATGACAAAGGGCAGTCAGCTTGACATACCGGCCAAGCCGGGATACTATGGGCGCGGATTATAGGAGTACAATGATGAGCCTTCGACTCTCGACGTTCGCGGTTGCATTCCTGGTTAGTTCAGCGCCGTTCAGGATTGCCGCACAGACCTCAGTCCCGCTCGCGAACCCTCCTGCGAAAAGCGCATCCGCTGCGAAATCGGCGGGCCGTACCATACCGCGTCTGCCCGACGGCCGGCCGGATATCGGAGGATTTTGGTCAAATAATACGGCGACGCCTCTGCAAAGACCTCTGGCTCTTGCCGGGAAAGAATTTCTGACGGATGAAGAGGCCAAGGCCGTTGAACGGGCTTCGAAGGCGCAAACTCAAGCCTCGGATCGCCAGGCGGTCGAGCGCCCGAAAGAAGTCGGGGATTACAACGCGGCCTTTAAGGAAGATTCCAGATGGGCTTTGCCAAACAAGCGTACTTCCATCATCACCGACCCCAAGGACGGGAGACTGCCGCCTTTCACGGCGGAAGCGGCGAAGAAATTTAAAGCCGATCAGGAGTACCACCGTCAGCACCCGCATGATGGGCCGGAGGATATGACGACCATTGAACGGTGCATCACGTGGATCACCAGCGGGCCGCCCATGCTTCCTTCGTTCTATAACAACAACTATCAGATCGTTCAAACCCACGACGCTGTCGTGATTTTGGCCGAGATGGTCCACGACGTGCGCATCATTCCGTTGGATGGACGCCCGCATGAGGATATTCCTCAATGGATGGGCGACTCAAGGGGCCACTGGGAAGGCGATACGCTGGTGGTCGATACAGTTAACTTTAACGGACGGCGGGGTTGGTTCGAATCGCCTATGACCGAGGGATCCGGAGCAAGGCGCCTCGATCGAAACATGCGCGTGACCGAGCGCTTCACGCGAACCGCTCCGGACATACTCCTTTATCAGTTCACAGTGAATGCCCCCGACATGTATACAGCGCCGTGGTCGGGCGAAATTCCGATGAGATCGTTCCCGGGCCCGGTATACGAATATGCGTGCCATGAGGGAAACTACGGGATGTCACTCATTCTCTCCGGGGCTCGAGCCGAGGAAAAGAAGGCCGAGGCTTCCGCCAAGCAGGCACCCAAGTAGTCATTGCTCGAAAGCGCTGCTTGTGGCGGTGCTGAGGACGACTTCGTCAGACAACACAAAATACGACTGGCGCGGTTTCCCGAGCGGAACTCTCCGTTCTGTTCTGTACCTTAGGTTGACAGGAGTATTGCATGGACAAACGACTCATCGGCGAATTCATGGGCACTTTGGTTCTCGTCTTTTTAGGGAACGGGGTCAATGCCAACGTATTGCTGAAAAAGTCCGCTGGCGAGAATTCGGGCTGGATCGTGATTACCACCGGGTGGGCTCTTGCAGTCATGGCCGGAGTTTTTGCGGCCATAGCCTGTGGGAGCCCGGATGCGCATATCAATCCTGCAGTGACCCTCGGCTTCGGCATTGTTTCAAGCGACTTCAGCAAACTGGCTCCTTATTCGCTGGCGCAACTACTCGGAGCAATTGCGGGAGCAGTGCTGGTATGGCTCTATTATTTTCCCCACTGGAGTCTGACGCCCGAAACAGACCGCAAGCGAGCCTGTTTCTGCACCACTCCGCCGGTTCGCAACACCGCAGCGAATTTGCTAAGCGAAGTGCTCGGTACGTTTGTGCTGGTGCTGGTGATCGCGTCGATCTTCTCCAAGGCCGTGTCCGCGTCCGGACCGACGCCCGGGTTAGGTCCGTTCCTAGTGGGTGCCGTGGTGTGGGCGATTGGCTTGTCTCTGGGTGGAACCACTTGTTTCCCGATCAATCCCGCCCGTGATTTGGGACCCAGAATCGCGCATTCGATCCTGCCTATTGCCGGCAAGGGAGATTCGGACTGGGGCTATGCGATGGTGCCCGTTCTCGGTGCGCTAGTAGGGGGCGCGTTGGCGGGCGTTTTCGTAAAGACGGTCTTCTAGCAAGAACTAAAACGCGGCAGCTCCGGCTTCGGCCACGGCGTGATCCTGATCCCCTGATCCGCCACTCACACCGATGGCCCCGACTACCTTGCCGTTCTTCTTCAAGGGAATCCCACCGGCGAAAATCATGATCTTGCCGTCATTTGACGCGTGGATACCGAAAAATTGGCCACCGGATTGAGAATGCGCCGCGAGATCCTTCGTGGAAATGTCGAAGGCGCGGGATGTATAGGCTTTCTTTTGCGAGATATCAATGCTACCGATCCATGCCCCGTCCATGCGAACGTGTGCGACGATGTTGCCGCCTTCGTCCGCCACCGCGATGTTCATGGGTTGCCCGATCTGGCCGGCCTTCTTCTCGGCAGCCTCGATCACTCTGCGTGCGTCCGCTAAAGTTACCATTCGGCCTGCTCCTTAGGTTCCTGAAAGCCGGCCTCGATCCTTTTGTTCAAGGCCGGCATTTACCTGAATGTTCTAGGCCGCCGCCTTCTTGGCCAGACCATGAGGATCAATCACGAATTTCTTGGCGGCGCCCTTGTCGAAGTCCTTGTAGCCTTGCGGCGCCTGGTCGAGCGTAATCAGGTTCACGTTGCATGCCTTGGCAATCTGAACCTTGTCATGCAAGATCGCCTGCATGAGTTGGCGGTTGTAGCGCAGCACAGGACACTGCCCTGTGTGGAACGAGTGAGACTTGGCCCAGCCCAGGCCGATGCGAATGCTCAACGAACCAATCTTTGCAGCGGCGTCAACCCCACCCGGATCGCCGGTCACATACAGGCCCGGGATACCAAGCGAGCCGCCCGCGCGAGTGATCTCCATGATGGAATTGAGCACTGTCGCCGGTTGTTCGACGCCGGCGCTGTGGCCATGTCCATGGGCTTCGAACCCGACGCAATCGACGGCCGAGTCCACCAGCGGTTCGCCGGTGATCTGGGCGATCTGATCGGCCAGGGAAGCGTCTTTGCGCAAATCGATGGTTTCACAGCCGAAGCTTTTCGCCTGAGCCAGGCGCTCAGGAATCATGTCACCGACGATGACAACAGCAGCGCCGAGTAAATGGCAGGAGGCCGCGCATGCCAAACCCACCGGCCCTGCGCCGGCTACATAGACGATCGATCCGGTAGTGACGCCCGCGGTCACCGCGCCGTGGTAGCCGGTTGGAAAGATGTCGGACAGAAGGGTCAGGTCCTGGATCTTCGCCATGGCCTTTTCTTTATTAGGGAACTTGATGAGGTTGAAATCGGCGTACGGCACCAGCACATATTCGGCTTGACCGCCCACCCATCCACCCATATCCACGTAGCCATAGGCCGCACCGGGCCTGGCGGGATTGACGGTCAGACAGATACCGGTCTTCCCTTCGCGGCAGTTGCGACAGCGGCCACAAGCGATATTGAACGGAACGGTCACCAGATCGCCGATATTCAGCATCTCCACATCACTGCCTTTTTCGATGACCTCGCCGGTGATCTCGTGGCCCAGAATGAGTCCTGCGGGCGCCGTGGTCCGCCCGCGCACCATATGCTGATCCGACCCGCAGATGTTGGTGGTGACGATCTTCAAAATCACGCCATGCGGTGCGTCCTTGCCACCGAAAGGATCGGTCTCGCTCTTAGGCATTTTCAACTTCGGATAGTCGATGGACTTTACTTCGACCTTACCTGGGGCTATGTACGCGACGCCTCGATTGCTGGCCATAAAGAACTCCTTGGATTGGGATTTGCGTGGCTGATTTTCCGAACCGGTACTCAGTATATACGAATGTTTCGGGACGTCAAGGCAGCGTTGCTCGAACTACGCAAATGCCAAGACTGGCTGGGTTCCAGCGAACCGTCCAGCGTGGTTTTAACTGTTCTCAAGTCCATAAGTGAGGTACTCGACCAGTAGGCGAAACGGTTCTGCCGGCGTGTGACTACTCGTCCGGCACGCTTGCGGTCGCCGGACGGTGTAGCCGCGCTCTATTTCTTGGGTTCTTCCGGCCCCTCCGAGCCAGTCGCGCCAATAAACAGCTTTCGCCCATCGGGGAGCGTAAGGTCCCTGCCGCTACCCCTATGCGACCCGTCCTTGGCCGCAAAGCCATCGACGACGACTTCAGTGCCAACGGCTACCGAATTTTTCGTGAAACCACGCCGCAATAGAACATTTGGAGTTCCCGCTTCGATCATCCAGTTGTCTACGTGGCCGTCCGGGCCTTTCACATCGATGTGAATCCAGGTATGGGGATTGACCAACTCCAGTTTGGTTACAACGCCCGTGAAATGGATTGGTTTATTCACGTCAAACTCCGCAGCAAATGCGTGGTGCGCCCAGGCTGACACTGCTGCCAGCAGCAGACCGGCACCCAGCACAATAATCTTCTTCCTTGCCATCTAGTTCTCCTCTTATACGGCTTTACTCAGTTGCTCGGCTTCTTCCTCAACGGACCGTACATCAGCTCTTCAACGAACTCCACACACTTGAATTCTACCAGCCGAGCATTTTTCTCCACATGACGGTATAGCGGCATACTTATCTTCCACGCCCGGGAGAATACCTTGGGGTCCTCAATGGTTGCCTCGTAGTTCAGCACATTCGGGGCAACTGGGGTGTAGCGTTCAACGACATGCAGCGCGTCGCTGTGGAAATCCCCGGCGCGGTCAAACCAGCTATCTTCTATCAAACCCGTTACGTCGACTACCAGGGTATCTCCTTCCCAGTGCCCTACCGACTGTCCCATCCATGAATCGGCAGGGGCTGGACCAGGATCCTTTAAAAGAATGTTGCGAAAGGCGCTGTCATACTCATACGCAATCGCGATGGCCTTGGGGTTCTGGAAAATTTGAAACGGGTAAGGCATATACGTTGCCCGCGGCACTCCTGGCAGGTAACACTTGACCTCTGGATCGGCAGCCAATCGATTTTCAAAGTTCTTTTTCTTTTGCGCTGCCGCCGCCGGCAGGTATGGGATCGCGCCGCCCTCCACCACACCTGGCCCACCCGGCTCAGCTCCCCAGGCGCCAGCTGCGACTACCGCGCCGGCCCGAGCCTCATGGCCCTGGAGATCCCAATTCGCGGTGTTCATCGTCTGCCAAATGCCATTCAAATCAGGTTTGCCGTCCGCCATCCTGGGCGCTTTATAGGCCTGAGCGACGGCGGGTATCGCGGCAACGGAAAGCAGCACCACGCTAGCCACGAGTGAAGTACTAAGCCGTTCTTGCATTCGATCTCCCCGGTTCATCTGCTACTCAACATGAGATATAGAAAATAGACCTGCCCCTCACAAAGCTACTGAGATTTTTTCAGCGGGGCCGGCTTACCGAAGCTAGCCTCGTCGACCGGGACATTGATCTTCACATCGTTCAGCGAAATCGCATCCCGCCCGTCCAGCCACGCAAACGTCAAGTGGTAAGGTATCTTGATCCCGCCAACGTCGCGATAATCCGCGAAGTCAATTTGTGTGGGAACACGGCCTATCGGCGATTTTCCGTAGCGCAACTCCCGCAATAGCAGCCCGGAGGTCCTGTCGAAATACAGCGTTACGACAAGGCCCCTAGGGCCGGTGCCCTGCACTACATTGACATCGTGAGTTTGCCCTGTTGCCACACCGGGTTGTTCGGAAGATTGGGCGGAGGGCGCCGGAAGATCGCTGATGGTCGTCGGTGGGCCGACGCGCCAATTAGTAAGAGCTTGCTTGATCTGCCCCGGGAAGGACAGCAGCGCGTCCACCCTGGCGCCGTCCAGATCGCTACCGCTCAACTGATATTCGCCTAAGACATTAAGCGGCGTCCGCAGCCAACCGACGCTGCCGTTGTAGCTCCGGATCTGATCTCCCCTCCCCGTTTCACCCTTAAAGAGGATGATAATGGCCCGCTTGTCCGGAGCTTTCGCGATAACTGTGACTTGGCCTCCGCCTCCGAAACCGCCGAATCCCACGCTTGTACCAGTTCCGACAAAACTGGTGATACCGGCCAGGCGCTGAGCCCCGCCAGCTGCCTGGATGTACTTGTCAAGAATAGAATCGGCGGAAGGAAGTCCGGGAGTCTGTGCAATGATGTCATCCGGCTCGAAGGCCGGAGATCCGTAAACAATATCCATGGATGGCGTGACCTGTGGTTTATCGCTATTGCGATGGCAGGTCCAGCACGTGACTACCTGGCGTCCCTGAAAGTTGTCGCGATTAATGGCAGTCACCATATTGACCATCCTGCGGGCCATCACTTTTCTGGGAGTGTCGGCGGCCCAATCTACTTGGTCAGTGCCGGCGCCTTTATGACACTCCGCGCAGTCAAAGCCGAGAGACGCGGACATGATCCCCATCGTCCCCATAAAATCGTCTACCGGAATGCCTTTGAGCGCTTGGATGTTCTTGAACGCCTCGTCCGACAGCTTCGGCCGCTCTTGCGCTACAGCCAAACTGCTTAGCAACCAAAGGCTGATCAGCCACACTCCAGTTAACCCAGCGGCATCCAGCACTCGTGGCCTTGAGCGGAGCTTCATCTGTTCTCCCTCCCTTTCATGGGCTTCGGCGCAGAATCCACCAAAAACTCTAACATACTCCACTTACCGCCCATTCTATTGGCGCGTGCCCCTAGCACAGTTGCGTGGTTTACCGTTCTTTGCGAACTCAGGTCCGCTATAGTGACGTAGTCCGGCCAGGAGGGACACCTCTTTAACGACGCCGAAGAACACAACATCTGGGAGTCTCTTGATCCAAACGCCTTGCAGGTCACCCTTCCAACAAGCGCTCCCATAGTAATGTCGTGCGATAGCGATGTCAACGCCATAACGGACATATTGTCAACCCACTTCAACCCACTTTATGGTTGCTCGCGGCGTTATGTCGAGTTACACTTGCAGATCTAGAGGTTTGAGCCTCCTGGATTCGATCAGCGACTTGGCATGCAGGCTGCAATCAAAGTGGGTGTATGGAAGGTAGTGGCGGAGTCGGTACACAGGCAGCAGGTCCCGCCGCCTTCCCGTGGTTAGTCGTAGCGATGGCGTCATATGTGCGCTTCGATGATTAATGATGTTAGCTTTCCTCAACACCCGACCCCAGATCTGGGACAAGGGTGTGTGAGCTGTTTCAGGAATGGAGGAGTACATGACAAGTTCCACTCGACGTAGTTTTCTGGCAGCCGGCGCCGCCGCGGCCACACCATTCTTTATTAAGGCTGAGAAGAAGTCCGGAGCGAAGTTACCGATCCTCGGCGAGGGCGAGCACACATACGAGTGCATTCATGATTGGGGCGAGTTGCCGGCAAACATCAAGTACGGCAACACCCACAACGCGTGCGAAGATTCTCAAGGCCACATCTACATCCACCATACCGTGCATGCGACTAGTCAGAGCCCGGATGCCGTGGTGGTCTTCGATAATAACGGGAAGTTTGTGCGCTCCTGGGGCGCCATGTTCAAGGGTGGTGCACACGGCATGCAGTACGCCAAAGAAGGCAAGGACGAATTCCTTTACTTCTGCGACGAGAAGCATGGCCTGGTCACCAAGCGAACGCTTAAGGGCGAAGAAGTCTGGACGATGGGCTATCCGCAGGACTCGGCTCCGTACCGGAGGATACCCGGCAAACCCAGTCCCGGTTTACCCTATCGGCCCACCAACCTATGCCTTGGGCCGAACGGCGATTTCTGGGTCGGCGACGGGTACGGCTCCTCTTATATGTTTCACTATAGCGGCAAGGGTTCTTATCCCAAGTTGCTCAACACGTTTGGCGGTCTGCCCGAGGGACCGGCGCCCGCGGCTGTTCAGGCGCAGCCCGGCGAGGACCTGACTCCCGCGGCGGCGCCGATCGATAAGCTGCGCACTCCTCACGGTAACTTTGTGGATATGCGTGACCCGGCTAAGCCGGTGCTATTGATCGCGGATCGCAGCAACAACCGGATCGTGCGTTATACGCTGGATGACAAGCCGATCGATGTTGTCGGAGGTACGCGTTCGCCTTGCCATTTCCACGAGTACAAGGGCGTCATTGTCGTGCCCGACCTGCAATCCCGCGTGACCCTGCTGGACAAAGACAACAAAGTCATCGCGCACCTGGGTGACGGCAAGGGCAGCAATCCGGCTGGAGTTAGGGCTACCGAAGACCGCTCTAATTTTATCCCTGGGAAATTCGTTGCGCCGCACGGCGCAATATTCGATCACGCTGGCAATATCTTCGTGGTCGAGTATGTGGAAATCGGCAGGGTGACGAAGCTGCGAAAGCTTGCGTGATTTCGCTGAAAACAGCGGGATTTCGCTGGCGAAAACGACCGATCCGTCGGTTTGCGGATATGCTTGAAGGCGCCACACTTTGCCGAAATCGGTCAACGTCAAAAATATTGGCGCTTTCGGCCAGTGCCGTCCCATAGGGAAGCTCTGGCGGATGCAATTGAGTCTCCGGTTGGCGAGATTGAAAGGAGCGTCGTAGTGCATCTATCGCAGCATCCTCATCGACATTCACATCCGCATCCATCCAGGCGGGATTTCTTCCGGACCGTGATGGGCAGCGCCCTGGCCGGGGCTTCCGTCCTCGAACTTGCTCAATACCGGGCGGCCTGGGCGCAGGCGATCGCTCCAACCGCCAACGCCGGTTTGTTTGACATCGAAAAGGTTGCCGACGACGTCTACTTTGCCCGCGCCAAGCCCGCCGCAATCGGAAATTGCAATGCCGGGATTTTTGTAAACTCTCGCGATGTAGTGGTGGTGGACGCGCACTCCAAACCCTCCGCTGCGGCATCATTGATTGCTCAAATCAAAAAAGAGATCACCCCCAAGCCCGTGCGATACCTGGTGGATACCCATTTCCACTGGGACCACTCCCAGGGGAATGCAGCCTACACGGCAAACGGCGCAAAAGTGGTGGCTAGCAAGACCACGAAACAGCTGATGATCCAGAATTCCGCGCCGAGACTTCGTGAGTCGCTGGATCCACACGGACACGTGTTTCCCGGGCAGCCGCACGTGCCGGCGCTCATCGATGCCGCTCGAGAACGCCTCGCAAAAGCCACTTCGGCTGAGGACCGGAATCGAGCCCAGGATCAGATCCGGCAACTGGAAGCCTTCGCGGCCGAGATGAAGAACTTCTCCCCCACTTTGCCGACTGTCACTTTTGACAGGTCTTATATTATTAAGGACAAGGCTCACGATATTCACCTCGAATTTCACGGTCATGCGCACACCGCAGGGGATATTGTCATCTTTTGCCCCCAGAGACGCGTCATCGCGACTGGCGACATTATTTTGGGCACGACACCGTTCATGGCCGACGGTTATCCGAAAGCTTGGCCAAAAACAATAGATTCTGTCTCAAAGCTCGATTTTGACCACATCATGCCGGGACACGGTGGAGTGCAGCAGGGAAATCAGCGAATGATGAACTTGCGCAACTACATCGAGGAGGTTACCGAGCGCGTGGACAGCGGCAAGAAGGCCGGTCAGTCAGTGATCGAATTGCAGAGTAGGATTACCGTAGCATCTCTGAAGTCCCTGAATTCGGATGGCTACGCCGAATTTCTAGCAGGGCCGGGTGGTGGTAACGCCAGTCCTGCTGCACTCTTGCAGGGACGCGTCAACAGCAATATCGCGCAAATTTACGAGCGGCTCGATAAGATCTAGATCCAGCGGGATAAGCTGGCCTGCATAGAATGATCTCCAGCAGTCGGGCGCCGGCGAAGTGGTGATAGCGGAACTCCACTTGCCCATCACTTGGCGTCGTCGACCGGGACATCTTCAGGCGGACCGCCGGCATACATTTTTGCGGAGTCGAAAAATCCGGCCACGGTCAAGTGGAATTGGACATCCTTGTCGCTCTTGTTCTTAAAAAACCAGCCGTGAATTCCGGTCGAAGGGGCGGTGAAGGAACCATAGGAGGCCTCCTTGCCGAGTTTGTCGTCAAGTTCGTAGCTCTCAAAGTAATCCTTGTTAGGTTTTTGGTCCGGTTCGCCGTGAAATTCATACGTTAGTTTGCCGTTCGCTTTCCAGCCGTAGACCATGCCCGCGCCTTTCTGCATGTGATATTTCATCTCCACGCCTTCGCCGGGGCGCAGCTGAAAGTCCTCCGAGTCAACTTTATAGATCTTCGACTGGGGCACGTACACGCCGGCCTGGCCGGGCGCGGGAGTCGGCACAGCCCCCTTAACCTCTTTGACCTCGGCCTGCGAAATGCCAGTGAGCCCGAGAGCTTTGCCGGTTTTTAGAGGATCGTAGCCATACTCGGCCGGCAGCACTGCAGTAAAAAGAAGAAGCAGGGCCACCAGTAGGGCAATGCCCGTGGCTTTGGCAAGCGCGCGCTTCGAAGGTGGCTCAATTCTGGGCCGGGTTTGGGTTTCCATCCTAATTTCTCCGCTTACGCTTCCAGGTAATATCCCGCGATCTGATATCCCGTGAGAGAAAAGCCCACCGCCATTAACACCGTGTTCGCAGCAAGAGCGTGTCGCAGGAAGCCCTCCCGCGTCCGCCAGTAACTGAGGGCGATCAATACGGCCGTAAGCGCGAGTACCTGCCCGACCTCCACTCCCACGTTGAAACTGATGATGTTCGTTACCAGGCCATTCTTCGATAGGTCGAGTTCTTGCAGTTTGGTCGCCAATCCAAAGCCGTGGAACAGGCCGAAGATCAGAACCGCGAGTTTCGTATTGGGCTCGAAACCCAGCAATCGCCGGAACCCGTCCATGTTGTCGAACGCTTTGTAAACCACGGAGACTCCAATGATTGCGTCAACGATGTACGGGTTCGCGTGAATGCCTCCCAGAACACCCGCCAACAAGGTTACACTGTGCCCGAGAGTGAACAGGCTGACATACAGCACCACGTCCTTTAGCCGGTAAAGAAAAAAGATGACTCCCACCAGGAACGCCAGATGATCATATCCGGTAACCATGTGCTTGGCGCCTAGATAAAGAAATGCGGCGACTGCGGCGCCCTGGTTGGATTCGACGAAAGACGCGTCGCGCTTAGAAACATTGTGCGCGAGGGCGGAAATCGGGAAGAGCAATCCGCAGATCACAATTAGAGTCAACAGGACGATGGTGGTGGTTCGGAGTGACACGGGGCTCCTTCGCGCTGGCAAATCCCAACTGCGAGCAGTTTATCATGGAACCTTACTGGACCGATGAGGTGCGGGGGAACGCCGCCGATCTCCCGCACACGTGGTTCAACACTGCGCCTTTCGCTTCCCAAGCAACGGGGGGGTACTATTGGGGCCGCATGCGCCGTGTCAGGGCAGTTTGTAAGTTAAGAAGGTGGAACCTGCCGCAATGGCAACATATTGCTTTCCGTCTTTCCCCATGTATGAGATCGGATTCGCGTGGGCCACCTCAGGCGTCTTTACGCTCCATAGCTCTTGGCCGGTTTTAGTGTCGATGGCGCGCAACATGCTGTCCCGGGCCGCTCCAATGAATATGAGACCACCGGCCGTGGTCATCGGACCCCCGCCCAAGCTTGGAGCGCCCGTCTTAATCCCAGCCGGTACTCGGTCCATCGTGCCAAACGGTATCTGCCAGGCGATGTCGCCTGTGTTCACATTGATTGCGGTCAGCCTTCCCCACGGCGGCTGCCAGCAAGGCCAACCTTTCACACTCAGAGAACCACCGGTAAATGGGGACACGCTAACGGGATGTTCGAATAATCTGGGCGACTCGGGAGGGGCGCCGGGATCCGAGTCCTGAGGCCGGACAATGCCCATATCACCGGAATCCGTGGTATTGATGATGTAGTAGCCAAGGGTCGGATCAAACGCTCCGCCACTCCAGGTCGCGCCTCCCAAAATATACGGCATAACAAGCGCCCCTTGCGCGGAATATGGCGTGAACGGACCTTGGTTGCGTCCGCCACCTACTTTTTCGAGCAGCTCACGGCATGCCGCTTCGTGTTCCGGCGTGATCTTTGCTATATCATCCGGATACTTAAAGCTCATCCGCACCAATGGCGGAGGCTTGACCGGG
>DATJEI010000087.1:0-13657 GCA_035496735.1 Bryobacteraceae bacterium | reverse complement strand
GGAGACGGCAATCTGCACCCGTTGGTGCTGTACGATCGCCGCATCGAAGGGCAGGAGCACGCGGCCGAGCGGCTGGCTGAGCGCATTTTGGAACTGTGCATTGAGATGGGCGGGTCTATCACGGGCGAGCACGGAGTGGGCGAAGAGAAGAAACACATGATGGGGAAAATGTTTGCCGAGCCGGACTTGGCCACGATGCAGAAGCTGCGCTGCGCTTTTGATCCGCTATCGCTGGCGAATCCAACCAAAGTGTTCCCCCGGCCGCGCCTGTGCGGCGAATCGCCCGGCGAGTACAAGCCGCATCCGCTGGAGACGGCGGGCGTCGCGGAGAGATTTTAGGCCGTGCGGATCGTCGAACCACAGTCGGGAGAAGAAGCCGCCGAGATCTTGCGCTGCGCCAATGAAGACGGCGCGGCGGTGATCCCGCGCGGCGGCGGGACCAAGTCGGATTGGGGAAATCCACCGGCGCGCACCGACGTGATGCTGTCGACCGCGCGCCTGAACCGCGTGATCGAGCATGCGTGGGCCGATCTTACGGTGACGGTTGAAGCCGGGTGTACTATCGCGGAGTTGCAGCGTACCCTTGCCCGGCACGGGCAGCGGCTGGCAGTGGATCCGTTGTGGCCCGAGAAAGCCACCGTGGGTGGAGTGCTCTCGGCCAATGACAGCGGCGTTTTACGGCTCCGGTATGGCGGCCTGCGCGACCTGGTAATTGGCGTGAAGCTGGCTCTGGCCGATGGGACGGTGGCGCAGAGCGGCGGCAAAGTGGTTAAGAACGTTGCCGGGTACGATTTATCGAAATTAGTGACCGGCGCGTTCGGGACGCTGGGAGTGATCATCAGCGCGACCTTCCGCCTGCATCCTCTGCCGAAGTATACGCAGACGGTGACAGCTACGGTCCCGGATCTGGGCGCGATGCAGCACCTTCTCGGCAAGATCCTTGACGCTCAGCTAGTGCCGGCGGCGGTGCAGGTTCGCGTGGGCGCGGGTGCGCCGCATATCGACGTGCTGTTTGAAGGAACCGAAGAAGGAATCAACTTTCAGGTCGATCGCCTGCGGGGAATGACTCCCTTGGTAGAGAGCGATGACGAGGTGTGGGCGCGACTCGACGCGGGCGCCAAGATCAGCGTGCTGCCGGCGAAGATCGCCGAGACGCTGGAAGGGCTGGAAGGTTATGCGGTGGTGGAAGCGACTGGGATCGGCTGGCTCCAAGCGGGGCGTCTCGCCGAACTGCGTGAAAAGATCGAGCGTGCGGGCGGATCGCTGGTGATGATGCGTCCTTTCCCGGGGATGGACGCGTGGGGCAACACGGCGCAGAATAACGGCGGCGGCGCGCTGGCGCTGATGCGTTCGATCAAGCAACACTTCGATCCGCGCGGCATTTTGAATCCCGGCGTATTCGTGGGGGGCATTTGATAAATCCGGATTTGATCAGGCAGTGCGTGCATTGCGGCTTCTGTCTGCAGGCGTGCCCGACGTATGTGTTGTGGGGCAATGAGATGGATTCGCCGCGCGGGCGCATCTATCTGATGAACATGCTGACCGAGGGCCAGATGGAGATGACGCCCAAGTTTGTGCAGCACATGGATACGTGTCTGGGCTGCGTCTCATGCATGACGGCCTGCCCGTCGGGCGTGAATTATGGGAAGCTCATCGAAGAGACGCGCGCGGAGATCGAGCACACCTATAAACGGCCGCTGCCCGAGCGAATGATGCGATGGGGCATCCTGCATACCTTTCCGAACGTGGGGCTGCTGCGGATCGGGCGGGTGTTTCTGTCCGCCTATCAGAAGCTGGGCTTGCCGTCGCCAAGCAAGCTGATGCCGAAACTCGGCAGGCGGGAAGACGCTTCAGGCATCACTCCGGCGCAGGGAGTAAAGCGCGCGCGGGTCGGATTGATGTTGGGTTGCGTACAGCGTGAATTCCTGCCGGAAATCAACGCGGCGACGGTGCGCGTGCTGGCGGCCGAAGGTTGCGAAGTCGTGGCTCCGGGCGAGCAGCCGTGTTGCGGCGCCTTATTAATGCACTCCGGTAAGGACGAAGAAGCGCGCGCCCTGGCTCGACGCATGTTCGCGACGTTCGAGAAGGCGGGCGTGGATGTGATCATCACCAACGCGGGGGGCTGCGGGTCGCATCTCAAGGACTTCGCGGCCGAAGAAAAGGGGGCGTTCAAAGGAACCATCAAGGACGTCGCGGAGTTTTTGGTGGAACTGGGTCCGCGCGCCGAGCGGCATACCGTGGCGAAACGGGTGGCGTATCATGACTCCTGCCATTTGCAACACGCTCAGAAAGTGCGCACCCAGCCGCGGCAATTACTGGCGGGGATACCCGGATTGACGCTGGCGGAGATGCCGGAAGGCACGCTGTGCTGCGGATCGGCGGGAATTTATAATCTAGTGCAGCCGGAAACGGCGAACGCGCTGGGTGACCGAAAAGCGAAGTTCATCCAGGCGATCGCGCCGGATGCCGTGGCGACGGGGAATGTGGGCTGCATTCTGCAGATGCAGGCGGCGCTAGACCGCCAAGACGGCAGTGGGAAGAGCAAGCAGCCGCGAGTGGTGCACACGATTCAGTTGCTGGACGAAGCGATCCGCGGCGCCACGCCAAGACCGTAGCGGTTCCAGATCACGGCGCCGGCCCAGCCAAACACGTAACCGATGATGGCGGTCACCAGAACCAGGGCCAACGCCAGGCGGGGGTCGAAGGCGGCGATTGCATAGGGCGGCGTAATCATGTGCAGCCGGAAGATATAGTCGATTACGGCCTGAGCAGCTCCGGCCCAAACCAAGGCGGCCCACATGGCGTGCCACGCGCCCATCAAAATGCCCAACACTGAACCAGCCGAGTGCGGTTGTATGCGAGTCATAGGCACCCCTCTCCGATATTTCCGGGTGCATGCTGAATACCAACTTTGGAGCCGTAGTTGCTCAGTCGATAGGTGATGCTCGAACTTCCTTTTCGTGATCGTGCGGAGGCCGGCCGGCTACTGGGCGCGCACCTTACTGGGCGCAAATTGCCGAGGGATTCGATTGTGCTGGCCCTGCCTCGGGGTGGCGTTCCGGTGGCAAGCGAGGTGGCACGGGCGCTGGGATTACCGCTGGACGTAATCGTCGTCCGAAAGCTGGGCGTCCCGTGGCAACCGGAACTCGCTATGGGAGCCATCGCCGGTGGCGGAGTCCGAGTACTTGACGAAGAACTGATCCGATCGGAGGGTGTTTCGCCGGAGGACGTAGATGCGATTGCTGCGCGAGAAGAGCAAGAAGCCGAACGCCGTGAACATCTATACCGTGCGGGCCGTCCGGCGCTGGAGCTGAGGAATCGCACGGTCATTTTGGTGGATGATGGATTGGCCACCGGTTCTACGATGCAGGCCGCGGTGAAATGCGCGAAGAGCCTCCAGCCTTCTGCGGTGATTGTGGCGGTGCCGCTGGCCTCGCGGCAGGCGTGCGCGCACCTTCGTGAAGCGGCGGACGAATGTGTATGCCTGGCGGTCCCCGAGCCGTTTGGCTCGGTGGGTGAATGGTATCAGGACTTCCGGCAGACCAGCGATGCCGAGGTGCGGGACTTGCTAAGCCAACCTGCATGCTAGGTTGGTACTCATGTCCGATCGCCACTTTGACCTGGGTGCGATGGCCCACCAGGAGATGCTTGCAGAGGGATTTCACCCGGATTTCCCACCTGCCGTGGTGCAGCAGGTAAAGACGCTGCAAACACAATCGGCCGCGGCGGTCGGCGCTGCCGGCTCAACGGGGAATGGGCAAATACGCGATCTACGCTCCCTGCTGTGGTCGTCGATCGACAACGACACTTCCCGAGACCTGGACCAGGCTGAGGTGGCCGAGTCCGTTAATGGTGGGATACGCGTGATGATCGCGGTCGCGGATGTCGATGCGGACGTGCCCATGGGATCGCCTGCCGATCAGCATGCGGCCAGCGAGACGACATCGGTTTACACGGGAGTCCGAACCTTTCCGATGCTGCCGGAGGCGCTTTCCACGGACCTCACATCGCTCAACGAAGGCGTGGATCGCCTGGCGATCGTCATCGACATGCTGGTGGCGACCGATGGCACGGTGACATCCCATGGCATCTATCGTGCGGTAGTACGGAATCAAGCCCAACTCACCTATAACGGCGTGGGCGCGTGGCTGGAGGGCGGCGCGGCTCCGCCCAAGGTAGCGGCGTCCGCCGATCTGGCGGCTCAGCTCAAGCTGCAGGACGAAGCCGCGCAGATATTGCTTGCAGCGCGCCATAAGCTGGGCGCCCTCACCATAGACCGCGAGGAGACCGAGGCGGTGGTCGCCGATGGCCAGGTGCAGGGCATCGAGACGCGGCAGAAGAATCGGGCCAGCGATCTGATCGAGAATTTCATGGTGGCCGCCAATGGAGTGATGGCGCGCACGCTCAGCGCCGCCGGGGTGAGTTCGATCCGGCGCGTGGTCAGGACGCCAGAGCGATGGCCGCGCATCGTGGAACTGGCGGCCCGTTATGGCGAGACCCTGCCTGCAGAGCCGGATTCAGGCGCGCTGAATGCTTTTCTGCAAGAAAGGAAGGCGGCCGATGGCGTACATTATGCGGACCTCGCGCTGGCAGTCGTGAAGCTGATGGGCCCGGGCGAGTACGTGCTGTCGCGGGCAGGCGATACTTCGCAGGGGCATTTCGCGCTGGCAGCGCACGATTATACCCACTCGACCGCTCCCAACCGGCGCTTCGCCGATACCGTGACGCAGCGGCTGATCAAGTCCGTAATCGGCAAGACGCAGACGCCATATTCCGATTCGCAGCTGGACAGCGTGGCGCGTAATTGCACGCTAAAGGAAGATGCGGCGCGCAAGGTGGAACGGGTGATGAATAAGCGCATTGCGGCTGTAGTACTACTGCCGCGGATTGGCGAAACCTTCGCGGCGGTGGTGACCGGAGTCACGCCCAAGGGCACGTTCGTGCGGGTACTCAGCCCTCACGCGGAGGGATTGCTGATTCACGGCCAACAGGGCGTGGACGTGGGCGATCAGTTGCAGGTCAAACTGGTGAGCGCGGACCCTCGCCGCGGCTACATCGACTTTGCGCGGTAAGGGTTCATTGGCATGGTGGGGGTCACTGGCGAGCGGGTCGCTCGCTAGCGGGAGCACTCAGAGTCGGAATCACGCCACACAGGGCGTGCCGCGATCACTTCTTCTTCCGCGGTTCGGGGCCCCCGTGTTCGACGGCGTGCTCGCGGATCTCTTCAGCTTCCGCGATCCTCTTGTCTTTGACGTCGCTGCTGGCGGCATATTTTCGGCGCGCGGCCTTGAGGTTGGCGTCGCGAATACTATCCGAACTTACCGCGAAGGTAGAGATCAACTGCTCCAGGTCCTGGCCATGACACGACGGGCAAGCCACCACCGTCGTCTTCAGCACTATCAGTTCGAATTGCTCTCCGCAAGTGCGGCAGGCGTAATCGTAGATCGGCATAACCTGTAGGCGATCTTAGCAAATGCGGCGCGTGCCGCGGGTTGCCTCACGGCATTGATATAGTCGATGACATTATTGGGAAAGCGATGAAACTGGCCATTCCAGCCTCAGCCGCTTGCCATCGTCATCGGTAAACTCCACGAACCGGCTGTCGAGCTTGGTATCTGGTTTACCATCCCGATTCGGCGCAGGCGTAACATACAACGGCGTGGTTCCATGAACGATTTGAGTGCCTTATTTGACGGCGCGGAGGTGGCAGCGAATGTCCAGGGCGGGGAAGACCCAGGCAGCATGACGCTCATACCACTTGAGGTTGCCGCGGGCAAGCGCTCGACCCAGGTTGTCGAGCACAAAGTTGCCGCCGAAGGTCAGCTCCAGGCTTTGGATATCGAAGCGAAAGGGCGCACCATTGAAGGATTCGAAGTTCTTTCCGGTCAGGTGCTCGAAGCTGGCGGCGGCCAGATGACGGACGTGCGTGGGATCGGTGTAGGAATTGTGCGAGCTGAAGTGCGGAGTAGTGATGAACACGCTGGCGCAGGGTTGGGCGACCCGATGGACTTCGGCCATGGTCGCCATCACGTCATGGACATGCTCGATGATATGCGACAGGTGGATGCGCTCGAACCGGTTGGAGGAGAGCGGCCAGGGATACTGGTCGAGATCCCAAACGATGTCGGTGGCCGGCCCCGGGGACCGGTCGATGCCAAGCGCGCCCGGCTCGGCTTTGCGGGTGCCGCAGCCGATGTCGAGAATGACGCTTTGGTCCAGGAGGGTGTCGGGGGCCATGGGCTGGGGTTGCGATGCGGTTCAGGTGAAAGTATAGCGCGGAGGGCGGTTATGCGCCCATGCAACCGTTCCGGTTCCCGCGCATCTAAATGATATAGGGACGAGCCACCTCCTCCGACTGGCTTGTGGTTCTTGCTGCCATTTGGAACCAGCGGCGGTTTCTTTATCCGCCGCTCCCTATTCGAACGCGATGGCGCGTTGGTACGTCAGCGATCCATGTTTCCCCTGCATCAATATGTATTGAGAATTCGCGGGATAGCAATTTCAAACTTTGCCATTGTGGGCATTATTGAGGTTACGCTGGCCGGACAAAGAATGATTTGGCGCGACATCGGTTGCGCCACTATGACCCTGCGGACTGATTTCAGCTACAGCATGCCGGGCCGCAGCATTCTTTTGTGATTGGCTTCACGGCACGGATAAACGCGCTAATGAATTTGTCTTGCACTTGTGGCGCGACGGCGTCGGCGTCGATGCCTTCGCCAACTAGAAACTGGCGGGCGTCGTCCACATTGTAAACGCGAGTCGGCTCAATGTCGATGGAATCGAAGCCGGCCTTGGCCAGCTTGGCAACGTAGTCGTAATCGCGCAGCGCCCCGGCAATACAACCCACCCACAATTCCATGCTGCGTCTCACTTCGTCGGGAACGTCGCCGCGCACCACGACATCGGACACAGCAAAGCGGCCACCCGGTTTGAGGACGCGAAAAGCTTCCTGCAGAACCTTGTCTTTGTCGCCAGAAAGGTTGATGACGCAGTTCGACATGACCACGTCGACGGAGTTGTCGGGAAGGGGAATGTTTTCGATTTCGCCCTTGAGAAATTCAACGTTGTCGATTCCGGATTTGCGCTGGTTCTCGCGGGCGAGAGCCAGCATTTCATCGGTCATATCCAGACCGTAGGCTTTGCCGGTGGGGCCGACGCGCTTGGCTGAGAGCAGCACGTCGATGCCGCCTCCCGAGCCGAGATCGAGCACCGTCTCACCAGCGTTGATCGCGGCCAGCGCGGTAGGATTGCCGCAACCGAGGGACGCAAGGACCGCCTCTTGGGGAATCTGGCTGGCTTGACCTGAATTGTAAAGATTCGACGTGATCGGGTCCGCGCAGCCGGCTACGCCGGAGGCCGCTCCACAGCAGGAGCTTCCACCCGTACTAGCGCGAAGCGCCGCTTCGCCGTATTTCTGGCGTACTGCATTTTTCAATTCCATAATGACTTTCTCCTTGATCCTATTTGCATATCTGCGTGATCCTGGCCGGCTTAATGGCTTTGTTGCGGGTGCAGCACTCGGCATACAGGAATCCGAGCAGTTCCTGCAAGGTCGCCGTGTTGGCGGAGTAACGGAGGAAAGTGCTCTCCCGGCGAACCGTGATCAGATCTTCGTTCTTGAGCTTTTCCAAGTGATGTGAGAGGGTAGAGGCCGCAATGCCGAGGTCGCTTTGAATCTCCCCGACCACCATGCCATCCGGGTGCGCGGCCAGGAGCGCGCGCAGGATGCGAAGCCGCGGCTCGGCTCCCAGAGCGGCGAACATATCCGCATAGTGTGCAGTGCGGTCAGGTTCTGCTGCCTTCGCGCACTGTGCTTCCATATTTCTAGTATAGTAGAATAATACAATCTGTCAAGGGGGTGCAGAAAGGTCTGCTTATTTCTGTGACGTGAATCTGGAACCTGGGAGAAGCGACTTCCGACATTCTTCATCCGTAATGACGACCTGGCCAATAGCAGCTGTCGCCTCTTTGTAGAAAAGCGTTTGGCGGTCAATCACGACGTCCGTCGATTTGGGTTCTTCCAGAATTTCCACGACCTGGGCGCGTGACATCCCCACTTTGACGGCGGCCCAACCCTCAAGGGTTCTCCAAGGTATTGCCGGAACGGGCCGTGCCGCAGCAAGGATCGCACTCTATTGCGCTCTCACCGTCCATTCTAAACTGGCGATGCGCCGATCCTGGTCCGCCCGCTATACGTTTTAATTGTGCGATCTCTTTAACGGCGTCGTCTAAACGGGTGTCGGGCGTCTGGCCGGACAAATCATACGAAGCACCGAGGTAAACAAAAACAAACGCTCCCGCCTGGAAAACATGTGGCCCAAAAACCCTCCGCCAACGGATTCTATGAGTGAGACGCCGGTGGGCGCAAGAACGTTGAACAATCCATGCGGAAGGGGCACGCGAACCGCGCGCTCGTTCTGCTGGCGCTAGCCGCGGATGCTCATGTCGATCGAAATGCACATACAACAATCGCCGCATCCAAATAATTCGGCGAGCCGAATCACTTGTCCGCATTTTCTTTAGCTAGAAAGTTAATCCCAACAGAAAGCTGCCCTCGTTCGCGTTAGTGCGAAATGTCGGGGAGATTGGTGCGGAGTTTAGAAAACTTCCCGAGTATACCAAGACGCCAATCGCAGGGGTTGCGTTGGGCGAAAACCAGTGGTTAAAGCGGAATTCCGGACGCAGGTGCAGATGAAAGAATGAAAGGTCTATTCCGGCCCCTGTCGTGATGCCGGCCAGAGTTCCACCTTGACCAGTAACGGTCGACATGCTTGAGGTGGTGGAAGAAGTGCCACTCGAGGCGGTTGAGTGTGTGGTGCTCCGGCTGTTGGCGATCTTTGAAATAGAGGGTCCGGCTTCCGCAAACACTTTCGCCTTCGAGAGATTCCTGCTGTACTGGACGAGTAACGGAAACTGCCAGCGATTAGCGGTGGTTTGTTCGAAACTCTGGCTCACAAATTGCGCGCTCAGCTGCGAGTTTAAGGTTGCGTGATCGTAGTTGATCCGCTGATACAAAGCATCGAATTCGATTCCGAGGCCGTGTTGGAAGTCTGCGCGGAAGGTGGGTCCGATGAGCAAGCGCTTTGTTTCAGAATTATAGCGGTCAGAAAACAACATGCCAGGATTTGCAGAGGCACTTGAAGTAGACGAAAGCGTATCCGTCATCGGAACTCCTGCCTCTGCGCCGAAATGGACGGCAATTTGCGCATTCATGGCAGTGGTAAATACGCAAATAAGCGGGAAATATCGGGGCGTCATTCGCCGAGTATAACAGTTCTCTAATGTGCTATACAGACAAGTGGTGCGCTATCGCCTTGATATTTAGGGTTACGCTCACCCGCGGATGCTCATATCACTGGAAGTTCCGCCGGCCGCCGGCACATAGCACTTGCTGGTGTAATCCATCACCATGCGATTGGCGTTGAAGCGCCATCCGAGGGTACGGATGGTGCGCTTCATGCGCCTGATCCAGCCGCGCGGCAAGCCGTCCTGGTCGCGCTGGTAGAACAGCGGAACCACTTCTTCTCGCAGAACCCGGTATAAATCTTCGCCGTCGCGAGTGTCATGAACGTGCATGTTGGAATGGGTCCTGCCGGTTCCGATCGCGAAGCCGTTCATTCCGTCGTAGGCTTCCGCCCACCAACCGTCCAGCACAGAGAGGTTGAGGCCGCCGTTCAGCACCACCTTTTGGCCGCTGGTGCCGGATGCTTCTTGAGGCCGGCGCGGATTGTTCAGCCAGACGTCCACACCCTGCACGAATAAGCGCCCGACGTTGATATCGTAATCCTCGACGAAGACGAACTTGTCGGCGAACAGAGGGTCGCGCATGAGTTCGGCGATCTGCTGCAGCACGCGCTTGCCGGGCTCATCCCGCGGATGCGCCTTCCCGGCAAACACAAACTGGATGGGGCGGTTCGGGTCGTTGACCATAGTGATCAATTTCTCGATATCCGCCAGCAGAAGGTTGGCCCGCTTATAGGTGGCAAAGCGCCGGGCGAAGCCGACTGTCAGCGCGTCCGGACTCAGAACGCGGTTCAGCCGCTGCAAGGTCTCGGGACTTTCCTCGCGCCGTTCGGCCTGCTCCTTGGCGCGCCGCCGCACGAATTCCAGCAGGCGGGATTTCAAGCTGAGGTGGGTTTCCCACAGCTCGCCGTCGTCCACCGTTTCGATGCCTTCCCAGATGCGTGATTCGCCGCTATGCTCGTGCCAGCCAATCCCCAGGTGGCGATCGTACAAGCGGAACATCTGGGGTGCCAGCCAGGAGGGCACATGCACGCCATTGGTGATATGGCCGATGGGAACCTGGTCTTCCAACTTATCGGGGTAGAGTCCGGTCCACATGGCGCGCGACACTTCCCCGTGCAGCGCGGAAACCGCGTTGGCGCGCCGGGAAAGGCGCAGGCCCAGCACCGTCATGCAGAATTCCTCGTCGGGATTGCTGGGATGTTCGCGCCCCAGGCCCATGAAGCTGTCATGCGACAGGCCCAGAGCCTCGCGCAGTGGCCCCAAGTGCTCTTCCATCAGTCCGGCGCTGAAGCGGTCGTGGCCTGCGGGCACGGGCGTATGGGTGGTGAACACAACTTCGCGCGAGACGTGAGGCAGAGCCTGATCGAAGCCCACGCCTTCCTCTTCCATGCGGCAGCGGATCGCCTCCAGCACGGCGAATCCGCTATGGCCTTCGTTGAGGTGCAGCACGCCCGGCGTAATACCCATGGCCTTCAGCGCCCGGAAGCCGCCGACGCCCAGCAGCAATTCCTGGCGCACGCGGACGCGCCCATCGCCGCCGTACAAGCGCGAAGTCAACTCGCGATCTTCCGGGGTATTGCCGTCGACGTTGGAATCCAGGAGCAGAAGATCGATGCGGCCCACCTTTACGCGCCAGACTCGCGCCGCGATCGAAGGGCCCCGAGTCTCGATACGGATGGTCACCGGCTTACCGGTCTTGCTGATGGCCGGCTCCATCGGAAGTTGAGTTACATCCGTCGGAAGGTATTCTTCGTGCTGCCACCCGCCGACATCCAGCCACTGCCGGAAATATCCCTGGCCGTAGAACAAACCAACGCCCACCAGCGGAATGTCCAAATCGGACGCACTCTTTACGTGGTCGCCGGCGAGTACGCCCAGGCCACCCGAATAAATCGGCAAGGACTCGTGCAGGCCGAACTCCGCCGAGAAATAGGCCACCGGCCGCGGGCGCAGAACTCCCGCGTGGGTTGCGCCCCAGGTGCGGTCGGCTTGCAGATATTCCTGCAGGCGGCGGTACGCGTAGTTGATGCGGCCGTGCAGCACCAACTCTCCGGCGCGCCTTTCCAACTTGAACAGCGGGATCTCGGAGAGCAGGGAAATCGGATTGTGGTTGAGTTCTCTCCAGCGCACCGGGTCCAGATCGCGGAACAGACTGGTGGAATCCCGATCCCAGCTCCACCAGAGATTACGCGCGATGGCCCACAGTTTTTCCTGCGCGGGGGCGATGAAACGGTCTAGCGTGCGCGCCTCGCTGACCACCGGCGCCACCTGGGCCGCGGCTTCGGTCAGAACGCGGATTTCATCGTCCGGAAAAGTTCTGGCTTGGACCGTTTGCACCACCAGAACGCCTTGCAGCACGCCGCGGTCGACGATGGGGACGCCCAGGAAAGATTGGTAGGAATCCTCGCCGGCCTCCCGGAAATATTTGAAGCGCGGGTGGCTAGTGACTTGCCCCACGGCTACCGGGCGCACCTGTTCAGCAACCAAACCGGCCAGACCCTCGTTAAGAGCCAGGCGCAGAGTGCCGATACATTCCGCGCGCAGACCCACGGTGGCGGCCAACACCAGATTGGCGCGGTCCGGTTCGAGCAGATATACCGAGCAAACATCTGTCTTGGCGCGCGCCGCGATCAAGGCGACGACGTTCATGAGCGTCTCAGCCGGTTTGCCGCTGGCCTCGGCAAGGTCCCCGATTTCCTCCAGTGTCAATACATAATTGGCATCACGCGCGTCGGCGGGTTGAGTCATAACAAGTCCTTCGGAGTTCGAATTCAGGTTCGCGGCGATCAATCCGCGAACGGGGCGGGGGATGCACTACTCATCTTACAGTGATTGTGGGGCCGGCAGAACAGGCTCAGAGTACTACGGCGCGTACGGATGCAGTTCAGTACTAAGATCGGGCTTCTGTTCGTCGAATACGGTTCACTTGCCCCGGAACCCTTCAGTCAGCTCGATGCGGGTACCCTCGGGATCGATGAGGTAGGAGATCTGCAATCCGCCCAATTGCGGCAGCGCGCGGTAGGTAAGATCGAAAGGCGTGCCGGAAGCCTCAAGTTTTTTGCAGAAGGCTTCCAACCCGACGATCTCGAACCCGATGTGATCCAGGGCACGGCCCTTGGTAGGCGCGCCGGGGGAGGCGGCCTTTTCGAAATCGATCTCGCCGCCGGGGAACACCGCGGTCAGGGCCTTGCCACGCTTCCCCTTGGTGCCTGAAAACATCTTGACGTACCAGTCCCGCAGACTTGCCGGATTCACACTTGCGATTTCAACGTGATGGAAGGCGAGGGGCGTGGCGAGAGAGGCGTCCTCCACAAATTCGAAGTGAACCCCCTCGGGGAACTCGCCCAGCAGCGTCTTGTGCTTGGCGTCATCCTTGAGGAGCTTCACATTGGCGCTTGTGAGTTTCGCCTTGGTGTCGGCATAACTCTTAACGTGGAAGCTGACGTAGGGCACAGTCGACCCTTCCGAGCCGCCAGTGGGTGGCTTCTGTCCCTTGGAGGCGATGACCATGGCGCCCGGCACGCTCATCAACTGGAGCGTACCGGTGTTGGTGGGACGCGCGCCCAGGAGATCGACCCAAATCTTTTTCTCCGCATCCGGGTCATTCACAAACATATGGACGTGCCCATAAGAAATCCCGCTCGCGTTGGGAGCGGCAAGTTGAGCAAACATAGTAGCGGACGAGGCCGCGATCAGCAGAATCCAGCGCATGGGCTTCAGGCTATCACGTATTTGGCGATTTTTCATGCGCCGCCGTACCGATTATCGCTGTAAGGCTAGATCGCGAGGGGAAGTAGGATTTAGCGGACGGTTCGCGAAGCGGTCCTGCCATCGAGTGTAGTGGACCAGGAATTCAGTATCGGCGGCGGACATGATGAATTCCAGGGTCATCGCAATATCCCGCACGATTAAATGGAATGGCTGGTCTGGATTCTCACGGATCCGGGTGTCCACCGCATTTGCGATTATCGCTTCGTGATCATTAGTAGGATTCATGGTCTCTCACTTTTTCTGGCTGGCAGGCTCGATTGCCCGGGCGAGTTAAGAGCACACCTCATTCCAACTCCCGTCAGAACCGTAGAATCAATAGACTAAGCGCCGTGGTGGACAGGGTTGCGTATAGGAATTGAGCTAAAAAACCCAACGCCTCCACAGTCCCTGTGGCAAAAGCACAAGTGCACAAAAGCGATCTGGACGTGACCCTGCGCGCAGGAGCGTGGGCGCAAGCTGGAGCGCTTCCGATAACAGATATTATGTCTACTTTTAATTTATTTTGTAACCACCAGCAAGCACGCGACATGCTACGCTGAGTGCTGGCAAACTCCTCTTGATTCCCCGCTTTCGGTATTGCGTTTTGATGCTGGGCGCCGCCCTGCTCGGGCTGCAACTTTGCTTTCTGACCGGTCCC
>DATJEI010000086.1:0-19227 GCA_035496735.1 Bryobacteraceae bacterium | reverse complement strand
TCGCAGCAGGAGTGCGCTGGGTTATACTACAGCGTCATGGAGTCGTGATGGCATCTTCGACCAATATTCCCATCAGCGTGCAAAAGCGCGATCAGCGCAACGCGGTCCTCGCGGGCTTCCTGGGCTGGACCTTCGATGCCTTCGACTTCTTCATACTGACGTTTCTGATCGCCGATATCGGCAAGGCGTTCGGCAAGACGCGTCCTGAGGTTGCGCTCACCCTCACATTGACGCTCGCCATGCGGCCAGTTGGCGCGCTGCTCTTTGGGGTGATGGCGGATCGTTTCGGAAGACGGCTTCCGATGATGCTCAATATCGTCTTTTACGCCGTGGCGTCGGCGCTTTCCGGGCTGGCGCCGACATTTGGGATCTTTTTGATTCTGCGCATGCTGTTCGGGATCGGCATGGGTGGACAGTGGGGAGTGAGCGCCTCACTCGCCCTGGAATCGATTTCGCCCAAGTGGCGGGGAGTGATCTCGGGGATGCTGCACCAAGGCTACTCGCTGGGAAATCTTCTGGCGGCGCTGGCATTCCTGGTGGTTTACCCCGCGATCCACGCCTCGCATCCCGAGTCTGCGTGGCGCTTCATGTTCTTCATCGGCGGATTGCCGGCGCTGCTCTCGATTTTCGTGCTGAAGCGGGTGAAGGAGTCCGAGGCCTGGCAGGAGCATCGCACCGACTGGCGCACCTACGTGCGGTCACTACCCGCAATCTGGCGGCGCTTTCTCTACCTGGTGCTGCTGTTGACCGCGATGGGCTTTATTTCTCACGGCACGCAGGATCTGTACCCTACCTTCCTGATGCAGGGGCGGAAATTCTCACAGCAGGCTGCGGCGTTGACCACCATGATGTCGATGGTGGGCGCGACGCTCGGGGGCCTGGTGATCGGCTATTTCTCGGATCTTTTCGGACGCCGCCGCGCCATGGTGGGATCCGTGCTTTGCGCGCTGCTGATTATCCCGCTGTGGATCGCCGCGCCCGGGACCGCTTTGCTGGTCCTCGGCGGCTTTCTGATGCAGTTCTGCGTGCAAGGGGCGTGGGGCATTATTCCGGCTCACATGAACGAGCTGACGCCGGCGCATCTCCGGGGCTTCGTGCCGGGGTTCGCTTATCAGATCGGGATGTTGCTGGCCGGAGTGGCTCCCTATCTGGAAGCGCGGATCGGCGAACACTTCACCTATGCCCAAGCCATGGGGGGGCTCGCAGCAGTCGCGTTCCTGGTAGGCTCGCTGATCATCGGGCTCGGCCCGGAAGCCCACGGTATTACGTTTAGAAAAGGCGGCGAGTCGTTTTCGCGACTGGCTAAGAAGTAGGGACCGAATTCGCCGGCCGGGCCTGCGCCGGCGAGCCGATTATGCCAGCGCGTCCTTGCAATACTGGACGCACTTGCGCATTTCCGCCATCACGTTCGATCCCGCCGGAGTCTTGTACTCCAGTTCGATGGTCGCCGGGAAGAGATAGTGCTCCTTCTTCATCAACTGGAGCGCTTCCTTGATGGGCGTGTCTCCCTGGCCCCAGGGCATGTTCTCGCCCCCATGCGTCTCATATTTCCGATCCTTCACGTGCATGCTGACGATGCGGCCATGGTTCTTGCGCAGAAAAGGAATCGGACTGCTATTGGTACCCGCGGTGTAGTGTCCCAGGTCGAGGTTGATCGCGTTGTATTGCGATTGCGACAACGCCTGGTCCCAAAGAGTGGGGGTCGCCTGCGTGTGTGCGTGATAGCCGACGTACATCTTGCGATTGGCGGCGAACTCGCCCACGCGTTTGGTGAGAGCGCCGTCCTCCGGCAATTCCATCGTGAGATGGTTCGCTCCTAACGCCTCGGCGACGTTGAAGGTGTACTCGTATTCTTCATTAGACATTGCCATGGTGAGGCCGAGCTTGAAAGCGTAAATGTTGACTCCGGCGTCGTTGTACATTTTTCGCAAGGCTTTGTACTTATCCATTGAGACCGCCAGGCGCCATTTCTTCAACGCAGCCTGCTGCTCGGGGGTGAAGGGCGTCGGACCTGTGCGAGGCGCACCCGATCCCGGCGGAGGGCCCGCGGGCATGCGCTGAACCACCGGCGCCCCCGCGAAGGTTTCGGCGGGCGCATTCATGAGTTCGATCCCATTGAGCCCCAGGTCGGTCATGTGCTTGAGGAGAGCCTCGCAATTATTGGGGTCCGGCATCTCGCGAAAACTGTAGGAGATGGTGCCGACCTGGACGCCACTGTACTTCGAATCCGGCTTTGCCGCGAAGGCGGCCAGGGGAACAGCGGTCAACGCCAGTTTGCCAATATCACGCCGAGTGTAGAGCATTTGAAAACCTTTCTTCTGCGTGGAAGTGTCGCACCGACAAGTTCGCAGATTCGGGTTAATTTTAGCAGATGACGCGAGGGGGCGATGTGAAAAGTGTCGTGTAAAAAGCTTTCCCCCCTTCGCGCTCTCATGTACGGCATCTGATAACGTCAGTGGTCCTAGCCTGCCGCCAGCACGATTAACCAGAAGCTATCCGACCTGCCACGTGAGGAGTGAAGGAGGAGTCAGGAATAAGCGGCCGTCCGACAGTTGTAGCCCTCCCGAAAGACATGTTATTTATGGAGGCGCTACTTGAATTCCTGAAGGGGGCGCAGACGAGAATGCATAAGTGGGGCGTACGGCTCGGAGCTGCAGTGTTCACCGCGGCAGTGGTTTTTAGCTTGAAGGGTCAGGCGCCCGGCCAGAGTTCCGCACCCCAGGGCCCGGTGACTTACGAGCGGCTCCTCAAAGCCGCCGATGAGCCCGGCAACTGGCTCATGTATTCGCACAGCTATAATAGCTGGCGCTACAGCAGCCTGGATCAGATCAATGCGCAGAACGTGAAGAATCTCCACCTCAAGTGGATTTTCCAGGGCCGCCATATCGAAAAGTTTGAGACCACGCCGCTGGTGGTCAACGGGATCATGTATCTAACGCGGCCCGAGAACGCTATCTATGCTCTGGATGCGGCTACGGGCCGGCAGTTGTGGAGCTATGAATACCGCAATCCGCCGCGAACCTATAACTGCTGCGGGAAAGTGAATCGCGGCCTGGCGATGCTGGGCAATACGCTGTTCATGAACACGCTCGACATGCACGTCGTCGCCGTCGACGCCCGCTCTGGCCACGAGATATGGAAGACCGAGATGGGCGATTACACTGCGGCCGGCGGCTACGCGGCTCCGGGCGCGCCGTTAGTCGTCAAAGACAAACTGATCGTCGGCATGGCCGGCGGTGAGCATGGCGTGAATGGCTTTCTCGACGCCTACGATACCAAGACCGGCGCGCGCCTGTGGCGCTTCAACACCATCCCGCAGCCGGGAGAGCCGAATTTCGGAACCTGGGCCGGCGATTCCTGGAAGACTGGCGGCGTGACTACCTGGAACAACGGATCGTACGATCCTGAAACCAATACGCTTTTTTGGGGCACCAGCAATCCCTGGCCGGATTACAACGACGACACCCGGCCGGGTGACAACCTTTATTCATGCTCCGTGCTGGCCCTTGATCCCGACACCGGGAAGCTGAAGTGGTTCTTCCAATTCACGCCGCACGATTTGCATGATTGGGATTCGACGCAAATCCCCATCC
This sequence comes from Bryobacteraceae bacterium, assembly GCA_035496735.1. Classification (GTDB taxonomy): domain Bacteria; phylum Acidobacteriota; class Terriglobia; order Bryobacterales; family Bryobacteraceae; genus Palsa-187. The sequence continues at coordinate 15,634 of DATJEI010000086.1, read as the reverse complement.
TTCTCGATACGGAGTTCCAAGGCCAGATGAGAAAGACTCTGGCTTGGGCTAACCGCAACGGATTTTACTACCTGCTCGACCGCACGAATGGAAAATTCCTGACCGCGAAGGCGTTCGTCAAACAAACCTGGGCGAAAGGCTTCGACGACAACGGCCGTCCCGAGTTGATTCCCGGCAATGAGCCGACTCCAGAAGGCAACGATCATACCTGGCCGGGCGTCGATGGCGGGGCCAATTGGATGTCCCACAGCTACAGCCCGCTTACCAAGTGGCTGTACGTTTTTGCGCGCGAGGAGCACCGTCTGTTCTCAAAGAACGCGGTGCCGCATCCGACCACTGAAGAGCCCGACCGGCCGCTCGCTCCTGGAGCCCTGCCCAACGCAGGCGCCTACGATCCGGCCATGGGCGGAGCCAAAACCCAGAACTTCGGCGCGCCTGAAGAAAGCTGGGGCAAGGTCATCGCGATCGATCCTGGCACCGGAACCGTCAAGTGGGAACACCGGGTTCTGACTCCTCCGTGGGGAGGCGTGATGGCCACCGGCGGAAACCTGGTCTTCGGCGGCACGCTCGAAGGCGTCGTCTTCGCTCTGAATTCAACCACCGGCGAGCGCCTGTGGACTTTCTCCGCAAACGGGCCGGTCTTTGCCTCGCCCATTAGCTACCTTGCGAATGGAAAGCAGATGGTGTCGATTCCGGCCGGCGACTTGATCGTCACGTTCGGCCTGGATTAAGAGCGCAAGATTAAGAGTTCAACAGCAGTGTTCAAACCAAGCGGAATGGTTGCGGCGGCGTGGGTTGCCGCGCTGACTCTCGCGCCCCCTCTCACTGCCCAAAGCGGCAGCGTGAGAAACGGCAATGCCGCCGCCGGTAAAGCCATTTTCGACGGCAAGGGCGGATGCAGTTCCTGCCATTCCATCGGAGATCGCGGCGCGAGCTTAGGACCCGATTTGGGCGACATCGGAATCACGCGGACGCCGAAATCGCTGCGACTCGCGTTGACCGATCCCGACGCCGAGATCTTCAAAGAGTATTACACCGTGGTCGTCGAAACCAAGGCCGGGGAAACCATCCGCGGCCTGGCGTTAAATGAAGACGATCTCTCCATCCAGATTCGCGACATCAACGGCTATCCCAGATCGTTTTTGAAGGACGACCTCAAGAGCGCCCATCGCGAACAGCGCTCCTTGATGCCGTCGTACGCATCGCGGCTTTCCGGTACGGAGATGGATGACGTGGTGGCGTACCTTCGCACGCTGAAGGGGCCTCCGCTCCCCGCAGACGCGAAGCGTCCGCGCCAGCCCCACCATGCTTATTCCGATGTGAGTTTTCTCAACCGTATCGGGCGCGACGCGGAAGAGCGTCCCGATTCTCTGGTAAACGCGCTGGAGATTCCGGCGGGCGCAACCGTTGCGGAGATCGGTTCCGGCACTGGTTATTTCACCTGGCGCCTGGCGGAAAAAGTTGGACTCCGCGGCAAAGTCTTCGCCGTTGACGTGCAACAGAAGATGCTGGACCTGACCGCCCAGGCAGTCAAAAAGCATCAGCTTTCGAATGTGCAGCTGGTTTTGGGCGGAGACCATGACCCGCACCTGCCGGCCGCATCGCTGGATCTGGTTTTCATTGCCAACGCCTATCACGAATTTGCCGATCCGGGAGCAATCATCGCCGCCGTGAATCGGGCGTTAAAGGCGGACGGACGGCTGGTCATTATCGAGTTTGCCGAGGGCCGTCCCTTCGGTCCGCAAGATAAAGCGGAGAGGATGACCATCAACCAGATCCGCGCCGAAATCGAGCCCCTGGGATTTGAGCTGGATCGCGTGCTGGAGTTGCTGCCCATCCAGCACGGCTTGATTTTTACCAAACGCCCCTGACCGCGGTTCCGTCGGGAAGCCAAGCTATAATTTGGGTGCGTTCGCGAGCAGCCCTTGAAAGAAGAAAATCCTAGCCCGACTCCCCAGCGCATCCGCCAAGCGGTATCGCTCGCTCTGCCCATCGCGGCGGCGCTGATCGTCTTGTACGTCTGGTGGCCGCGCACCAACAAGCCGGTTGCGCCGGATCTGCCGAATCCACAAGCCGAGCCGGCTTCACAAGCCGCAGCGCCAGCGGAAAGTTCTCCGTCTCCACATGATCTGCCGGCGGGACACCCCGGCGCCAGCGACAACGACAGTCTGTTGCAGCAGATGGCCAAGGACACTGGTCCAGACGCGGCCGACCAGTCGGGTCCGGTGGCCACCACGGCTCAACTGGAGGCGCAGTATTCGATCATTGCGGCGAGCCAGGATCAGTTGAACAAGATCAGAAACGAAGTAGCAGCCGCCGCCGCGTCGAAAAACAAAGCCGCGGTTCAACAGGGGGTCGAGCGCGGAAAGCCACTCATGTCGCTCTTGAACGCCCGTTTGGCGGCGTTTCAAAAAGACTTGACGGCGGCGCGGCGCGCACGCCCCAACGACCCTGTTGTGCAATGGCTCACCGGCGAACTCTTCATGATCGTGGGCGGCGAGCCCGAAGACATCCTGCCGTATCTCAACCGGGCGGTCGCGGCCCACCTCGACCGGCCCCATTTATTCGTGAGCCTGGCTAAGGTCGAGTTCGATCTGAATCACTTTCAAGAGGCTTATCGGGATGCGGCCAAGGCCATCGCCGAGGATCCCAAGGGCCAGGACGCGTGGGAGATTTATGCGCGTGCCGGATTTGCCATGGAGCGCTTCGTCGAGGTCCTCAAGAATATCGATTTAGCCTTTCCCGGAGACACGCCGCCCTGGGCAGCGACGATCCGGCGCAGCGCGCAGCAACTACAGAAATCGTGGCTGCGCGAGTTGTCGCAGCGGCTGCGCGACCAAAAGAAAGGCGATCTGCCGGTCGTGCGCTTAGTCGTCGAGCATCGCAAATTCGCCGGACCGGCGGACGGGACCCAAGCTGACAGCACGAAGGTAGTTGGACGGGGCAACGTCGAGATCGAATTATTCGAAGACCAGGCTCCCGCGACCGTGAGTAACTTCATTCATCTGGTGGAGACCGGTTTTTACAACGGCACTTCGTTCTATTGGGCCGAAGCGGGTCACATGGTTGTGGGTGGCGATCCCAATACGAAAAATGCCGATCCCGCCGACGATGGCATAGGCGGCCCCGGTTACAACATTCCGGACGAATTCAATCTGCCCGCGGCGCGCGGTCACTTCCGCGGAACTATATCGATGGCGCAGAATGGGCCGGGAAGGGCAGGCAGCCAGTTCTTCATCACCTTGGTCGCGGCGCCGGAGTTTGATGGAAATTCCACCGCATTCGGCCGGGTGATCCGCGGTGAGGACGTGCTCGATCAGGTCACCGAAGGACGCACGAATCGCGAGGTAGGGGAGTTCGGCAAAATCATTCCCGGCGATCTGATTGTCCGCGCCGAAGTAGTGCGCAAACGCCCGCATCCGTATGTTGTGACCAAGCTGACTTCGCCCACGAAGCGTTAGCGGTGGTCCGCGTGGCACGACCCGCAACTTTGCGGGAGACGTCCCAACGCCTGTTCGGCGTCCGGGAGATCACGGCGCTCCACCGCTTTCAACAGCGTCTGCGTTGCGGTCCGGTATTCCGTTACATGCCGGCGCCAGCCTGCGAGCGATCCCTTCGCCGGACGCAACGCAAGTAACCAGTCGCAGGATTCAACCAGCACGGCCGCGTGCGAGCGCGCTTGATCCCATTGCACCTCCGCGCCGGCTGAAGCTGAACCCGCCAGCAGCCTCGCCAGCTTCCCTCGTACGCCATCGTCGGAGTTGATCACGCGCATGATGTCACGAATCGTTACTACAAGGGTTGATGACGCGGGAGGCATTGCCGGGACGGCCGTGTCTCGAACTACCGCCTCATTCAGGAATTTATAGATCTCGCTCCACGCGGGCGCGGATGCGACACGATACGCCCCGCCGGCTTCCACCGACGCCTTCAACTCCTGGACCTGCTCCGGCGTGCAGCCGCCGATAGCCAACAGCATTGGCGCGGCGGGCGCGGCAGGCAGATTTTCCGGAGCTGCGCACCGCTCGCTTTCGATCATCACCCCCACATGAATCTGACCTTGCTGTGCCAATTTTAAGATTCTTGGCGATGCTTCATCCCAGCCGATCGCATTGATGCGCTGCGGATCTACCAGCGGGCGCTGCCGTGCCAGCCAATCGGCGGCTGCTGTCAAGCGAAGCGAGAGTTGTTCCGCCGCCACGCTCTGCACCAAGTCCGATTCCTGAGAGACATGCTCGGGATCGTAATCCACCGCGAGTGCGACGAAACCATGCGACGCCAGATCCCGCGCGGCTTCCAGCACGGCGCCCTTGAGGTCGCTGCTTGCCGGCGCCAATAGCACCGCAGGCAATCCGGACCCGGCAGCCGGCTTGGCCAGATATCCCGAAACGGCCGCTCCCGTGGCTTGCACTTTGACGAACGATGCTGAGACTGCCGGCGGCTTTTGGGCGCTAGCGCTTCCGGCCGCGCAAATCAAGAGACTGAGCAGGATCTGGCGGCGGCGAAGCCGGAGGCTCACTGAATCTCCAGATCGATGGCCGCAAAATGTTCGTGATCCCGCTGCGTGCGCTGCGATTCTACTCGGAGAAGATAAAAGCCGGGCTGCGAAATCACGACCCGTTCTTTCGTGCCGATCTTGGCCGCGGGCTTGAGGTTGAAAGTAAAGCTGCCTTCCGCCGCTAAGTTTTCGAGCGGAGGAACGGCTTTTTGGCCGAGTTGACGCTCGCGTACGATATAAAAGCGTATGCCGGCATTGCGCGCGCTCTCATGCGCGTACACGTTCGTCATCATGAATTGGAACGCGATGGTGTCGCCTGCTTTGGCGCGCAAAACAGGGCGCGGATTCAAGCCGCCAATGGGAGGAGATTGATCGGCGAAAGCCTCCTTGCTGGCGCCGCCGGGAGCAGTGGCCGTCAGCTTAATATCAAAGTGCTCGGCGCGCGCAGCGGACGGGAGCAACGCGAACAGCAACGAAAAAGCCCAGACGGTGTACCTCACGGCACAGACACCTGCATCGCGGCTGCCGCTTCCTTGCCCAATTTCTTGGCCGCTCCAATCGTCTCTACTCTTACGAAATAGGTGCCAGGTTCCGGCATCGGCATTCGAAACTCGCCGCTGCTCTTCCCTCCCGGCTCAAAATCCTGGATCAAGGCGCTTTCGTAAAGCGATTTGGGGCCGGGCTTGGGCGCGGCCGCGCGGGCATCGCCGCGGTCCATAAAAACGTGCAAGGTGACATCGGAAAGAGGCGTGCCGGAGACTCCATTCACCGCCGACCATTGGACCCACACCACTTCCCTGGCCTTTGCCGTGAACGTCGGAGGCGCCGCCGACTGTCCGCTGATTGCGGTCTGTTCGTGTCCTCCGGATTGCACCTTCAGGTTGATGGTGAAATCATTGGCGCCAGCGCCCAGGCAGGGTCCCAGCAATATACCCACAGCCAAAGCCCCCGATGGCGCGCACTGCAAAAGGCTCATCGACCTCAATTATAACGGAAGGCCTCTAACGGCCCGGCAGTTCTCAAGCGTCCTGCGGCAACCCTACCCATCCCCGAGACTCGCGCAGGTTCCAGCCCGCTGGTGTTCAAGTTGCCCGTGTGATACGAAAGAATGGTGAACCGCTGCCTTTATTCATCGTTACTCGCAATTGCTGCCATCATCGGGCTGGCGCCCGCCGAAGCTCAAACGGCGCCCGCTACTAAGCTGGCGTCAGCAAAGAAGTGGACCGCTCCGCGCACCGCCGACGGCCAGCCGGACTTGCAGGGAATCTGGACCAACGCCACCATCACTCCCTTCGAACGGCCCGCCGCGCTAGCCGGAAAAGCCTTCTTTACCGAACAGGAAGCCGCCGAGTTCGAAGCCCAGGCGGCGAAGGGTCGTGTCGACGGCCCTGCAAAACCGGGTGACGTCGGCAGCTATAACCAGGCCTGGAGCGACGGTGGAACCACGGTGGTCTCCACGCGGCAAACTTCATTGGTAGTGGACCCGCCTGACGGCCGCGTTCCGGTCAAGCCGTGGGCGGAGGAGAAGCGGGCCTACGATCTGGCGCACGTCGCCGATTCCTGGGAGCACATGAGCGTATGGGATCGCTGCATCACGCGCGGCGTGCCTGGCGGCATGTTTCCCGCCGGCTATAACAACGCGTATCAGATTCTGCAGATCCCCGGATATGTTGTGATCCTCTACGAGATGATTCACGAGACGCGCATCATCCCCATCGATGGGCGTCCCCATCTGCCCGCCAGCATCCGCCAGTGGAACGGCGATCCGCGCGGCCACTGGGAGGGCGACACGCTGGTTGTCGACACCACCAACTACAACGGCAAAGGCTGGATTGCCACCAGTGCCGCGGGCGCGCGCATCAAGGGCATTCCGCAGAGCACGCGCGAGCACGTGGTCGAGCGCTTCAAGCGCGTCGATGCGAATACCATCGACTATCGGGTCACCATCGACGATCCCGAGGTTTATGCCAAGACATGGCAAGTGTCGGTTCCCTTGACGCGCGAACAGAATTACATGATCTACGAATACGCGTGCCACGAAGGCAATCAGGCGGTGGAAAACATCCTCAGGGGCGGGCGTGCTGCCGATGCGGAGGCCGGCCGCTAACCCGCGCGGCTAGCGCCAGCAGCTACTGCGCGGGCGCCAGCACAGAATCGAATTCGCAAGTGCAGAATGGCAGCTTGGCGCCGAACTTGGGCGCAGCCTCATCGCGCGTCGCGTGCTCCTTTAATTCGGCGATCAACGAATTCTCGGCGCCCAAGACCGCGTCCTCATCCACCTATTTGTCGATGAACATCCGCAGTAATGTCGTCTCCGGCGGTGGGACGTGGTTTGATTGCCGCGGTGGACATAGCGATTTCCTACCCAAATTGTAATTCTGCAATCCGGCGTATACTATCCTGTCTCTTTATGCCCAACGTCACCCATCTTGAATGCAGCCTCTGCGCCCAACGCTTCGCTGCCAACCAGATTCACAATCTCTGTTCGTGCGGCGGCGCGCTGCTGGTGCGCTACGATCTCGACTCGGTTCGCAAAACCTGGACCCGCGATTCGCTAGCGCAAGCCAAGCCCGACCTGTGGCGCTACTGGCCCGTGCTGCCCGTGAATCGGCGCGAATCGGTAGTGTCCTTGGGCGAAGGCATGACCCCGCTCATCGAGACCAGGCGCCTCGGCGCGGCCGTGGGAGCCAAGGATCTGTGGGTCAAGGACGAAGGACTCAACCCCACCGGCTCCTTCAAAGCGCGCGGCATGAGTGCCGCGATTTCAATGGCGCGCGAGCTGGGTGTTACCAGGATTGCCGTCCCCTCGGCAGGCAACGCCGCCAGCGCGGCCGCAGCCTATTCCGCGGCGGCCGGAATCGAAGCGCATATTTTCATGCCCATGGACGTCCCGCAAGCCAATTTCATCGAATGCAAGGCGCTGGGCGCGCACGTGACGTTGGTCAACGGATTGATCAGCGATTGCGGCAGGATCGTAAACGAGCGCAAGGATAAGGAAGGCTGGTTCGACGTCAGCACGCTAAAGGAACCCTACCGCATCGAGGGTAAGAAGACTATGGGCTACGAAGTGGCCGAGCAATTCGGCTGGAAACTGCCCGATGTGATCTTCTATCCCACCGGCGGCGGCGTAGGCCTCATCGGCATGTGGAAGGCTTTTGATGAGATGCAAGCGCTTGGCTGGATCGGCAGCGAGCGCCCGAAAATGATCGTGGTGCAAGCCGCTGGCTGCCAGCCCATGGTGCGCGCTTTCGAGCGCGGCGATCAGCGCGCCGAGTTCTGGCAGGACGCATCCACTGTGGCCGCCGGGCTGCGAGTGCCGAAGCCGCTCGGTGACAAACTGATCCTCGACGCCGTGCGACAAAGCGGTGGCACCGCCATCGCAGTAAACGACGAAGAGCTCTTGGATGCCGGCATTGAACTGGCGTCGCTCGAAGGCATGTTCGTCGCCCCCGAAGGAGCCGCATGCATACCCGCCCTGCGCAAGCTGCTTGCCACCGGCTTTCTCAAGCCCAGCGAGCGGATTGTGATCTATAACACCGGTGCCGGCTTGAAATATTTAGAGGCCTACGCGCAACGCTTCCCGCGCGGATAGACAGGCTCGTTAGGCCACGGCTATCGAAGCCGGTGAAGTGTTCGCTACCGCGAATCTGCGCCACTTCCGGCCAATCCGGCGGCTGGCCTTGAAGCCGTCTCACCCGCGGCGGCGCTAGCCGGAACTTCTGGCGGGCGCTCAGCTACCCAGCCACTGCATGAAGTTGGAACCGACGTTTGTGAATTCGAATGCATGCAGACCCAGGTGGCTCGCCAGTTCCTTGCATGCCAGAATGCCGCGCACGCTGTTGCCCTTGCTATCCAGCCGCGGCGAGTACACTGCGATTCCCAATTGCCGGTTCACCACGGAGATAATGCCTCCGCCCACTCCGCTCTTGGCCGGCAGGCCCACGCGGTACGCCCACTCGCCGGCGTGATCGTACAAACCGCACGTGAACATCACGGTTAGCGTGTCTTTGATGAAATTAAAGTCGAACACGCGCTCCTGCGTCACCGGATTCGTACCCATATTAGCCAGCGTCGCCGACATCATCGCCAGGTCTTGCGCCGTCACCAACAACGAGCATTGGGAGAAGTATTGATGCAAGGTGTGTTCCACTCCCGGGTCAATGACGCCGCAGTTGAGCATGAGATAAGCGATCGCCCGGTTGCGGTGCCCGGTTGCATCCTCCGACGCGTATACGGACTGGTCAATGTGCAGCTCCCGGCCCGCGGCCAGCCCCATCTTCTCCACGAATTCGCGCACCCCGGATTCCGGCGATTTCCCCTTGATCATGGAGGCGATCGCGATGGCCCCCGCATTGATCATGGCGTTATACGGGCGCATGGTTCTCGGCTCCAGTTCGATGGAGTTGAAGGCATCGCCGCTCGGCTCGACACCCACGTGTTCGAGCGTTCGATCCCGTCCGAATTCTTCCAGCGCCATCTGAAACGCGAAGGGCTTGCAGATGGATTGAATGGTAAACTCCTGCTGCGCGTCGCCGGCGCTGCACACCAGTCCGTCCACGGTCGCCAGGGCGACGCCGAAATGATCGGGATTCGCCTTGGCGAGCTCAGGAATGTAAGTGGCTACTTCGCCCTCGTCAATGTCTTTGTACTTTTCATAAACGTCTTGGATGATTTCCTGGATGTGCGAAAGAGTGGACACGTTTCTCCCGGTTTTAGAAAAGGTTTTAGGAGGAGCGCGAGCGGGACGAGGCTGGCGGCGCGACGGGTTGCTCCGTGAGACAACAAGTTTAGCAAAACGCCGGGCGGCCGGGCGTCGTGCGACACAAACCCTACCCGGCCAAGTTAGGCCGGTTGCAGGCTCATTCCAATTCTGCTTACGAACCCGTAAGGTTCGGTACTAGGGTTTTGTTGGTCCTGTTCCACCACGAAAGAACTGACGATGGGTTCACTTAAGAGAGAGACATGCACGCCGCATTAACCCAAGCCAGACTGCGAATCAGAGAGTCTCTGGACGCCCATCCGGAATTGACGATCATTCTGGATGCCACCGGCAGCCCGTCCTCGCGCATGCGCGCGCGATTTTTGGCGCAAGAGGGCGAGACGCTCAAGGTACACGTAACCGCCGCGCTTGGTCTCAACCTGCTGGTGAGCATCGCGGGTGAAATCGATACGGGCGCAGGGCGCGAGCCCTTGCTGGGCAGGTATCGCGTGGCCTCCTGCAAAATCGCCGGCATCGGAAAATATCAGGCTGATTTAACCGCCGAGCAAGTCACCCAATCCGCCGGGTCCACTGCGCCGAAGGACAACCCGGATGAGGAGGCCGATCATTACCAGGTTCTGCAGGTGAGCCGCACCGCCGACGTCGATACCATTCGACGCGTGTTTCACGTGCTGGCGCAGCGCTATCATCCGGATAATCGCGAGACCGGAAACCAGGAGAAATTCCGCCAGGTAGTGGAGGCGCACACGGTCTTAAGCGATCCCGTCAAGCGCGCCGCGCACGATGTTTTCCTGGCCCGCGAGGACAAGATCCGGTTCAAGCTCTTCGATACGCTGCAGAGCACGGAAGGCGTGCAGGCGGAAATACGCAAGCGTGTGGGGATTCTGCGGCTGCTGTACGGCAAACGGCTCACGGATCCGCAACAGCCGACCATGCGCGGGCGCGATTTCGCGGAGCTGCTGGCCTGCCCTCTGGAACATCTGGAGTTCGCCCTCTGGATGCTTCGCGAGCAGCGGCTCATCTATCGCTCCGACAGCAATCACTTCGAGATCACCTGGCAAGGCGTCCAGGCCTTCGAGGCGGAACAGAGCGACTTCGCCAAGAAAGCCTTGATTGCACTGCCCGCGCCGGCGCAATCGGCTTAATTTTCCGGCGCAGAACTGGAAAGTTCAGCTATAATCGGGACACCCCCCGAAGTATATATGCCCCTTGGTGTGATCACCGGACTCGCGTGTATGGCCGGCGGCGCTGCTCTGCTTGCGATGTGGCGTGCAGTGCGCGCACGCTTGTCGCCGGAGAAACGCGAGCAACGCCGCAGACTCGACATCAATCTCAACGGCCGCTTGGGCGATGCGCTGCTCACGGAGTGTGACGAAAACACGCTTTACTACACCTACCAAGTGCGCGGCGTGCACTACACAGCTTCACAGGACATCAGCGCATTGCGCGATCACCTGCCGGGCGCTCCCGAGCGTCTCGGCGGAATGGTGAACATGAAGTATGCGGCGCAGAATCCCGCCAACTCGATTCTGGTTTGCGAGGAGTGGAGCGGCCTTCGCGCCGCGCCGCCCGCCGCTGAAGCCAACGCTCCTTCAGCCAGCGGTAACGAGCCAGCGAACAGTACCGCGTCAGCGAACAGTACCGCGTCAACGAACAGTACCGCGTCAGCGAACAGTACCGCGTCAGCGAACAGTAATGGTGTAGGGCATCAGGCGCAGGATTCCACCCTGACTCAGGGCTCCTAGCGGCAGGTTTCCTAGCAGATCCTTTACCTTCGCTGCGATCCGCGAATCCACCATCTGCGACTCGATGGAAGTTAAATCCGTGTCGCGGTCCAGCAGCACCTGCAAGAGATTTCGCCGCGGCGGGTAAGCTACCAGCGTCACTTTTTCAGACGCGGCGATATTGGCCTTCTGCTTCACCATCTCAATGGCGCGGTCAATTCCGCCAATTTCATCCACCAGGCCGTTCTGTTTGGCTTGCGCACCGGTCCAGACGCGGCCTTGCGCCAGCGCCTCCACGTCGTCATACTTGCGCTTGCGGCCATCCGCCACGCGTTGCACGAACCCGCGGTAGAAGACCTCGATTTCGGTGCGCAGCTTGGCGCGCTGCTCGTCATTCAGCGGCTGGTATTCGGTATCGATGTCGGCAAAGTGGCCGCGCTTCATGATCTCCTTCTTTACCCCGAGTTTGTCGTAGAGACCGTGTAAATTGACCTTGCCGAAGAAGACACCGATGGAGCCGGTCTCGGTGTTGCGATACGCGACTAGGGGGTCGCCGGTCATGGCGATGAAGTAACCTCCCGAAGCGGCCAGATCTGACATCGATATCACCATCGGCTTCTTCTGGCTCAGCAGTTTCGCTTCGTGCAGGATGTCGTCGGAAGCGATCCCGTCGCCGCCCGGCGAGTCAATGCGCAGAATCACGCCCTTGATGGAGGCGTCGTCGCGCACCTGGCGAATTCGGCGGATCATGCCGGCCGCGGTGATTCCCTCGTTGCCTTGATCGTTGGTCGCTCCGCGCGTGATGTCCCCCTGGCCCACCAGCAGCGCGATCTTGGTGGAGCCGTCCAACCCCAAATTGCCTAGCCGCGCGCGGACGTAATCATGCTCTGCAATCTTCTCCATATCGGAGAGCTTGAGCTGCTGTTTCAGCAACCCATACATCTCGTCCTCGTAGACCAGCGCATCCACCAGCCCGCCGTTCAAGGCTTCCTTGCCCACGAAGGGACCGTTGTCGATCAACGCGCGAATCGCATCCGGCGCCTTCTTGCGGCCTTCGGCGAGGGTGTTGACGAAGTCGCCGTAAAACTGATCCAGAACCTGGTTGATCACCTCGCGCGTTTCCGGACTCGACTCGTTCTTGGTAAACATATCGGGCGCGTCTTTGTATTTGCCAACGTGCTCGAATTCCATCTGCACGCCCAGCTTGTCCAGCGTGCCTTTGACGAACATCAGCTCCGCGCGCAGACCTTTCACGTCGAGTTCATCTTCGGGCGCCATATAAACCTTGTCGGCCGCCGAGGCGAGATAGTATTCCTTGGTGCCGCCGCTGCGCAGGAATGCGTAAACCGGTTTGCCGGACTTCTTGAAATTGACAATATCAGCGCGCAGTTCTTCTAGCTTGGCCCAGCCCACGCGGAGCCCGCGGGGCTCCAGCACGATGGCCTGGATGCGCGAATCCGCTGCGGCATTGCGCAACATCTGCCAGGTCTCGGCGATGGTCGGGGGCTGCTGATCCTGCAGAAACGGGATGGGGAACTCGACCGGCGATTGTTCCGGCAGATCGCCTTCGAGTTGCAGAACCAGGGCCGAGTTCGCGACCACTTGCGGCCGCCGGCTCCCGCCAAACCGGACCGCCGCAGCCACTAATATGACTGCCGTCAGCGCAACGAAAAGAATGCCGATCAAGAATCCGAGCAGGAACTTTTTCATAGGCCTTCTTTCAGTGTAGCGTCTGCAATTACAGTGGATCGTTCACTACCAGGCCGGGCACGGCTATGAAATTGCGGTCATGACTCCATATTTCACGCGCACCGGCGTCCTGACATATCAAGCCAATCTGAAGATCGAAAATTCTAGCTCCCTGCACGTCGAGCCGCACCGCCAGTTCGACTAACCGCTCGGTCGCGCCGGTGCGCGGATACAGGATCCTGGCGCCCGCAGCAAGCAGGTTGTCCAGGAACTGTCGCGCTTCGCGGGGCCGCGAAGGCCGGCCGGTGGAGGCGGGATGAGTGACCACGGCCCAAAATTCGGCGACGCAAGGTAGCGGAATGCACCAACCGCCAGCGCTTCCAGCAGCTTCTTCGATCGAGCGCTGGGCGGCGCGATGTTCGGGAACCCCGGCGCGATGCGCATAAATCAGAATGTTAGTGTCGAGCGCGATCATTTCATCAGGCGTTGGAGCATCTTCGCCCGATCCGAGATATCCATCCCTTTAGGCAGCCCGCCTGGCACCGTGACCCAGCGGATCACAGGCCGCTTAGCTTTGGGGCTCAGCGCCTGGCCACCCAGTTCGCGCCGCAAGCCCCGTTCGATCAGCGCACGGATGGTGGTCCGGTGCTCGGCGGCGTGCTTCTTGGCTTCGACCAGCAATTCATCCGGTATCTCGACGGTAGTCTTCATACAGCAAACCATATTACCATATATATGGGTATCTTCTTGCCAGCGCAAAAAGGCCGCCCCTTGCGGAGCGGCCGATTTTGAACGTTTGTGACGCGGATGCTTAGAAGTCCATGCCGCCGCCACCGCCGTGGTGGTCGCCGCCCATCGGAGCAGCCGGCTTCTTCTCGGGGATCTCGCAGATCATCGCTTCGGTGGTCAGCATCAGTGCGCTGATCGAAGCGGCATTCTGGAGCGCCGAGCGGGTCACCTTCGCAGGATCGATGACGCCCGCCTTCACCAGGTCTTCGTAACCGCCAGTGGCGGCGTTGAAGCCATAGTTGGCATCCTTATTCGCGCGGATCTTTTCGATCACGATCGCGCCTTCCCAGCCGCCGTTGGCGACGATCTGACGAACCGGCTCTTCGCAGGCGCGGCGCACGATATTGATACCGATCTTCTCGTCGTCCTCGCCCTTCAAGCCGTCGAGCACCGACGCCGCGCGCAGCAGAGCCACGCCGCCGCCCGGAACGATGCCTTCCTCGACCGCAGCGCGCGTGGCATGCAGAGCATCCTCAACGCGTGCCTTCTTCTCCTTCATTTCGGTCTCGGTAGCCGCGCCGACCTTGATCACCGCAACGCCGCCGGCCAGTTTCGCCAGCCGCTCCTGCAGCTTCTCACGATCATATTCGGAAGTTGTGTCTTCCACCTGAGCGCGCAACTGCTTGATGCGGCCTTCGATGTCCTTGGCTTTGCCGCCGCCGTCGATGATGGTGGTGTTGTCCTTATCCACCGTGATGCGCTTGGCCTTGCCCAAGTCTTCCAGCTTCACGCCTTCGAGCTTGATGCCGGTCTCTTCGAAGATGGCCTTGCCGCCGGTGAGGATGGCAATATCTTCGAGCATCGCCTTGCGGCGATCGCCAAAGCCCGGAGCCTTCACGGCGCAGGCGTTCAGGGTGCCGCGCAGCTTGTTGACCACCAGAGTTGCCAGCGCTTCGCCTTCCACTTCCTCGGCGATCACCAGCAGCGGCTTGCCGCTACGCGCAATCTGCTCGAGTACCGGCAGCAGATCTTTCATGTTGGAGATTTTCTTCTCGTGGATCAGAATGTAGGGATCCTCGAGCACGCACTCCATCCGTTCCGGATCGCTGACGAAGTAGGGCGAGAGATACCCGCGGTCGAACTGCATGCCCTCGACGGTCTCGAGCTCGGTAACCATGGTCTTTGACTCTTCAACCGTGATGACGCCGTCCTTGCCCACCTTCTTCATCGCTTCCGCGATGGTGTTACCGATGGTGGCGTCGCCATTGGCCGAAATGGTGCCGACCTGGGCGATGGTTTCGTTGGTCTTGGTCTCGATCGAATACTTCTTCACTTCCGCGACCACTGCTTCGACGGCGCGTTCGATACCGCGCTTCAGCTCCATGGGATTCGCACCGGCGGCCACGCTCTTCACGCCTTCGCGGAAGATGCACTGCGCCAGAACGGTAGCGGTGGTGGTGCCGTCACCGGCCACATCGGAAGTCTTGGAGGCCACTTCGCGCACCATCTGCGCGCCCATGTTCTCCAGCGGATCTTTGAGCTCAACTTCCTTCGCCACCGTCACGCCGTCTTTAGTGATGGTGGGTCCGCCGAACTTCTTCTCAAGAACCACGTTGCGGCCCTTGGGACCGAGCGTAACCTTGACCGCGTCGGCCAGTTGATTGACACCGCGCAGAATCGCCTGGCGGGAATTCTCGCTATAAACAATTTGTTTTGCTGCCATATTCTGATCTCCTTATAAACCTAAAACCTAAGCCTTGGCCTTTTTGGCCCCGCCATCGAGAACACCGAGGACTTCGTCCTCACGCATGATCAGGAATTCCTCGCCGTCCAACTTGATCTCGGAGCCGGAGTACTTGCCGAACAGAATGCGATCGCCGGCCTTCACGTCGAGGGCGATCAGCTTGCCGTCGTCGGAGCGCTTGCCCTGGCCAACGGCCATGACTTCGCCTTCCTGGGGTTTCTCTTTGGCCGAATCGGGAATGAACAACCCGCTGGCCGTTTTCTCTGCACTATCCTCAATCCGTTTGACCACAATGCGGTCGTAGAGCGGACGAATCTTCATGGTTCAACCTCCTCTGGGAATCACTCAAAATTTTGGCTTGTTTCGCTGCCTAAACTGGACTCGGCTGAGCCGCCTGAGTCCAAGCTCTATTATTAGCACACTCGGCGGAGGAGTGACAATACTTAGCTGTAAACAATTGATACCAGTAATGAATTGATGCAAATATTGCAGTTGTATTACGCGGTTTCTTCGCGTGGGGCGGGACGAAG
>DATJEI010000085.1:0-3534 GCA_035496735.1 Bryobacteraceae bacterium | reverse complement strand
CTTTCCAGTGTTGATAGGACCAGCCGGCCGTTCCGATGCGAGGGGAGGTAGACATGGGAGAATCTCCGTATTCGCTATTTCTTCGCTGATTAATAATAGCGAACAAATGGAGAAAATGTCAAGGGTATATTCGCCCTTTCGGAGATCTGCCACCAGGCAACTTGGCGATCGAGTCTCGCCGATCTCATTGACAGGACACCCGTTTGCATGCGAAAATCCAACCGCATGTTGAGTTGTCCTGTCCGCGTCAGACAGATTTGGTTCTGGTCCGTCTGCGCACTGTTCGCTGGCAGTGCCCTACCGGCTTTCGCGGCGCGTCCAGTCCAGGCCGAGTCTCAGCGCTGCGAGGAATTGACTCGACTGTCGCTCCCTGGGATAGTAGTCCGCTCCGCCACTCCGATTGCCTCGGGTATGTTTGGCGCCGGCGGGATCGCCGCGCGGCAAGTTCCCGCGTTCTGTCGCGTCGTTGGCACGGTTCTTCCTGAGCTTGGTTTTGAAGTCTGGTTGCCCGCGCGATGGAACCATAAGTATGTCGGTGTTGGTAATGGCGGCCTCGCCGGAAAGATCGTTTATAGCGCCATGTTTAACCCGGTGAATCGCGGCTACGCAGTGAGCAGCACGGATACCGGCCATGTCTCCACCACCCCTAATGACGGCAGTTGGGCGCTAGGTCACATGGATCGCGTAATTAACTACGGCCAGCGGGGCGTGCACGAAATGGCGCTGGCCAGCAAGGCGATCATCCAGGCTTACTACAGCGCGGCGCCGGCGCATTCCTATTTTCAGGGCTGTTCGTTTGGCGGCCAGCAGGCGCTCACCGAGGTGCAGCGTTATCCCACCGATTTCGACGGCGTGGTGGCGGGCGACCCGGCCAATTGGTACACCCGGCACTACACCGGCGGACACATCTGGATCGCAGATGCGGTCGAGGGCGACGGCTGGCTCCCTCCCCATAAAGTGCAGATACTCGCCGATGTGGTCAACGCCGCCTGCGACGTGCTCGACGGTGTGAAAGACGGTGTGTTGAACGACCCGCGGCGCTGCCATTTCGATCCCGCGCTGCTGCAATGCAAAACCGGCGATTCGCCTAATTGTTTGACCGGCGCACAAGTGGCTGCGGTGCGTAAGATCTGGGCTGGTCCGCGCGATGCCGGAGGCGAGCAGATCTATCCTGGGCTGGCGCCGGGCGGCGAAGCGGGCCCCGGCGGCTGGGTACAGTGGGTGACAGGGTCCGCGCCGGACCAGGGCGCGCACATCGAACTGGGATTACCATTCATGCGAAATGTGGTGTTCGACAACCCGCAGTGGAATTTCCGCACGTTTCACTTCGACCCGCCCGCGCGTGGACTGGAGAGCGATGTCGAATACGTGGACGATAAGGTAGGCCGCATCTTCAATGCGGTTGATCCGGACCTGAGCGCCTTTCACGCTCATGGCGGAAAGCTGATTCAATATCACGGCTGGTCCGATCCCGACATTCCGCCATTCAATAGCATCAATTATTACGAGAGCGTGGTGCATCGAATGAGCCGCAACAGCGCCAGCCCGTTGCGCGACACCAAGGAGTTCTATCGCCTCTTCATGGTGCCGGGCATGCAGCATTGCACCGGCGGTCCAGGCACGCCGCGGTTCGACGCGCTGACTGCGCTGGAGCAATGGGTGGAGCAGAACAAGGCCCCCGAGCAGATGCTGGCCTCTCACGCCACCAACGGTCTGATTGACCGCACGCGTCCGCTATGCGCCTACCCTCAAGAGGCCAAGTATAAGGGTTCGGGCAGCACGGACGACGCCGCGAATTTCGTCTGTGCGCTGCACTGAAACTGGTCATGGCCACCACGATTCCTAGCCGGCATGTCTTGGTGTGGGTGGATGCCGAGTTTCTGGAATCCGAAGGGATGCTGCACATCTTAAACGAATCCGGCGTCATCAGCGGCGGGGAGCAGGACTGGGAAAAGCTGGTGGCGGCCGCCGAGGACTCCGGCGGATTCGCGCTCGGCGGGATGCTGGTCGAATCCAACCATGGCGCCGGCATCTGGATATCGCCGCCCGATTCGCCGGGACTGGAGATCATGATTCCCTGGCATTTTGTCCGCAGCGTCGTCACGGCCTCCGAGCATCTTCAGAATAAACTTTTTGGGCTGGCGCGGGCCGGCGCCAAGCTACGTCCAGCGGATTAACCGCCTCGTTTGACGCTCGCACCGCCGCCCTGCGGGCAGTGCGCCGCCGCTGCAGGGGGGCCGCCAAGTGTGGCCGCCGCGCGCAGGCCACGCGCTTTGTGGTATTTTACAATCCCATGCGGTTTCACTTGTGGTTCGCATTGATCTTCGTTACAGGTCTCTGTTTCATTTGTTTGACGATCATCCTCCGCGGCGCGCGCCAGGAATCCAAGTTGCGCCGCCGGAAGGCAAGCGTGCGCAAGTGGGTGCAATCGGAAACCTTGGGGCGAGTCCGCAGCGCGAGTGCCGGCGGGCATTCCGGCTAAGGATAGACGCAACGCAGCACAACTCTGTGCCTCGCGCTTCAGCGCTTATCCTGATAGTTCATGGCTGATCTAACGGTCCTTTTCATCTGCCCTCCTGGGTCAAGGTTTCTGACCATCCTGAACGCTCTCCCGCTGAAAGCGAAAATCGCTGTGGGCCACACGCCGGAGGCATTCTCGCAACAAGACCGGAGCGAGGCGAAGGTCGTGTTGTTCACGGGATCGCTGGGGCCGATACTGCAGAAAATCTATCCTGATTTGCGCAGTGTGGAGTGGCTGCATTGCCTTTCGGCCGGTCTGGACGCGGTGCTGACTCCGGAAATGGCTGAGATCCCCGTTCCACTCACGAACTCGCGTGGAGTCTTCGCCCGATCGCTGAGCGAATTCGCCCTGGCGGGGATGCTATATTTCGCCAAGAACTTGAACCGCATGCGCCAGGCACAGCGGGCCCAGAAGTGGGAGCAGTTCGATATCGAGGAGCTTCACGGCGGTGTGCTTGGCGTTGTCGGCTATGGCGAGATCGGACGCCGCACCGCCGAGCGCGCCAAGCCCTTCGGCATGCAGGTCCATATCCTGCGCCGCCGGCCCGAACTGGCCGCCGGCGATCCCCTGGTTGACCGGGTCTACGGCGGCGATCAACTCGACTCGCTTCTCGCCGCCTCGGACTACCTGCTGGTTTCCGCCCCGCTTACGGCCGAAACCAGGGGGATGCTGGGGACCGCGCAACTGGCGCGGATGAAGTCCTCGGCGGTGCTCATCAATCTGGGCCGGGGACCCGTCGTAGCGGAAGCGGCGCTGGTCGACGCTCTTCGTCAGGAAAAGATTCGCGGTGCGGTCCTGGATGTATTCGACCAGGAACCGCTGCCTGCCGGACATCCGTTCTACTCTCTGGACAACGTCCTGCTGTCTCCGCATTGCGCCGATCATACCGTCACCTGGATGGAAGAGGCTCTGCAGTTGTTCCTCGATAACCTGGAACTGTTCCGCGCAGGGAAGCCGCTAAAAAACATTACTGACAAGAAGCGTGGTTACTGATGGAGCGAAACGGGGCTTCG
>DATJEI010000084.1:0-17666 GCA_035496735.1 Bryobacteraceae bacterium | reverse complement strand
GCCATCCTCCAGGTGGGAGCAAAAGACCCGTGCGGATTGTGGCAGTCCGTACACGACATCACTCCTTCCTCCACGCGGTGCTTGAAGGGCATCGCGAACTGCGAGCGCACGTCGGTATGACACTCTTCACAGAGTGGGGTCTGAGACTTGCGCAGGAGCGCGCGCACGGATTGCGCGCGATGAACCGAATGGCAACTGGTACATGCCATGCCGTTCAGAGTATGTTGGGAGTTACGGATATTGGCCCGTGAAAGTTTCTGACTATGACAACGAAGGCAGGCGTCTAGCACTTGCTCGGCGGGAAGCCCCGTGAACGAAACAATCGGTTTCCCACCGGCATTATCCGCGTGGAGCCCCCCGGGACCGTGGCAGCCTTGGCAGCCCGTACTCTCGAGTGGCTCCTTACCGGAAGCGATGCTCTTGAAGTGCGGATTTTTATAGAAGTTGGTCCAGATGATTGGATGGCAGGTTCTGCACACATTGTTATTTACGAAGTGGTTGGCCGGCTTTTCCTGGGCATTCGCGACGAAGGCGCCCACGCAGAACATTGTTAGAAGCAAGCCAGAACGAACAGTGCAAGACATTACTGCAATCTCCAATTCAATGAGCAAACACACTTTTGGCAAATCGGGTTCGTAGCCACGTCCAGTGAGTCACGAAAGGCGACGGCCTCCGGGCCGTTCAAGATCTGGTAGAGGGGTTTCCCCGTATTCAGATGTCCGATGGGAGGTTGAAAGAAGCACGGACGCACGGTTCCATCGGCTTCAACCACGGCCGAATTCCAGGGGGCGTTACAGGCCGGAGCTATCGGTGGCATTTCGTTAAGAACCACGCGGAAATGGCGAGCAATGCGCCGCAGCTTCGCCGGTGACTCACAGACGAAGCGCCCGCATTCGCCGCGCGAAATCAACGCTTCAATTTCCGACTCGAGAACCGCGATCTCCGCGGAATCGAGGCGGACCGCCGCCTTTTTCTCCATGGGCCAGCCGTCGGGCCGGGCGAAAGCTGTGGAATCGACGTCCGCCGCGAGGAATGACATTGAGTTCAGGCTTAGCCCCCGCGCGGCATCCACCGTATCGCGCAGGTGGCGGAAGTTCGAACGCTGGACGGTGCAGCGGGCGGAAATGCGGAAGTTGGGATCGCGCTCAAGAATGGACGCGATCCCGGCTGCCGTAATTTCGAAGGCGCCCGGAACTCCACGGATCGAGTTGTGGACCTGCGGGGGACCATCGAGCGAAACGATCACGTCGTCCACGGATTTCACCAGAGACGCAGCGTGCCGGCCGAGCAGCAGTCCCGAACTGAGCAGAGTGATTCGGATCTGCCTCTCGCGAAGCACATCGATGAGACCCCATAAATCGGAGTGCATGAGTGCTTCGCCGCCCGAAAAGACCACCCATTGCACTTGCAGACGCTGGATGCTCTTTAACTGCCGCTTGAGATCCTCGACGCTGATTTCCCGTGTCTTAGTGGTTTTCCAGATGTCGCACATCGCGCAGCGGCAATTGCAGCGGCTGTGCGGGTTCAAGATCAGCACCGGAAGCGAATCGAGTATCACTGCGATATTCGCCTTCCCGCCAGACGATATTCCGGGCCGAGGACGCGGACGGTCTCTTCGTGCAGAGAGGGAAGATTGAGGTCGGTGAACCATTTGCCGCGGCCTTCGACGTTGACTGCGTGCCACCCACTGGCGTCGAAGACGGAGGCCCTCTCCAGCAGGGGCGGGGAGACGAGCCGGACTTTTCCGCGAGCCATTACCATTTCCGGCTGCATTCGTTGCAGGGCTTCGGCGGGGCTCTGCCCGCGATCCTCGACGACGACCAGATCCGCCACGCCTCCTTCGCGTATCGTTCCTTCTCCTTCGTTAAGCCGAAAGACGCGCGCGGATCGAGTCGTCACCATTTCGAAAAGATTGTCAGCGGTGAGCTCATGCGTGCGACGGGCGACTTCGAGCTCATCGATCAGGTCAACTTGAGCAGTAAGCGCGGAGTCAGTCCCGAGGACAACACTCAATCCGGATTGAAGAGCGGATGCGCAGAGAGTTTTCCCATACGTCGAAACGTTCGAAGTGGGACACCAGACGAGTGCGCTCCGCCGGGTTCGAAGCAGCTCGAGATCGGGTTGATCCAGGCCAATGGCATGAACCAGCACGGTCCGCGCGCTCAGAACCCCGAGCTTTTCCAACCGGCCCATTTCAGAGCGCGCATGTTCATCGATCCCTTCGCCCGCGTGCAGAATGAACGGCCAATTGTCGGGCGTCGTGCGGAAGCGTTCGACTAAGTCGGGGCTGAAATCCAGCGAGTGAGCCCAGCCGAAGCGCTTAACCACGTTTACCGGGAACGAAGAATCGAGCACGGTATCGTCCACAGGGTTGTGATGCGCCACCGTGGTCACGCCGCTTAACAAGTTTTTAAGTCCACCCCAGATCATGCGCGCGTGCTTGGACAGCGTAAGGTGCTCCTTCACGGGGGAAACGGAGGGCTGATAGATGTCCGCTGCCCAGCCTTTCGCATTTTTGTAGGTTCCACGTCCCAAGCTCGGGAATAAATTGAATTCCAGATGATCGTGAGCATTGATCAAACCAGGCAGCACTAAACAACCCGTGAGGTCCAAGACCGGTGTGCGTGCGCTCGCGTCTCGTGAGTTCGGAGCGGAGAGCGAAATACGCCCGCCGCGAACCTCCAGAGTGAGAGCTTCGGCGGTCTTGGCATCGCGTGCGATTCTTGCGCCAATGAGTTTCATCCGCTCACCCACGCGGAAATGAAAATGGCCGGCACTTGTTGCGCACCCGGAAACGCGTTCGCTTTTCCGGCACGCTCGAAAATCGCGCGTTCTTGCTCGCCAAACGAGACGTCAAGTTTCCAACTGGGACGCAAACCGGCCCTCCGCGCGCAGGTTTCGATTCGCTCCAATAGGTGGTCACAATGTGTGATTTCGTAGCTTTCGCCGCTGGCATGAAAAGATCGGACCCA
The DNA here is from genome assembly GCA_035496735.1 of Bryobacteraceae bacterium. Classification (GTDB taxonomy): domain Bacteria; phylum Acidobacteriota; class Terriglobia; order Bryobacterales; family Bryobacteraceae; genus Palsa-187. The sequence goes on along the minus strand of DATJEI010000084.1, from coordinate 14,694 downwards.
CCCGGCACGGACAGCGTCAGGATGTAAGTCGCTGATGATGATCCGGCGCGCAATTCGGGCCATCTCGCGGAAGGCCAGATTGATGCGATCGACATAGCCCAGCGCAAAAGAGCACACCACTACATCGACGGAATGCGGCGCGAAAGGCAGGGCACAGACATCGGCCTGCGCCACACGGCCTTGTACTCCCTGTTTCCTGGCCGCCACCGCCAGCATTTCGGCGGAGAGGTCGATGCCAGTTGCACACGCGCCGTGCGCGAGTGCGTACTCCAGCCAGCGCCCGGTACCGGTCGCGAGATCCATCATCCGCTGACCGGGAATAAGATCGAGCCGCTCGCTCAATACGCGATGTTCCAGCGCCACCAGCGGATTCGGATCGGCATCGTAAGTGGGGGCCCATAATCGATAAGCTGTCGCGGCTGAAATCGCAGTCACAAGCTCTCCCAACGTGGTTTGCGCAGCGATACGAATCGTTGCGCCCACGCAAGCTCGAGTGGAAAATCGTAGAATCCCAATGCGTACCGCCAACTGCTCAGGGATTTCAGCAGCATACGGCTCCATTGCGGGAGGTGAATATCCTGCGCGGTGGGCCACCGCGAGTTGATCACCAACTCAAAGTTGTCGATGCGGCGTTTGACGCGCGAAGGCAGCCAGGGAAGGTGCGGATCCTGGCGAATCGTGAAGTTGAGCCAGCGTTCGGTGGCCCACTCGTCGGGAGTGCCGGGAAATTCGATCTTGCCGTTGATCTCGCCATACATTCCGTCCGGGTGAGGAGTGGGAATGTAATGCTGAACGATGATTTCGGCTTCCGGATTGAGACGTTTTATCTGGCGGATGAACCGAATGGTATCGCGCGTATCCTCGGCGGGCGCAATGGGGCTCCCCACTACAAATGAGAACTCGGGAACGATGCCGAAGTGCCGGATGCGCGCCGCCAGTTCGAGCGTCTGCTCGGCGGTGATGCGCTTGTTCATTTCGGCGAGTACCTTGTTCGAGCCGGACTCGGCGCCGAAAAAGATCATGGTGGCTCCCGCCTTTCGGATCTCGTGCAGCGCCGCGTCGGAATAGCGGAGGAATGTGTCTACCCGGCCTTCGGCCCACCAGCGCAGCTTTAGCGGAGCCAATAGCTCCGCCTGTCTGCGCGCATGGCCTTCATTCAGAAAAAAGTTGTTGTCATAGAATTGGACGGCGTCGATACCGTGCTCTTGCTGGAGGATCGTGAGGACTTCGGCAGTGCGCTCAGGTGCCTCAGTTTTTTGACGGCCATCGAAAATCGGAACTACCCCGCAGAATTGGCAGCGGAACGGGCAACCGATGCTGGCATGGTGCACCGCGGTGCGGCGGCCCAGGAAAGTGGGCAGCAAGTAGCGCTCGATGGGCCCCAGCTTGTGATATGGAAGCCGCGGAAAGTCGTTCGGGGAACGCAGAGGCCTTTCCGAATTGTGAACGTGAAGGGCGAAGTCGTCCTTGAAGGAAAGTCCTTTGATGCTCGAAAACTTTCGTGAACCGCGCAGCGCGGAAAGCAGCTCCAGGATCGTGTCTTCGCCCTGCCCGCGCACCGCGAAATCGACATAGCCGGCGTTGAGAGTGGCGTCGGTGTAGAGCGACGGGAAGTATCCGCCCCAAACAATGGGGACCCTGGGATGCTTCTGCCGGAACTCACGGCAGAGCGCTATGGCAGCGACCATTTGCGGGCCCGGCATCACGGACACGGCGAGCAGCTCGACTTGGTGACCCGTCGCGATGCGGTCCATGGTCGCGCCCGCCTGCAGGTCAAGATTTCCGTCAACAATGACGTAGTCCTCGACTCCTTCGAGCACTGCTGCGATCGAGAGAATCGCCAGAGGGAACCTCCGGTTCTTCGGCTTGACGGCTTTCGGATGGAGCAAGATGATCATGGGTCGCTGAATCTCCCCACCACAATCAGAAACCGCGACGGCGGCCGCTTAGCCCGAAGTTTCGCCTTCCATGGGCGCAGAGCCCACCGCAAGCCATACCAGGGTTGGCTGTACTCCCAGTGAATCTTCAGCTGGCCAGAGAGCTCATCCAGCATCGGCTGGTCGAGATATTCAATACTCTTGAGCGCATCCGAGCGAAACCCATAAACCTTTTCGAAATACTTCTGACGCTCGACGCGCATCATTTCGCCGTGCTCACTGCGCTGGTAGACCGGCGAGTCCATGATGACCAGCCGTCCCGTGGGACGCAGGCAACGGCCAACTTCCGTCAGGGTGCGGCGATAGTCGGACGAGTAGTGGAACGACGCGTTAAAGACCGCCAGATCGAAGGCCGATTCACGAAACGGGAGCGCATCGAATTCTGCCGCGGCTGCTGGGAACCGGAGCGGATAATGAGTCAGCGCCCCCAGTCCGTCTAATTGATCACAGAAAATATCCATCGCCACTACACGGTGCCGGCGCAGCGCCAGGCGGTGTGACATCCATCCGTTGCCCGCGCCCAAGTCCAGGACGTCAAGCTCGCGTCCAGCTTGCCGCTCGGCATCCGCAAGAACGGTGCGTTCGAAAGCCTGGAAGCTGCGGGCCCGGATTCGCCACTGTTCAGAATTTCTGCCGCTGAGATCGCGATAGGGCAGCTCGCGGTAATAGGCGGAATTCATCGAGCCACGCCCTTCCGCATGGCGGATGGTCGCGTAATCTTGCAGGAATTGCTGTCGTGCCACAGAATCCATAACTAACTCCGGCGAAACACGAAAAGGCGATGATCGCCAATTGTGCGGCCGATTCTCGACGGGCCAATGCGCGCATCGAGCGAGGCCAAAACATTCAGCAAAGTTGCAGGTGTTCTCTGCACGAACGAGGGCGGAACAGAAACCCCGATACCGACATCGGCAACTAGGTGGAAAGACGGTGATAGGGCGTGCCGAACCTGTTTCCCCGAGGGATACGTAACGCGCAGACCCGCGGAGTTCAACGTTTCTCCGCGCCATCGACGCGCGGCTTTTCTAAACTGGCCGCGAAGCGCGTAGTGCGCGGATTCCCAAAGACAGAAACGCCCCAGGAGGCAGACGGCCAAGTATCCGTCCGGGCGGACCAATCGTGCCAGCGTTTCGCCCAGCATCGACAGATCGCGAATGCAATTGAGTCCTCCGAAGTTGGATAGAACCAGATCGAAGGCAACCGCGAGTGCATGGATGCCTTCGATCGGGAGCACGCGCGCGTCGACCCCCTTACCACGCGCGACTCTAACCATTTCAGGGGACGCGTCTAGCGCGAGCACCTGACCTCCAAGTCGCGCCAGATGCAGCGCATCTTCCCCGGTTCCACATCCGATGTCAAGAACCCGATCTCCGCGACGGATCAGAGGATCGAGATGGCGCCACACCGTCTCCCGCTGCAATCTGCCGGACGGCGAATTGGTCCAAACCGTGTCATAGCGCGCCGCGAGCTGGTCGAAATATGCGGCCGCGTGATCGGAAGGAGAGACAAGACTCGCGCTCATGCCTCCACCTCGTGCCTGGTGAGTTGAAGAGCCTGCCGCGCCGCCTGAATCGCCGCAGCATCGGGCTCCGCAGCCATCTCGCTGCGCAGTAATTCGTCCGCGCGGCGGTAAAACATGCGCGAATGCCTGCCGGAAACGACGAAATCGCGATCCGTGCTTTCGGCCCACGGCCGGATACTCACTAGCTCCCGGCGTACTTTCTCGAAATACGGAGTACCTTTGATGGGATACGAAATGGTGGTGAAGAACACGTCCGGCCGGCATTTCTTGACATGCTCGACGGTGGCTTCAATGTCGGAGATGTCCTCGCCTTCATAGCCCCACATCAGAAACATGCCGGTCTGGATGCCATTGTGTTTAGCCAGCGCGACCGCTTTCTGAACCTGCTCCACCGTGACGCCGCGCTCCATGGCGTCGAGGATCCGTTGGGAGCCGCTTTCCGAGCCAATCCAGACGCGCATGCAGGCGAGTTCCGCCAGAAGCGCGGCTACTTTGTCGTTCATGCGATCGGCGCGTGTGATGCATTCGAAGGGAATTTGAATGCTCCGGCGCTTCATTTCAGCCGCGTATTCCGCGAGCCATCCATGATGAATCGTGAACACATCGTCAGCGATCCACAGCATTTCCGGGGCGTATCGCTCAATCGCCCATTCAATCTCATCCACCACGGCCTTTGGAGAACGGCGCCGGTGCGTGTGTCCATACACCGAATGACTGCACCAGTTGCATCGGTAGGGGCAACCCCGCGCCGTGATCACCGAAATCGAACCCATGCCGTGATGCTTGCGCCAGGTGCTAAAGTACGGCTCCATGTCGATCCGTTCGCGGTCCGGCCACGGCTGCGCATCGAGATTAGTGAGAAGCTCCGCCGGTCCCGTTTTATGGGGAGCACCGTCATCTCCAGGAAATATCAACCCGGGAATGGAGGGCCACGCCGCGGCATCAAACTCCACTGCCATTAAGCGTTCGAGGGCGAGTTCACCCTCGCCGGCGACGATCAGATCCACGCCGGCACCCAGGTATTCGCCTGGGTAATTGGACGGCTCTGGGCCACCCAGCATCACCAGCCACCCGGCGGCGCGCGCGTGTTGGGCGATCGCAAGCACATTGGCGCGCGTCATCAAGTTGCCGTAGATTCCAAGAACGCCCGACGGGCCCCGGTCCAGCAGACGGAACAGGTCTTGCCGCGAACCAAATGTCGAGTCATAGATTTCCGTCTCGAAGCCGCGGCTTCGAAGATGGGACGATAGATACAGCAGACCCAGCGGCGGGTAAGGCTTCATGGTCTGCTGCTCCTTGGGGTCTTCCGCAAGGAAATAGCCGTGCGTGAGAAGAAGCCGAATCATACGGCCGCCATTTGGTCGCGCCCAGCACCGCGAAGTTCGTGAACCAACTCCCAGGCGGGGCCAGAATCCTTTCCGCCGCGGACCTCAGCATGTAAGGCTTCCGCGAGAGCGCGGTAAAGCTCGGTCGAAAATGCGCCCCGGAACATCATCGAAAGATCGGAGCTGTCATTCCAATTCGCTTTTGCGCCGACCTCATCCGCTACGATCTGGTGAAACTTCGTGCCGGGGAGCGGATAGGAAACCGAGATGCCCACATCATCCGGCGCGGCCTCGCGAACCATGCGGATAGTGGCTTCGATATCGTTCCATGTCTCGCCCGGATAGCCGAATTGAAGAAAGAAGCAGGCACGGATACCGTGGGCGCGAAGATTCTCGCGGGCAGCATAGATCTCACGGACGCGGATGTCTTTGTCCATCGAGTCGAGGACATGCTGCGACCCGGATTCCGCGCCCATCCAAACTTCTTCACACCCTGCGCGGCGCAATGCGCCCACGGTATCGCGCGTCATCAGATCGCATCGAGACTGCATCTTAAACGGGATCTCCGCGTGAAGAGTTGCGACCGCCGCCGCAAATTCGTGAGTCCACTTGGCGGAGAGTGCGAAGATGTCGTCGGCGAACCAGATATGGTCCGGCTGAAACGCTTGTTTCAAATGAAGCATCTCAGCGGCAACGCGTTGGGGGGATCGCGCGTGATAGCTGCTGCCGTAGATGGGCTTCGCGCACCAGTTGCAACGGTACGGGCAGCCTCGGCTGGACGCCATATTCAACGAAAAACAACCATGGGCCTCCAGCCAGGCTCGCCGGTAACTGTCAACGTCCACCAGGTGCCAGGCGGGCGCCGGCAGGGCATCCAGATCAGATCTCACCCGGCGCGGCGCTGTGTAGTGAACGCCGCGCTCACACAGAAATGCCAGGCCGGCGGTTTCATCGCGAGGATGCCCTTGCGTGAACTCAAGTAAAGTCGTTTCCACTTCGCCGATGATCACCGTGCTAAACCCTGCCGCCAGGTATTCGACGGCGTGGTCGGAAGCGTCGGAGCCGTGCGCCGCCACTTCGATTCCCAAAGCGGCCGCGGTCTGCGCCATCCAAAACGCAAGCTCGCGATTACGCCCCAGGCACATTTTCGAAAGGAAATTGAAATCGTCCTCGCACACCACCACCAAACGCGGACGATGACGCTCGAGAGCAGCGCGAAAACCCTCCTGCGGGAAGTCGAGAGTGGGATCGTAAAGCGCGGTCTCAATCCCGTGTTGTTCGAGAACTGCCGCCGCCAGAATCGTCTGCAGTGGCGGGTAAGGTTGCATTTTTTCAACCTGCTTCGGGTCCGAATAAAGATGATTGCTATGGGTCAGCAGAACTTCAGCCATGCGATCTCACGCGCTCCTGCTGAGTTCATGACTCAAGGGCTGGCCGGTCAGAAGCGATCGCCGCACTGTAAGCCACTTTTGCGCCATGGTCAGCCACAATTCCCATGGCAATACGAAGAAATAATTCTGCAGCCGCCAGTTCAAAGGCCGTCGAAGGAGGGCGAGCAGGAAACGGAAGATTCCGGATTGCGTATGCCGGCGGGCCTTGGTCAATTGATTGGCGAGCAGGAAATAAGAAATGCCTCGACGCAACTGGGCGAAGGGCCGGCCGCCGAGCCAGGGCAGGTGATCCGCGCCCAGATCCACATCCGCCCATTCCTCCAGCGACGCGGGCTCCCGGAGCCCGCGCGCCCGCAACTCCGGCCAGATCGGAATCCCCGGATAAGGCGTAAACAGGTTGGGAGAAAATGTGACGTTATCGTATTTGGCGGCGATTTTACCCATGATCCGCAGGGTCTCGCGGCGGTGGCGCTCTTCTTCGCCGGGATACGCGAAGATCAGATTGAGGGTGACACGAATACCCGCACGCGAACATTTGCGAACTGCCTCGTCGATGTCCTGGATGTGCTGGTGCCGCTTGTTCATCCGCTCCAGAACTTCGGGAGAAGCCGATTCCGTGCCGAACCCGATATGGCTCACTCCGCCTGCCGCAAGCGTTTCGACTTCTTCGTCCGTCATGCGGCACAACAGATCGGTCGACGCCTGAAACGTCCATTGGAATGGCACTGCGGCGCGCACAAAGCCGTCCGCGATTGCCACCGCCCGGTGAACATCCACCAGAAAATTCGAATCTACCAGCGCGACTTCGGTAAGGTCGTAGCGCCGCACTAGCGCGGTGACTTCCTTAACCACGCGGTCGACGTCGTGAGCATTGAAACGCCGGTTATAAAAGACCATGTCGGTACAGTAGTTGCAGGCGTAAGGGCAGCCGATACTGGTGGCGTAGGGCAGTTTTCGCTCGCCGCTGGATCGCGCGTAGGCGTCGAAGTCGATGAGGTCGTAAGCCGGCAGAGGCAGGCTGGAAAGCGGAATCGAGGGGCGATCGGAATTCATCCGAATCTGCCCGTCTTGCTTGAACCAGCAGCCCTGTACCAGATCCAGCGGCTGCCCGGCGTCCATTCGCTGGAGAATTTCAACCAGAGTCGTTTCGCCCTGATGCCGCACCACGACATCAACGAAGTCTTCCCGCAAGGTTTCGCCCGTCAACAAGCTCGGGTGCCATCCGCCGTAGATGATGGGAGCGTCGGGACGAATGCTGCGAAACAACTTGCTGGCCTCGACGGCATCCCGGATCATCGGGCCGGTCAGCAGCGATACGCCTAAGCACGCGCAATCGCCCGCAAGCGCGGCAATCGTTTTCATATAGTCGCGGTCGAGCGCACCATCGATGACCTGAGGAATGTAACCGGCGGCGCGCAATGACCCCGCCAGGCTGAGCAGGCCGAGCGGAGGCCCCAGGAGTTTGCCCGAGTACGGAGGCAGGAACAGGAGGACTTTGCGCGAACTCGCCGTCAACATGTGACCGCCTCCGCCTCCAGACGATGCGCGTCAATTTTCGGCTTGGGCGGCTCCATCCATTGGTTCACTCTGTCTTTCAGCCACAACTCCAGCGGGAACGAGTAATAGTTGTGATCCAGACGCCAACGGGCGGGGCCGCTAATCATTCCGTGCACCACGCGCTGCCGCAGGTTTTTGGTTCGAATGCCGATCGGAACGCGGTTAAACGCCACGCGCAGGTATTCGCGCATGGTCTGAACTTCGCGATGGGCCTGTCCCTTCAGCCACGGAAGAACGGTGTAGCGCGGGAAAAATTCCGCCCAGCCTTCCAGGGTTTTCGGGACGTCGATTCCCAATTCGAAGGCCCGGTTCATGATGGGCGAACCCGGATACGGCGTAAAGATGTTGGTCCAGAATTCGGCGCCAGGATAACGGCGGCAAACGTCCATGATGAGCTTGATCGACTCGCGGCGCTCTTTTTCACCCTCGCCGGGGTATCCAAAAATCATATTGAAGGACGGACGAATTCCTGCCGCCGTGAGTTTTTGGGCGGCCTGATGGATGGTGTCCAGTTTTTGGAACGTCTTCCCCATCAGTTCCATCACCTTGGGCGATCCAGTGTCCGCCCCTTGCGACACCTGCGACAGTCCGGCGCGCTTTAGCAACTTCAGTTCGTCGACCGTAAGGCGGCATACCAGGTTGGTGGAGGACTGAATGCTCCACTCAAATTTGACGCCTGTGCGGACGATGCCCTCCGCAATCAGCACCGCGCGCTCACGGTCCACCAGGAAGTTGTCATCGACAATCCACAAGAGCTTCAGCCCGTAGCGCGAGACCAAATCTGTAGTTTCTTCTGCTACGCGTTCCGCCTCAATGGCATTCCATTTGCGCCCGTAGACGCCGTCGTTGGTGCAGTAGCCGCAGTTATAGGGACACGCCAGGCTCGAGGTATACATTCCCCAGCGGCGTCCGCATACCCGCTCGTAGGCGTCGAAATTCGCGAGTTCATAGGCCTTCGGCGGCAGTTCACGGATTGGTTTGAGCGGACGGCTGGGATTGAAAATCAGTCCGCCGTCGGCTTTATAGCCCACTCCGAGAACGCCTCTAAGAGACTCTCCCGCCGCGATTCGTTCCACCACTTCGAGCAACGCGTCTTCGCCTTGCCCTTTGACGACCACGTCAACGTAGGGGGCGGCCAGAGTCTGGTCAGGAAGCAAAGAAGGATGCCAACCGCCAAGAATGACGGGCTTATCGGGATAGAGCCGCTTGGCGTCACGCGCGATTTGTACGGTTTCCTTGATCATCGGCCCGGTAACCAACGAAACCCCTAAACACAGCGCATCCTTCAGCTCTTCAAGTACCCGCTTGCGAAAGTTTGGAGTAATCGTGGAATCGATAATGCAGACTTCATATCCAGCGCGCAGCAGCGGCGTGGACACAGCGAGAATTCCCAGGGGCGCGGTCGCCTCCTGGCTCGAGAACGCCGGAAAGAAGAAAACAACTTTCTTACACTGCATGCCTGGTTCCTTGACGGCGCCTCTTCAAAGCCATATTCTTGGACTGCTCGCTCATCCATTGAGACAAGCCCGCCGGCCATTTGGAACATTCCTGCAGGGTGACCAATGCGTCGTTCTCCGCCGCATTCCCGTTTGTCTAACTCATTGAACTGCGCTTTAGGGCTTAAAACGTGACACCTGCAATCGAACAGACCCTGCCATTGGATACAGCAACTCCAGTCAATTCGCTGCGAGTGATTTATAAAGTTGAGCCCTGTGTTGCAGCCGTGGCTCTGATGGTTGCGGCTCCGGCGTTAATTGTGGTTGCAGCGGCTATCGCGATCCTTGCCCGGCGAACGCCCCTGGTCCGCCATAGACGCGTTGGATGGCGGGGGACCGAATTGCCGGTGCTCAAGTTCCGCACCATGTGGGAGCCCAACCAGCAATGGGCGCCACTGTTCGCAATTGAGGACGTATCGAACGCCATTCCCGTTACCAAAAATGGCGAGGATGATCGCATCACCAGCCGTTTCGCTGCTTGGTGCCGTAAGCATTCGATCGATGAGCTTCCGCAGCTCTTTCATGTGCTGCGAGGGGAAATGTCCTTCGTGGGCCCGCGCCCGATCACACGCGGAGAATTGGATGAACACTACGGGCCGTCCGCGGAAGCGGTGCTGTCGCTCCGGCCTGGCCTTACCGGCCTCTGGCAACTGATGGGCCGCAGCCGGCTCACTTATTCCAAACGCAAACGGTTGGATCTCCGGCTCGTCCGGTGCGCTTCGCCGGGACTCTATTTCCGGATTCTATTTCGCTCCATTCCAAAGATACTGCTGGGTCATGACGCACACTGAATGCTCGCTACCAGTTCGCGTTGATGCGATCGCCAGTGAATCCTCCACTGCTAAGGCAGATCGCATCTTGTATTGGCTGGCTTTCGGCTCCGCAGCTTCCATTCTGTTTTCGATTGCGGTCTCTCAAATCCTGCTTAGCATCGGTATTTTAGCGCTCCTGGTCTCGCGAAGACGATTGCGCTTTCCACCGATCGCGCTTCCACTCGGGCTGTTTTTCGCCGCCACCGTAATCGCTGACTTGCTTTCCGGCGATGCGTTGAGGGGCGTCCCGCAAATCCGGAAATTTTTCGTCTTTGGCATTGTTTTGGTCATCTTTAACACCTTCCGGAGCGTTTCCCAAATACGAAATCTGGTGCTCTCATGGGCCGCTATCGCCACGCTTTCGGCCGGCCTTGCTTTGGGTCAATTCGTCCGCCGCTGGAATGATGCGGTTTCCCTCCACGCCGCTCTGTACGATTATGTTCTCGATGGCCGCATTACCGGATTCGCCAGCCACTGGATGACATACGGCGGCGAGCAGATGATTGCTCTTCTGTTGCTCCTCGCACTGTTGCTGTTTGTGCCGGGTGGCCCCTGGAAGATAGTCGGGTGGGGTTCGGCTGCGATCATCTGGAGCGCAATCGTGCTCGGCCTGACGCGCAGCATCTTTCTCGCGGCCGTTCCGGCCGGCGCCCTGGTTCTGGCATGGAACTACAAGCGATGGCTGATCTGCGTGGCGCCGGCGGTCGCGCTGGTGATGTTTCTCGCGGTTCCGCCGCAGATACAGGATCGCGTCTTTTCAGTGTTCCGCCCACATGGAGAGGTAGACTCGAACTCCCGCCGGACCATCATGGCACGGACGGGATTGCGGATGATTGAAGCCCACCCGGTTTTTGGAATCGGGCCGGAACAGATTCAACCTCAGTTCCTCGCCTATCTGCCGGCGGACGTCGCCCAGCCGCTTCCGAAGGGCTGGTACGGGCATTTACACAACGTCTATCTCCAATATGCCGCTGAGCGGGGACTTCCGGCGCTAGCGTGCATCCTGTGGATCATCGGGAAAATGGCCCGTGATTTCCGCGAGGCTTTAAAGCTGCCAACGCAATCGGGCGCACGCTTCATCTGGCTTGGGGCATTGGCGGTCATCGCCGGGATTCTCGCCGAAGGTTTTTTTGAGTACAACCTGGGAGACAGTGAAGTGCTCACGATGTTTCTGGCGACGGCAACCTGCGGTTATGTCGCGATCGGTTGCAGAGAGGCAAGCCTGGCACCGAAATGAAAGTGGCTCTGATCCATTACTGGCTGCTCGGGTCGCGAGGTGGCGAAAAAGTGCTCGAAGCGATCTGCCGCATTTTCCCCGACGCGGACATCTTCACGCTGTTTTACGATCCGGAGTCGGTGCCCGCCCTGATCCGCTCAAAAAACGTCAAAGCGTCCTTCTTGAATCCCTGCAAGAAATTCTACCGCTCGCTGCTGCCGCTAATGCCGATGGCTCTCGAGCAGTTCGACCTGCGGTCTTACGATCTGGTCATCAGTAGCGAGTCGGGGCCAGCGAAGGGAGTGCTGACATCCTCAACCACCCGGCACCTTTGCTACTGCCACACGCCCATGCGCTATCTATGGGAGCTCTATCCGGCGTACCGCACGGAGTTCCGTCAAAGCTTGGCGTCGCGCGCGCTTCTAGCTCCCATCACGAATTACTTGCGGACTTGGGATTATGCCACCGCGGCCCGCGTGGATACATTCATGGCGAACAGCCGTAACGTCAAGCGCCGGATCTGGAAAACCTACCGGCGCAAGTCACGCGTAGTCTATCCGCCAGTTGCAGTTGACTCATTTCACCATTCCTCCGCCAGCGATTACTTCTTAATGGTCTCCGAGATGGTGGCCTACAAACGCCTCAATTACGCGGTCCGGACCTTCGCACGTAATGGGCGCAGGCTCAAGATCGTGGGTGACGGGCCAGAGTACCCGCGCCTGCGAAAACTCGCCACGAAAAACATCGAGTTCTGCGGCCGTGTGGCGGAGCACGAGTTGAAAGAACTGTACGCCAAGTCCACCGCTTTTCTCATGCCTGGAGAAGAGGATTTCGGGATGACCATGGTCGAGTCGCTGGCGAGCGGCAAGCCGGTGATCGCGCTTGGCCGAGGCGGCGCGCTGGATATTGTAGGCAACGGTTGTGGCGTTCTCTATCCAGAACCTATGGAACCATGTTTAGAGGATGCCTTGCGCGCCTTTGATCGAGTAGAAGCTCTGATCCATCCGGCGCAACTCAAAACTCGCGCAGCGGAATTTTCCGAAGCCGTGTTTGAGCGACGTTTCAGAGCAGTCGTGAACCGGAGATCGGGGGACCCGCCAGAAAATGCTCGCGCTGCGCCAATCGTGACTCTAGCCGAAGGTGCTTCCGAGAAGTTTCAGCCGTGGACCCAGCACGAAGGTTGGCGTGCCTGGCACCTGCCCTTGGGCGAGCAGGACGAATGACATTTACAAAATGTTTACATTTCCTTTGCGGCCTCTACCTGAAATACGTGCCTAAATATGGCATGGGAATTTACGAAGTCGTTCAAGGTTCACGGTTCGGTTCGGCCGAAACCATGCCGGACAAACCGCCGCAAAGTTGGGATCTCCGTGCCGCAGTTTGCGCGGTAGGATCCCGCAACGTCACCGAGCATAGCGACGAAGCTCTGGTGTTTCTATTGCTTAGCGCCGTGGATCAATCGACCGTCGACGATCTGTTCAACGAACTGTTTCGCCGGTATCAAGTTCGGGTTACTCGCTGGTGTTATCGCGTCACTAGAGATCCGGAGGTCGTTCCCGACTTGGTTCAAGAGGTTTTTTTGCGCGCATTCAGGCGGCTAAGCACCTACCGCGGCAACTCCCGGTTTTCGACGTGGTTGTATGCAATCACTCGGAACCACTGCCTGAATTCATTGAAGAAACGTCATACCGAACCGGTTGCGGAAGGGGAAATGATGCCGGACGATCTCCCGGGCGCAGACGGGCACGAAGTCCATTTGGCGATGGAGCGAGATCAGTCCTTCCGAAATATGTGGCGCTTGATACAGACGACGCTGACGCCGAAGGAAGTCCGCGTGATGGGGCTTCATTACGGTCATGGACTTCCGCTCGCGGTGATCACTCGCCAGATGATGCTCTCAAACCCCAGCGGCGCCAAAGCCTACATCGTGAATGCACGAAGAAAGCTCAAAGCGGTGTTGAGCGCCATGGAACCCAGAACAGGAGCAGTCTCTTACGGGAATCGCCCAGCAAATCGGGCTTGCGCAGCTTCCTGAACCGGACCCGGCGTTATTGCCCCGGCGCGGGATGCTGTTCGACACGCTGACGGTCAGCGCTTTCACGACCCTCGCCAAGTTCATGGGGGCCGCCAAAGCGGTGGTCCTTGCGCGCGTTTTCGGATCGGGCGCCGCGCTCGACAGCTACTTGCTCGCCTTTCTGGCGCCGTCTTTTTTGGCCGACGTATTTTGCGGGTCGCTTATTCCTGTGTTGATTCCCAAGCTCATAGAGTTGGAATGTTGGGAAGGCCAGGCGAAGGCGATCGACTTATATGGGCACGTCTTGCGAAGGAGCTTCCGGCTTTCCTGCGGCGGCGCCGCAGTTCTGGCGACCGGAGCCGCCGCAGTGGCGACGCTCGGCGCGGGAAGCGCTCTGAACCTTCACCTGGTCGGGCTTTTGATTCTTCTCATGACGCCGATTCTTCCGCTGTCCGCGGTGGCGAATGTCTGGCGCGCTGTATTGAACTCCCAACGCCGCTTTGTGGTCCCGGCGCTCACCGTCACGCTGACGCCGGCGGTAATCATTGTGTTTATTCTGCTCGCCGGAAAAAGCGGTGGTGTTTGGATTCTGGCGGCCGGTACTAGCCTTGCATCTCTAGCAGAAGTCGTGGTTCTCGGTTTCGGGCTCCGACAGGCCGGATTTCCGATCTTCCCCCCGCGGCGGCAGCGCGATTTCTCGCTGCTCGAGTTCCGGAAAGAGTATGGCTATCTCGCTGCGGTTACCGCGATGAGCGCTGGTACTGCCTTTATAGGACAGGCGATGGCAGCGGCGCTGGGAACAGGAAGTGTATCGCTTCTCAATTATGGGACGCGCTTGGCCGGCGTGCTGATCGCGATCGGTCCGGCAGCGCTCAGCGTTACGATTCTTCCGCGTTTTTCCCGCATGGTCGCTGCCCGCGATTGGGAACGGCTGAAACAATCGCTGTGGCGAATTCTCTCGGGATCGGTGCTGGCGGCAGGCGCGGGCGCAGCCCTCCTGATCGTATTTTCAATTCCCATCGTGCGGCTCACCCTACAGCGGGGTGCGTTCAACGCCGCCGATACCCGGGTAGTGGCCTCCGTGCAAAGTTACTCGCTGCTTCAGTTGCCGTTTATTGTCGGAATCACAATTCTGATGCGCATCCTTTCGGCACTGAAGGCCAATTATGCACTGCTTCCGTTTTCAAGCGCGGCACTTGTCCTGAGTACAGTTCTGAATTATGCTCTGATGGCTCGATATGGTGTTGCGGGAATTGCGCTGGCCACTTCTCTAGCGCAGGCCTTGCTGTTTGTGGCGCTCGCGACTCTTGTGTTCCGCCGCGGACCTCGCGGCTTTCTAAAGGATTGTGATCCCGACGGCCCTCACCGCCAGTGGAATTGATTCGATGGCCGGGAACGGACACTACGATCCATTGCAATCGGCC